>JBOGJQ010000389.1:0-4705 GCA_050745405.1 Thermoanaerobaculia bacterium | reverse complement strand
CCGGAGAATAGCCGGAGGCGCGCGCGAAGCGCGCCGCCCCCGGAACGCGCGCCTCGCGACGAATCGGGCGCCGTGAAACGGCGCCGGACATCCCGCGCCGCGAGCGCGGCGCAGAATCGTGGTTCGTCGCCTGGATCCGGGGGCGGCGCGCCCTGGCGGGCACTTGCCCCCGGCTATTGTCCTGCGCCCTGCGGGCGCTCAACATTCTGCGTCCTACTGTTCCGACACCACGACGCCTTCGCCCTCGAACCGGATCTTGAAGCCGTGGTCCTCGCCGCCGATCATGATCCCGGCGAGCTCTCCCTCCTCGATCACCGTCGGGACGAGGTTTCCGGTCCACGCGACGAGCGCGTTCGAGGAGATCGATAGCGGGAACTCCGGCATGACCCGCATCGTGAGCGGCTCGATCGAGGTCGAGATCGCGAGCGATCCCTTCCCGAAGATCTTCACCGTATCGATCTTCTTCTGATATGTCGCGTCGTAGATCGGCTCGAGGCGGTATGCGAGCGTGTCCTCGAGCGCGAGGAGGTTCGCCCCCTCGACGAAAACGAACTCGTCGTTCAGGTCGAGAAGGAACGTCTTGTGCCCCCGGTCGAAAACGAAGATCTTGCCGCTCCCCTGCGCGCGGACGAGCGTCGCCGCCGTCGTCCCCTCGAGGCCCGACTCCGCCTCGAACTTCAGGTTCCCCGAATAGCTCGAGATCGTTCCCCTCTTCACGTGAACGCTGCGCTGGAAGTTGATCTCGAGGAACCCGTTCTCATGGAGGACGAACGTCCGCGACGCGCCCTCGACGCGCCGCCCGAGATCGATGCGCTTCTCCTCGCCGAGCTGCGTCTCGTCGACCGCCTCCTGGAGCTTGCGCGCCGCGTTCTGCGCGATGAGGAGATCAGGATGCGGCAACGTTTCGGGCACCGGCTCGGGCGCCGGCTCGGGCTCGGGCATAGACGGCAGCGGCTGCTCGATCGTCGGCCGCCTGCCCGCCTTCGGCGCCTTCATCTCCTGCTCGGCCTCGCGCAGCAGCTTGTCCGCCCCGGCGAAGCGGAGATGCTCCAGCGCGAGGCCGTGCTTCTTCTTCATCCGGTACAGCAGACCGAGGTAAAGGTGCGACTTCGAATAGTTCGGCCGCAACTCGATCGCCTTCAGCAGGTGCCGCTCCGCCTCGTCGAGCTTCTCCTGCTTGAAAAGGATGAGTCCGAGGTTCGCGTGGAGAATGAAGACACTCGGGTTTTCCTCCACCAGCCGCCGGTAGATGACCTCGGCCTCGGGGAACGCGCCCGTCTTGAAGTAGACGAGGCCCAGCAGGTTCAGCACGTCCGAGTCGTTCGGACGGAGGCGCTGCGCGGCTTCGAGCTCCCGCCGCGCCTCCCCGTACCGGCGCTCGTGGAACGCCTCCTTCCCCCGGTTGCAGTGAAGGAGAAACATCCCCTGGTCGAACGGCGCGGTCAGTCTGGGGTCGGACGGAGGCATCGGGTGCCTCGATTCTAATCGAGGACAACCCGACTACCTACCAGCGGTACGAGACATAACCCAGCGCCCGCCGCGTCAGCAGGTCCCCGCCGAACGACTCGAAATGCTCGTCGTCCGCCAGATTGCTCACGTTGAGACCGATCGTCCAGTTCTCCGCGAGCGTGTAATTCGCCGCCAGGTTGAGCAGGCCGTACGACGGGACGTGACCGAAGAAGACGCCGGCGGCCCAGTCGAAGCCGTCGACCCACCGGTACTTCAGCGACGCATCGAAGCTCGGATGCCGGTAGGTCACGCCGAGGTTGTACTTGTCCGACGGCGCGTTCGGAAGGAGCCGGTCGCCGAGGGCCTGCGACTTCACGTCGAAGTCGAACCAGGCGTAGTTCGCGTCCAGGACCCAGTTCTGATTCACGTAGTAGTTGAACGCGAGCTCGACCCCGCGCGTGTCGACTTCCCCCGCGTTCGTGTAGGAGAAGACGATCGCCGGTGCCCCGCCCGCGAGGTTCGTGAACCCGGCGAACACCGCCGGCGGGAGGTTCTGCTGGAGTGTCTGGAGCAGAATCGCCCGGACCTGCGCCGGCAGGACCGCCGGCGGCTGGTACGGCGCGAATGTAGGGTTCACGCCCGGCAGCAGGTCGGTCACGAAGTTCTCGACGGCGTTCTCGTAGTAGTCGACCGTGGCGTACAGCTTCCCGCCGAAGATGCCGCTGTAGCCGATCTCGTAGCTCGTGATCTCCTCGACCTGGAGGTTCTCGTTGCCGAGAGCGAGGATCGGGATGCTGCCGAATCCGAGCGGGACGCCGCCGAGAAACGGAGCGAGCGCCGTCTCGATCGGGCTCAGGTTCACCGGCCGTCCCGCGGGGGCCCGGAGGAAGAACTCCGAATAGTTCGGCACCTGGAAGGCCTCGTTGTAGCTCGCGCGGAGCGAATGGTTCGTCGCCAGGGAGTAGACGACCGAGGCCTTCGGCGAGAGCTGCGCGTCGTGCAGCGTGCTGTCGTCCCACCGGCTCGCGAGAACCACTTTGAGACGATCCGTGGCGTCGAAATCGAGCTGGCCGAACACCGCCTGCTGTTCCTCTGTCTTCGCTTCGGCCATCAGGGTATGGAATCCCTGCGGGTTCGAGGTGTCGACGTCCTGCTGGTGCCAGGCGACGCCGCCGACCACGCGCGCGCGTCCGCCGAAAAAGTCCTGATTCCCCTGCAGCTCGGCATGGACGTTCTGCGAGTCCTCGTAGAGCGGGGCGCCGGAAGCGAGGGCGATCTGCTCGTTCGCGTCGCGCGCGTCCCAGTACGCGAGCAGGTTCCATCGTGGCGCGCTGAAGTTCGCGCGGATCCACGGCCGCTCGACGTCGGTGACCTGCACGCGGCCGATGCCCGTGACGAACACCGGGCCCTCGAGCTGCGCGCCGCCCGCTTCGAGCGTCAGCGCGCGGTCGCCTTCGAAATAGCGGTCGGCGCGAATCCCGGCGAACCCGATCTGGACCTCATCGAGTGCGAGCGGAACCGCTTCCGCGGGGAGGCAATTGAACGTTCCTCCCGCGCAGGGCGGTGCGGAGAGATCGCGCTGGATCCCGTACTCCCTCGTCGCGTTCCGCGAGCGCGTGAAGTCGTCGCTCTCCTGCCAGCCGCCGAGCACGCGGTAGTACCACCCGGCACCAAGCTCGCCCGCCTGCCGGAAGTCGACGCGCATCGTCGCGAGATCGCCGCCGCTGAGCTGGACCTTCCCTCCCTCGGTGAACCGCGGCTGCTTCGTGATCATGTTGAGGACGCCGTTGAAGGCATTCGCGCCGTAGAGGGCCGATCCGGGACCGCGCACGAGCTCCACGGCGGCCATCTCGTCGAGCGGATACGAAAGTGCCGCCCACTCCTGCGCGCCGAGGAACGGCACGGAAGGATCGCGGCCGTCGATGAGCGTGAGGATGCGGCGGTTCAGCGTGCTGTTGAAGCCGCGCGCACTGAAGTTGAAGTCGTAGAGGCCACTCTGCGTGAAATCGACGCCGGGCGCCGACTCGAGCGCCTTGGGAAGCTGCCCCGTCGGCGAGATCAGGGCCAGCTCCTCCTCGGTCACCACCGACACCGCGGCGGGCGCCTCGACGATCCGCTCCGCGCGGCGCGACACCGACTGCACCGTGATCGATTCGGCGAACGTCATCGTCCAGTCGACCTGCTTCCGCAGCTCGGTCGTCTCGCCGGCGCTCACCTCGATGCCGCCGTCGCGCTCGACGCGCTCGCCCGCCGTGTAGGTGAGCGAATACGTCCCCGGCGGCACGCGGTCGAAATGGAACGCGCCGTGCGCGTCGGTGAGCTCAGCGCGCGACAGCTCGTCGATCGTCACGACGACGCCGCCCACCTCGTCTCCGGTCGCGTTCACGACGCGGCCGTCGATCCGCCCCGTGTCCTGGGCGTACGCCGAGGTGACGGTGAGAACGAGCAGGATCAGCGCGAGGCGGAATCTCTTCATCTCTACCCCCAAGGGCGCACGCGAGCTGACGCAACGGCGCGCCGCCTTCTCAATCAATTTTTCCGGGGAAGGTGACCGCGATGAACATAGCCGGGCGCGACTCGCCCGTCAACCGGACACCGTTTCGTTACCGCGCGAGCTCGAATCCGCCGAGCAGACGCGTGTTCCCGCTCGTCGCGCGGACGCTGATCGTCCCCTCGCCCATCGGCCGGCCGTAGTACACCGTCAGCGCCTTCTGCACGTATTGCTCGGTTTCGCGGTACGGCGGAATGCCGCGGTAGCGGGCCACGGCGTTCTCGCCCGCGTTGTACGAGGCGAGGGCGAGGCGGAGATCGCCGTCGTGGAGGTCGAGAAGAAACGCGAGGTATTCGACCCCCCCGCGGATGTTCTCGTCCGGATCGTGGATGTCCCGGACGCCGAAGCGGCGCGCGGTCGCGGGCATGAGCTGCATCAGACCCCGCGCGCCCTTGTGGGAGACGGTGGCGGGATCGAAGTTCGACTCGACCTGGATCACGGCGCGGACCAGAGTCGGGTCGACGCCGAACCGGGCGGCGTGACGCTCGATGAGCGGATCGAAACGGGAGGCGCGGTCGCGCTGGCGCGCGAGCCACCGGAGCGTCGACGACGAAATCCCCCGTGAGGACGCCCGACCGTCGTTCAGGATCACTTTCGAGCCGTCCGGCCGGACGACGAGCCGCACCTCCGCGCCGGCGGGCGCGGCGAGACTTGCCAGGACCAGGACGATCGCCAGACGAGCCATCGGACTGATCATTTTACACC
>JBOGJQ010000388.1:0-1074 GCA_050745405.1 Thermoanaerobaculia bacterium | reverse complement strand
AGCGTGCGGAACGCAATCCCCGGCCCAGACTGCCGGTCGACAAAGGCCCCCGCGCTGGCGCGGGCTTTCGGGGGCGGGCTCGCTTCTGACGAAAGCGGACAGACGTCGCGAAGCGGCGCTCGTGGCGCGGCAGGACATCGAGTACCGCATCCACGTCGCTTCGTTTTTCGGTTCCCAGCCCATGCCCCAACGTCGTCATCCTGAGCGAGGCGGGGTGGGAGGGTGTGAGCGAAGGATCTGCCCAGCTGCGACTCAGACTCGGGACATCGTTCGCGACGTGAGACGCGGCCGGGCGCTCATCCTCCCGGAACATTCATTCGTAACGCGTCCACATCCGGATCACCTTCACCGTCCTCTCGCGCTGGCCGACCAGAACGTTGATCCCTCGTGACTACCAAGAAGTCGAAAAATGGAAAGGGTGACGCCAACTTTCCACGGTAGCATGGGCGCGCACATGACACGAATGGCCGGCTCCGGCGGCGGCGAGGACGCGACGCTCTATCGTCCGTCGAGCGCGTCTTCGAATCCCCCGTCCTCCGCGCGGTTCACGGCGGGCGATCTCGTCGGGGGTCGCTACCGCATCGTCGCCTCTCTCGGCCACGGCGGCATGGGTGAGGTCTTTCGCGCTGAGGACCTCCGCCTGGGGCAGGGCGTGGCGCTGAAGTTTCTGCCGGAGGAGCTCGCCCGTGACGAGCGCGCGCGCGAGCGCCTCGTCGCCGAGGTCCGGCTGGGGCGCCTGGTCTCGCATCCGAATGTCTGCCGTCTCTTCGATCTCGTCGAGGCGGACGGACAGCGTTTCGTCGCGATGGAGCTGATCGACGGCGAAGATCTCGCGTCGCTCCTGCGCCGGATCGGCAGACTGCCGGCCGACAAAGGCCTCGCGCTCGCGCGGGAGATCGCGGTGGGCCTCGGCGCGGCGCACGCGAAGGGAGTCGTGCATCGCGACCTCAAGCCGGCGAACGTGATGATCGACGGACGCGGCACGGCGCGGATCACCGACTTCGGCCTGGCGATCGCCGGCGGCGAGGGGCGGGGCGAGCTCGCGGGAACGCCGTCGTACATGGCGCCGGAGCA
>JBOGJQ010000387.1:0-4797 GCA_050745405.1 Thermoanaerobaculia bacterium | reverse complement strand
GGACGGCGCGGCACGCGCGCCGGCAGGGGCGGAAGAGGCTAGTGCGCCGTCGCCGGCACTAGTTATTCACACGAATCGAGAATCGGAACCGGCTTTGCTCGCAGCGACTTCGCTGCTCGGGGCCGGTTGTGGTTTGAATCTTGCCTTTTTCTGCCGCCCGTGACTTCGATCGCGATCATCAATCCGCTCTTCTCGCGGCGCCGCGGCGCGCGCGTGACCGCCCGCAACTGGCGGATCATTTGCCCGTGCCAGCGCCATCGCCCCGCTCTTTTCGGCTCCGCCGTGCGCGCGCGGCGGGCCTTCATGCTCGCCGGATCGCTCGCGGTCCTGAGCGCCAGTGTTCCCGTCGACGCCTTCGAGACGGTCGTTCGCGCGCCGGAGCTTCGCGAGCTCGCGCGCATCGAGGTGCCGGCGGTGGAGGCGCGCGCGACGAGCGGCGCGCTTCCCTTCGTCGAGCCGGGGCAGCCGCTTGAAGCGCCCGCCGCGCTTCCGAGCCCTCTGCTCATCGATACGGCGCGCGAGCAGTTCTTCCGGACCGAGATCCCGTTCGGCGAGATCATCTACCGCGAGGCGCTCCGCGCGAACCTCTCTCCGGAGCTCGTCGCGGCCATCGTCAAGGCGGAGTCGGATTTCCGCCCCCGTCTCGTCTCGAACAAGAACGCACACGGCCTGATGCAGGTCCTCCCGAGCACGGCGGAGCTCATGGGCGTGACCGACGTGATGGATCCGGTCGAGAACATCCGCGCCGGGACGCGCTACCTGCGCTATCTCGAGACGCAGTTCGACGACCCCTCGATGGTCCTCGCCGCGTACAACGCCGGACCGACGCGCGTGCGCGAGTTCGGCGGCATCCCTCCGTTCCGGGAGACGCGCGATTACGTCCGGCGGGTCAACTCGAGCCGCCGGGAGTACGAGCGGCGGATCGGCGAGCGGCTGGCGGCGCTCGCGCAATAGCACGGGCGCGGAGCGTGCATTCTCGCCGCCGGAGGACTCCATGAACCGGATTGCAGGACTGCTCGTCGTTCTCGCGCTGCTCGCCGCCGGATGCGGTCAGGAGGATCTGCAGGACAACCCCGGGATCGTTCCTCCCGTCGCCGAGCCGATCGCCACGGACACGCTGCCGACGCTCGTAGGGACGGAGGCCGGCGTGACGATCGTCGTCGTGCTGGAGGACAACGTCATCGGCATGCCCACCGACCGCATCCCGGTCGGACCCGTCGTGTTCACGGTGCGCAACGCGGGAACGCAACTCCACAGCTTCGCGATCGTGGGAGGCGCGATCGACAAGCGCCTCAACGAGAATCTCTCGACGAACGAAGAGGGAACGATGGAGGTCATTTTCGAGCCGGGAACCTACCGCGCGTTCTGTCCGCTCCACGAGGAGGCCGGCGACGAAGTCGTCCAGTTCGAGGTCACCGCGCCGTGAGCGGTCGAGTACAATCGCCGGACTGATGGCCGACGTTCCCGAAGAGCGCCGCCGTTTCCAGCGCCTCGACCTTCCCCGTCCCGTCCCCGCGACTTTCCGCAGCGCTGCCGTTCGCGTCCTCGAGGTCAGTCTCGTCGGCGTTCTCGTCGAGCACGCGACTCCGCTCACCGTCGGCGAGGACGGCGTCCTCGAATTCGAATGGGGAGGGGAGACGCTCCGGTTCGAGTGTGCCGTCGCGCGCACAGTCGCGCTGGCGGAGGGGTTTCAATCGGGCCTCGAAGTTCGATCGGCACTCGGCGAGTCGGACGTCCGGCTGCGGCGGATGATCGCCGAGCACGTCGCGCGCGTGGTCGCGGCGCAGGAGGCGAACGCCTTCGGCGCGCGCGAGAGGAACCGCATCGACGCCGACCACACCCTCACGGCGCTCGGCTCGGCGCGTCGCGCGATGACGGAGGCATTCGTCACCTGGCGCTTTCGCGACCGCGCCTGGAAGCAGGCGTCGTCGCTTCTCCCCGACCAGCCGGCGGACGGCTTCACCGTCGCCGCGTGGGAGGAAGACGAGCAGATCGAGCGCCTCCGCGCCGCGTACGAGACGGCCGACGCCGAGGGGCGGCGGTTCATCCGGATGCTCGCGGAGCTCAGCATCAGCGAAGCGAAGGGCATTCCGCCGCGGCGCCCCTGACGTGGCGCTCCGCCTCCTTCGGAACTAGACTCCTCGGATCGTGCGCCCGATTTTCCGCTGTCTCCTGCTGCTCGCTCTCCTCGCGCCGGCCGCGCGCGCCGGCGTCGGGAAAATCGTGCTCGACCAGATGATCCTTCCGGTGACGGAGGACATCATCGAGGAGGCGCTCGCCGATGCGGCCGCGGCGGGAGACGAGGCGCTGCTCATTCAGCTCGCCACGCCCGGAGGGCTCGAGACCTCGACCCGAGGGATCGTGAACCGGATCCTCGCCGCCGAGCTGCCGGTCGTGGTCTGGGTCGCGCCGAGCGGAGCCCGCGCGGCGAGCGCGGGGTTCTTCATCCTCATGGCCGCGGACGTCGCCGCGATGGCCCCGGGGACGAACACGGGTGCCGCACACCCGGTCGTTCTCGGCGCCGAGGTCGACGAGGTGATGCGCGAGAAGCTGGAGAACGACTCGGCGGCGTTCATCCGGACGATCGCGGCGCGGCGGGGGCGGAACGTCGAAGCGGCGGAGAGCGCGGTGCGACGGAGCGTCGCGTTCACGGATCAGGAGGCGCTCCAGAAGGGGCTGATCGACCTCGTCGCGGCCGACGAGCAGGCGCTCCTCGCCTGGATCGACGGGCGGCCGCTCCGGCGCTTCGACGGCTCGGTGCGGACGATCGATCTCGCCGACCACTCCGTCCGCGAGATCCCGATCTCGCTGCGGCACCGCGTCCTCGCGTTCATCATGGATCCGAACGTCGCGTTCGTCCTGCTGTCCCTCGGCATGCTCGCGCTCTGGGCCGAGTTTCAGAACCCCGGCGCGATCCTGCCGGGCACCGTCGGCGCGCTCTCGATCCTCCTGGCGATCATCGCCCTCAACGTCCTCCCGACCCGCTACGCCGCGTTCGCGCTGATCGTCGCCGCCTTCGCCTTCTTCGCGCTCGAGGCGAAGTTCCAGAGCCACGGGATCTTCGGGATCGCCGGCGTCATCGCGATGTTTCTCGGCGGCATCCTCCTCGTCGAGGGACCGATTCCCGAGATGCGCGTGAACTGGGTGACGGCGCTCGCTGTCTCCGTCTCGTTCGGCGCCATCGCGGTCTTCCTCATGAGTCTCGCCGTCCGCGCGCTGCGCGGGAAGGTGACGACGGGGGAGGAGGGGATGGTGGGGGAGGTCGGGGTCGCGCGGACCGCGCTCGACCCGGAAGGAAAAGTCTTCGTTCACGGAGAGCTGTGGAACGCCGTCTCGCGCTCGCCCGTCGCGGCCGGTGAGGCCGTGCGGGTCACGGCGATCCGCGATCTGATCATCGAGGTCGAGCCGGCGCGCCCCGCCTGACCTCGCGACCGAAACACCGGAGGAGCCTCATGAATTTTTCGCTTCCCGTCCTCGTCGCCATCGCCGTCCTGGCGCTCTACCTGATCGCCTCGATCAAGATCCTCGCCGAGTACGAGCGCGGCGTGATCTTCCGTCTGGGGCGCCTTCTTCCGGAAGCGAAGGGCCCCGGCCTCATTCTCGTCTTCGCGCCCGTCGACCGGATGGTTCGCATCTCTCTGCGGCAGGAGGCGTTCGAGGTGCCTCCCCAGGACGTGATCACGCGCGACAACGTCACGATCAAAGTCAACGCCGTCATCTTTCTCCGCGTGATGGACCCGAAGAAGGCGGTCGTCGAGGTCTACGACTACCGCTATCAGACCTCGCAGTTCGCGCAGACGACGCTCCGCTCGGTTCTCGGCGAGGTCGAGCTCGACGAGCTGCTCGCCGAACGGGAGAAGCTCAACACGCGCATCCAGGAGATCCTCGACCGCCACACCGCACCATGGGGCGTCAAGGTCGTCAACGTCGAGGTCAAGCAGGTCGACCTTCCGGAGACGATGACGCGGGCGATCGCGCGGCAGGCGGAGGCCGAGCGCGAGCGGCGCTCGAAGGTCATTCACGCGGAAGGAGAGTTCATGGCGGCGCAGCGTCTCGCCGACGCGGCGCGGATCCTCGCGACCGAGCCGATCACGATCCAGCTCCGGTATCTGCAGACGCTCACCGAGATCGGGGCGGAGAAGAACACGACGATCGTCTTTCCGCTGCCGGTCGACGTCTTCTCGGCATTGAAGCGCGACTAGCGACTCTACTTGTAGGAAACCTTCAGCGCTTCGAGGTCGTCGAGCGCGCGGCGGAGGATCTTCACGACCTTGTGGATCTCCGTGCCGTAGACGCGCAGCTCCGCGTCGCATTCGCCGAGCGAATAGATCGCCTCGTCGCGCTCGAGGCGGTCGCGCTCGAAGCGGAGCCGCTCTTCGAGGTCGTCGATCTCACTCGTCAGGATGTAGTGGAGATCCTTCTCGCCGAGGTAGCGCTTGCACTGCGGGCAGTTGATGGACCGGTCTCCTTCGAGCTCGACGAGCTCGAAAACGAACTGCCGCTGGCACTGCGGGCATTCGAAGACTTCAGGCAACATGATCGGTCCACCGTCTCGCGAGACGATGGTAACAGGGAACCGGGGATCGAATTCCATTCTTGATTTTGTGGTGCAGGTGGACCTACATTGGATGTCCCGCCTTTTTCTCGTCGTCGTCCCTCGGCCGGCCTCCGTTGTCCGTTGTCCGTTGTCCGTTGTCGGTTGTCCGTTGTCGGTTGTCCGTTGGTCGTTAGTCGTTCGTTATCCGCCATCGCGGTGCCGTCAGTCATCCTGAGGAGCGAAGCGACGAAGGATCTCCT
>JBOGJQ010000386.1:0-10546 GCA_050745405.1 Thermoanaerobaculia bacterium | reverse complement strand
TCCAAGACGCGTAGCCGGGGGTCGCCGCAGGCGATCCCCGGACCGGATTCGATGGGTGACAATGCATTTCGCACCCCGGCAGGGGTGCCGGAAGAGAACCCGTGAAGCCCGACCGGAGCGAAGCGATCGTGCTGCTGACCTACCCCTCGCGCGAGCGGGACAAGCTGGTCGTGTTCTTCACCCCGAAACACGGGAAGCTCAAGGCGTGGGCGTACGGCGCGCGGAGTCTCCGCAGCCGCTTCGGCGCGTCCCTCGAGCCGCTCGCGAAAGTGCGCATCGCCTGGAGCGAGAAGGAAACCGAGGAGGTTCTGCGGATCGAAGCCGTCGATCTCGTCCGGTCGCTCTTTCCGGCGCAGCAGAAGCTCGTTCCGAGCCTGGCCGCGACGTACATCGCCGAACACGTCGACACGTTCGCGCAGCCGAACGATCCCTCGGAGCTCCTCTACCGCCTCCTCGACCGATCGGCCGAAGCGCTCCTCGCGGACCTGCCGGCCGAGGCGATCGTCGCGTATTTCGAGATCTGGGTCCTGCGGCTCGCGGGGATCTTCCCTTCGCTTCGCGAATGTCCGGGATGCCAGCGCCTTCTCGAGCTCCCGCTGCGGTACGAGGAGTCGAGGAGCCTTTTCGTCTGCGGCTCGTGCGAGGCGGGAGCGGGGAAGGTCCTCCCGAACGACGTCGCCGAGGCGCTGCAGGCGCTGCTCCGGTCGCCGGTCGAGGAGTTCGCGAAGCTGCCGATTCCGCGCGCGGTCATTTTCGAGATCCGCGGCTTCGCCCGTTTCCTCCGCCGAAACTTCCTCGGGCACGAGCTGAAATCGCACGACGTGCTCCAATCCGTTCTGAGCGCCTAGCCAGCGCGTCCGGGGGCAGCGCGCCCTCCGGGCGCTCGCCCCCGGCTATTTTCCCGCGCCCTCCGGGCGCGACTTGCGCCGCATTTCGCGTTGTTTCGTTTCTTCTTCTCCCGAGTGCCGTCAGGGATGCGGGCTAGAATGCGGCGCGGATGAACGTCCTCTACCTCGACTGCACCGCCGGGATCGCCGGCGACATGACGATCGCCGCGCTGCTCGAGCTCGGCGCCGACGTCGATGCGATCCGCGCCGAGCTTCGGAAGCTCCCGTTCGAGGGGTGGGAGATCGGGGTCTCGCGCGCGGTGCGCTCGGGAATCTCCGGGACGCGGTTCGAGGTCACGATCCATCCGGACGAAAAGCGCGCGCACCGGAACCTCCGCGATCTCGAGGCGCTCGTCACCGGGCGCGGTCTCGTCCCCGCCGTCGAGGCACGCTCTCTTTCGATGTTTCGAAAGATCTGCGAGGCCGAGGCGAAGGTGCACGACAAGCCGGTGGAGGAGATCCATCTGCACGAGGTCGGCGCGATCGACTCCATCGTCGACATCGTCGGAACGGCCGTGGCTCTGGAGGTGCTTCGACCCGATCGCGTCCTCGCGTCCGCGGTCCACGTCGGCAGCGGGCGCGTCGACACGCGCCATGGCCTCATCCCGATTCCCGCGCCCGCGACGGCCGAGCTTCTCCTCGGCGCGCCGACATTCCAGCTCGACGTCCAGGGAGAGTTCTGCACGCCGACCGGCGCGCTGATCCTTTCGGAGTACGTCGAATCGTTCGGACCGCAGCCGCCGATGCGCGTCGAGAAGATCGGCTACGGACTCGGCGCGCGCGACGTGAAGCGCTTCCCCAACGCCGTCCGCGCCTTCTGGGGCACCGTCGCGGAAACGGCGGCGGCAAGCGTCCTCTCGATCGAGTTTCAGATCGACGACGCGACGGGCGAGATCCTCGGGTTCGCGTTGGAGCGCCTCTTCGAGGCGGGCGCGCTCGACGTCACCTTCCAGGCGGTGCAGATGAAGAAGAACCGCCCGGGGACGCTCGTCCGGGTGCTCTGCCGGCCGGAGGCGAAGGACCGCGTCGTCGAGACGATCTTCGCGGAGACGCCGACGATCGGGATCCGGTTTCAGACGATGGAGCGAATCGAGCTCGAGCGGGAGGAAGTCGTCATCGAGACCGAGCTCGGCCCGGTCAGATGCAAGAAGAGCCGCTTCGGCGGGCGCGAGATCGTGACGCCGGAGTACGAGTCGTGCGCCGCGATCGCGCGCGAGCGCGGTTTGGCCTTGCGCGAAGTGTACGCCGCGCTCGGACGCCATACACGATCCGCAGATTCCACAGAATAGTGATCCACAGATTTCACAGATTTCCACAGATTTTTTGGCAGAGCGGAGCCCCAACTAATCTGTGTAAACCTGTGTAATCTGTGGATATCCAATCCGTGCAAATCTGTGGATGAGATACGATGCCGCGCCGAACGGCGCGTATGTCTTCCGATGTCTTCATTCACCCGGCCGAAGCGCGACGGCGTTTCGAGGACTTCGCGAAGCGGGATATCACCGAAGCGAATATCGCGGAGGGAGCGCTGCTCGTCGCGCTCGAGGAGTCCCCGCGGCTCGACGTCGACGCGTACCTGGCGAAGCTGGACGAGCTCGCTGAGAAGGTGCAGGCGCGGATGACGCCGGGGGAGCCGGACATCTTCCGTCTGGGTCACCTCCATTACGAGCTCTTCGATATCGCCGGATTCACCGGGAACGAGCAGAGCTATTACGATCCGAAGAACTCGCTGCTCAACGAGGTCATCGATCGTCGGATCGGGATTCCGATCACGCTGTCGATCGTCTTCATGCACGTCGCGCAGCGGGTCAGCCTCAACGCCACGGGCGTCGGTCTGCCGGGCCACTTCATCGTACGCGTTCAGTTTCCCCTGAGCGAAGTCTTCGTCGATCCGTTTCGAGGGGGGCGGACGCTCACGCTGGGGGAGATCGATCAGATGCTGTCGGAAATCAGCGGCGGCGAGGTACGGCTCAAGCCGCAATTTCTTCGCCGCTGGACCGGAAGAGAGACGCTGATCCGCCTGCTCGGAAACCTGCACAACGTCTGGAGTCGAGCCGGAGAGGCGCGGAAGGCCGCGGGCGCGCAGGAGCGCATCGCGATTCTGAGCCGGTACGGCCCTCCGATGCCGGACGACGAACTGTGAAGAGGAGAATCCATGGGGACCCGCACGCCGAATCCGAAGACGAAGAAAACCGCGAAGAAGAAGGCGGCGAAGGAAAAACATCCGGAGCAGACCTCGACCTACCTCGCGGGGAAGCGCATCGATCCGAAGCCGATCGCCAAGGGGATCTCCGCGGCCGACCTCGTCGACGAGGCGTTCACGGCGTACAACGCAGGACGTCTTCGTGAGGCGTGCCGTCTGTTCACCGAGAAGATGCTCGCGAACGATTGCACGGTCGGCGTCTCGCTCAGCGGCGCGCTGACGCCGACGGGGCTCGGGAAGTCCGTGCTGATCCCGATGATCGAGGCGGGGTTCATCGACTGGATCGTCTCGACGGGCGCGAACCTCTACCACGACACCCATTTCGGCATCGGCCTGAAGCTGCACTACGGCTCGCCGTTTCTCGACGACACGAAGCTGCGCGAGGAGGGGGTCGTCCGGATCTACGACATTCTGTTCGACTACCACGTTCTTCTCGACACCGATCGCTTCTTCCGCACGGTCCTTTCGCAGCCGGAGTTCCGCGGCCCGATGTCGACGGCGGAGTTCCACAACCGCGTCGGGAGGTACGTGCACGAGACGGAGAAGAAGCTCGCAATCGGGACGGTCTCGCTCCTTTCGGCCGCGTACCAGTACGACGTGCCGATCTACACCTCCTCGCCGGGCGATTCGTCGATCGGGATGAACGTCGCGGGGCTGCAGCTCGCGGGTTCGACGCTGTCGTTCGACGTCTCCGCCGACGTCAACGAGTCGGCGTCGATCGTCCTCCATGCGAAGCGCGAGGGAGGAAAATCGGGCGTCGTCCTCGTCGGCGGCGGAAGCCCGAAGAACTTCGTGCTCCAGACCGAGCCGCAGATCCAGGAAGTGTTAATGATCGAGGAGGAGGGGCACGACTACTTCCTCCAGATCACCGACGCGCGCCCCGACACGGGCGGACTCTCCGGGGCGACGCCGGGGGAGGCGGTGTCGTGGGGAAAGGTACGTCCCGACACACTCCCCGACGCGGTCGTCTGCTACTCCGACTCCACGATCGCCCTCCCGCTCCTCGGGGCGTACGCGCTCGACCGGCACCGGCGGAAAAAGCCGAAGCGCCTCTACCGGCAGCGCGCGAAGATGCTCGGCGCGCTGCGTCAGGCGTTCGACGACGCGCGCTCGAGGCCGGGACAGCGCAAATGGACCGAGGACGAGCAGGGCGGCGAAATGCGCGGTGGGACGATGAATCGATAACGCGTCGTCAGTCTTCAGTCGTCAGTCGTCAGGGAGGGACCCCGGAAGGCGAGCCTGACGACTGACGACGTACGACTGACGACGTCAGTATGGTCAAGATCATTCAGACGGTATATGAGCGCAGCCACGACGCCGCGCGCGCGGTGCTCGAGAGAGGCACACGCGCGTGGGGGTTCGAGGTGCGCCTCGACGCGCTCGAGCGCGCGCCCGAGTTCGGCGTGCTCCGCGCCGCGACGGCAAAGCCGCTCGTCGCGACGCGCCGCGGTTCGCCGTTCGATCCCGCGGAAGCGCGGCGGGCGCTCGATGCCGGATTCGATCTCGTCGACGCCGAGCTCCGCGACGATCTCGACCTCGGCGGTCTCGCGTCGAAGACGATCCTGTCCCACCACGATTTCGAGACGGTCCCGGACATCCCCGCACTCATCGAGACGATGAAGCCGTTCGGCGCGGCCGAGATCAAGATCGCCGTGACGCCGAAGCGGTTCGACGACGACCGCCGTCTTCTCGAGGTGCTCGCGGCCAGGAGCGAGACGAACCTCACGCTGTTCGGAATGGCCTTCCGCGGCCTCTACAGCCGGATTCTCGCGCCGTTCTACGGCAGCTCCCTCGCGTTCGTCAGCAGCGGCACCGCCGCGGCGCCCGGTCAGTTCCCGATCGACAAGGGCCTCGCGATCTGGGGCGATGCGCCGGCACGCCCCGAGGCGGTGTTCGCCGTCGTCGGGAATCCGGCGGGGCATTCGCGTTCGCCCCAGCTCCACAATCCCGTCTTTCGCGATCGGGGCCTTCCCGCGGCGTACTCCGCGATCGAGATCGACCGCTTCGAAGAGGTCGGCGAGGGACTGGCTGCGGGCGCGCCGTTCTATCCGCGCGGCGTGAGCATCACGGCGCCGTTCAAGGAAGACGCGTTCCAGTTCGCGCGCGAGCGCGACGCGCGGATCACCGAGCGCGCGGAGGTCTGCGAGGCGATCAACACGCTCGTCCGCCTTCCCGACGGCCGTCTCATGGCGGACAACACGGACATCGACGGGATCGCCGCGGCGGTCGTCGCCACCGGCGTGAAGCCCCGGACGGCCGCGATCCTCGGTGGCGGCGGGACGGCGCGCTCGGCGGCGGTCGCCCTGCGGCAAACC
This sequence comes from Thermoanaerobaculia bacterium, assembly GCA_050745405.1. Lineage (GTDB taxonomy): Bacteria > Acidobacteriota > Thermoanaerobaculia > Gp7-AA8 > Gp7-AA8 > JBOGJQ01. Next base: position 5,141 of record JBOGJQ010000386.1, on the reverse strand, counting down.
GGCGCGGCCGTGAAGATCTTCGCCCGGACGCCGTCGCGCATCGCGGATTTCGCGAAGGCGATGCGCGCGGAGGTGGCCGCGTTCTCCGAGGCGGCGACGTTCGACGGCGATCTGCTGGTGCTCGCCGTCGGGCGCGACGCCGAGGTCCCGCTGCCCGATGCGATGCTGCGGAGGGGGAAAGCGATCGTCGATGTGGCATACGATGCGGCGCGCGGCGGGCAGCTCGCCCTGGCCCGCGAGTGGGGTGTCGCCGTTGCCGACGGCATGGTCGTTCTCGAGAGCCAGGCCGTCGCGCAGCAGCACCTCTTCGCGATCGCGATGGGGCGCGAGTTCGCCTGAGGACGAGGATCGATGACGAAACACAGGGCGCTGCCGGGGTTCCGCGATTTCTATCCGGACGAGATGGCGCGGCGCGAACAGATTTTCGAGGCGTGGACCGAGGTCGCGCGGAGGTACGGGTTCGAGCTGTACGACGGCCCGCCGCTCGAGGCGCTCGAGCTCTACATCGAGAAGTCCGGCCCCGAGATCGTCGGGCAGCTCTTCAACTTCACCGACAAGGGCGGCCGCGACGTCGCGCTTCGTCCCGAGATGACGCCGACTCTGGTCCGGATGCTCGGCGCGCGGATCAAGGGGATGCCGCGCCCCGTGCGCTGGGCGTCGATGCCGCAGCTCTTCCGGTACGAGAAGCAGCAGCGCGGCCGGCTCCGCGAGCACTTCCAGCTCAACATGGACATCGTCGGGGAGGAGTCGGTTCTCGCCGACGCCGACCTTCTCGCCGCGGCACTCGAGGTCCTGCGGAGGCTCGGCCTCGAGGCGGACGACGTCGTCGCGCGCGTGTCGGACCGGCGGCTCCTTCAGGCGGTGCTCCTCGCGGAAGGCGTCGCGGAGAAGGATCTCCCGATCGCGTACAACGTCATCGACAAAGTCGAGCGCGATCCGCGCGGGGCGCTCGTCGCCCGTCTCGGTGAACTTGGCCTCGACGAGAACCGTGCCGCCAAGGTCCTCGATCTGACGACTCTCTCGCTCGCCGAACTGCGCGCGCGCTACCCCGGTTCGGCGGAGATCCTCGACCGGCTCGACGCCTATTTCGGCGCGCTCGACGCGCTCGGGTTCGGCCCCTGGGTCATGTTCGATATGAAGATCGTCCGCGGGCTGGCGTACTACACCGGGATCGTCTTCGAGATCTTCGACCGCAAAGGGGAGCTGCGCGCGATCTGCGGCGGCGGGCGGTACGACGATCTCTTCAAGTCGCTCACCGACGTCGACGTGCCCGCGCTCGGCTTCGGGTTCGGCGACGTCGTGCTCGGCGAGCTGCTGAAGGACCGGAAGCTCGACCGCGCGCAGCAGCCGCCGCCCGAGGTCGTCGTGATCGGCGTGAACGAGGAGGTGCGCGATCACGCGCTCGCGATCGTGGCGCGCCTTCGCGCCGCGGGAAAGGCAACGATCTTCCCGTACCGCGCGGGCGGGGTCGGGAAGGCGCTGAAAGCGGCCTCGGCCGCGGGGATCAAGACCGCGCTCGTCATCGGCCCGGACGAAGTCGCGAAGGGGGAGATCGTCGTGCGGGATCTCGCCGCCGGCGAGGAGCGAAGGATGCGGATCGACGACCTGGACCGCGGAGCGGTCCCAGACGTGTAGCCGGGGTGTCGCGCGAAGCGCGTCCCCCGGAAATCGAACGCACAAAAGGATTTGCACCCTGGAGGGGTGCAGGACGGGCGGCGGGATCCGGCACCCCTCCGGGGTGCAAATTTCATTTTGATTCACCGATCCGGGGGTCTTCGACCCCCGGCTACGCATCTTGGACGCCTCCGGCGTCCGTTGTTGACGCCCCGTCGATCTTGGCCTATTCTGCCGTCCACGATGCGCAGCATGCATTTCTCGGCGATTTCCTGGTGGTGGCGCAACCCGTCATAGGGGAGCGCTGCACGTAGCGCCCCCCGTCGAGGGAGGGCGCCGATCGCCGGGCCAGTTCGAAAGGAATCGAGCCCCTTCCTCAGCGGAAGGGGCTTTTTGTTTTCGGACGGCCAAATGAATCAGACAGACAGAACCCTCGATCCCAAACAGCTCGACCGCATCCGCGGCGAGTACGACGTCGTCCCGATCGTCCGGACGCTGAGCGCGGACACGATCACCCCCGTCGCCGCCTTCGCGGCCGTCGCGCCGAACGGCGACGACGCGTTTCTCCTCGAATCCGTCGAGCGCGGCGAATCGATCGGGCGCTACTCCTTCATCGGCGTGCGCCCGCGGCGGAAGATCGCGTTCCGGCGCGGCGACAATGGCTGCGCCGAGCGCCTCCGCGACGAGCTCGTCCCGCTGCGCGTCTACGGCGCCGCGGGACTGCCGCCGTTCTTCGGCGGCGCCGTCGGATGGTTCGGCTACGGCGTCGCCCGCTGGAGCGAAAGTCTCCCCGACCGCCACGGCCGCGGCGACGAGATCGACGCGGAGCTCCTCTTCTTCGACCAGGTCGTCGCGTTCGACCATCTGACGCAGAAGCTCCTCCTCTGCGCGAACGTCTTCACCTCGGATTCGCGTTCGAGCGCCGATCTGCTCGAGACCGCGACGGACAAGCTCGATGCGCTCGAGGCGGCGCTGCGAGAGTCGCGCCCCGACCTCGACCCGCTCGACCGCGAGGAGACGATCCGCCTCGAGGGCTCCGTCTCGCCGAAGCGCTTCATCGACGCAGTCCGCCGCGCCAAGGAAGACATCGCCGCGGGCGAGATCTTTCAGGTCGTCCTCTCGCAACGGTGGAGCGTCGCGTATCCGACCTCCGAAGCGCTGACGTTGTATCGCGCGCTGCGATCGGTGAATCCGTCGCCATACATGTTCCTCCTGAGAACGAACGAGCGGACGCTCGTCGGCGCTTCGCCCGAGATGCTCGTCCGCATCGAGGACGACCTCGTCGAGACGCGGCCGATCGCCGGGACGCGGCCGCGCGGCAAGACGCCGGAGAAGGATCACGCCCTCGCCGAGGAGCTGCTCGCGGACGTCAAGGAAAATGCCGAGCACCTGATGCTCGTCGACCTCGGGCGCAACGACGTCGGGCGTGTCGCCGCGCCGGGTTCGGTCGCCGTCCCCGAGTTCCGCCACGTCGAGCGCTACAGCCACGTGATGCACATGGTGAGCAGCGTCGTCGGGAAGCTCCGGAAAGGGAAGACGCCCGTCGACGCGTTCCTCTCCGCGTTTCCGGCCGGCACCGTCAGCGGCGCGCCGAAGATCCGCGCGATGGAGATCATCGACGAGCTCGAGCCGGAGCGCCGCGACGTCTATTCGGGCGCGGTGATGTATGCCGGTTTCTCCGGCAACCTCGACTCCTGCATCGCGATCCGGACGATCGTTCTCCGCGACGACCGCGCGTTCATTCAGGCTGGCGCTGGGATCGTCTACGACTCGGTGCCCGAGCGGGAGTACGACGAGACGGTGAACAAGGCGGCGGCGCTCGGCAAGGCCGTCCGCCTCGCGAAGGGAGCGCTCGGCCGGCGCGCGACGCAGAAGGCCGAGGAGGTGGCGTGATGATCGTTCTGATCGACAACTACGATTCGTTCACGTTCAATCTCGCGCAGCTCCTCGAGACGACCACGCGCGAGCGCATCGAGGTCGTCCGCAACGACGAGTACGAGCCGGAAGCCCTCCTCGCGCGCGAGCCGAAGGCGATCGTGATCTCGCCGGGACCGGGCACGCCGTCGCGCGCGGGAAAGATCGTCCCGACGATTCGCGCCGCCGCGAACACGCCGGTGCTCGGGATCTGTCTCGGCCACCAGGCGATCGCCGAGGCCTTCGGCGGGAAAGTCGTGCGGGCGAAGCAGCCGGTGCACGGAAAGGTGGACGCGATCGACCATCACGGACGCGGCCTCTTCGAAGGATGTCCGGCGCCGTTCACCGCGGCGCGATATCACTCTCTCGTCGCCGACCGCGATTCTCTTCCCGCCGAGCTGACGATCGACGCCGTCGCCACGGACGGCTCGATCATGGCGCTGTCGCACCGCGAGCGGGCGGTGTTCGGCCTGCAGTTCCATCCGGAATCGTACGGCACGACGGGCGGCGCCCAGCTCGTGCGCAACTTTCTCGCCCTGGGAGGGCTCTCATGATCGGAACGCCGATTCGTTCGCTCCTCGACGGCCGCGATCTCTCGCGGTCGGACATGCACGAGATTTTCTGCGCGGTGATGGACAACGGCGTGAGCGACGTTCAAAAGACGGCGCTCCTCGTCGCTCTCCGCATGAAGGGAGAGACGGCGGGGGAGATCACCGGTGCGGCGGAGGCGATGCGCGAGCGGGTCATCCCGCTCGAAGTCGACGCCGAGCGCGTGATCGACACGTGCGGGACGGGGGGAGACGGGAAGGGAACGATCAACGTCTCGACGCTCGCGGCGCTCGTCGCCGCGGGGGCGGGGATTCCGGTCGCGAAGCACGGGAACCGCGCGGTGTCGTCGTCGTGCGGCAGCGCGGACGTGCTCGCGGCGCTCGGAGTGAACATCGATCTCGACGCAGCGGCGATGGCGGCGGTGCTGAAGGAGATCGGCGTCTCGTTTCTCTTCGCGCCGAAGCTCCACCCGGCGATGGCGGCGGTCGCGCCGATCCGGCGCGAGCTCGCGGTCCGGACGATCTTCAATGTTCTCGGACCGCTCACGAATCCGGCGCGCGCGCGGCGGCAGGTGCTGGGCGTCTACTCGCCGAAGCTCGTGCCGCTCATCGGCGAGGTCCTCCTCGCACTCGGTGCCGAGCACGCGCTCGTGGTGCACAGCGACGACGGACTCGACGAGATCTCGCCCGCCGCGGCGACCGAGGTCTGCGAGGTGACCGCGAGCGGGGGAGTGAAGCGTTACCGGATCGAGCCGGAGGAGATCGGGATCGAGCGCGCGGCGCCGGACGCGATCGGCGGCGGCGATGCGGCGACGAATGCGGCCATCGCGCGCCGCGTGCTCGAGGGAGAGAAAGGCGCGGCGCGCGAGGCGGTTGTCGCGAATGCCGGCGCGGCAATTTACGTGGGCGGGAGCGTGGGTTCGATTCGCGAGGGCGTTGCGGTCGCGCGGGAGTCGATCGACAGCGGGAAGGCGATGCGGAAACTGGAGGAGTTGATTGAAGCGACGAATGCAACGCCATCCCGAGCGTAGCCGTCATCCCGAGCGTAGCCGTCATCCCGAGCGT
>JBOGJQ010000385.1:0-11313 GCA_050745405.1 Thermoanaerobaculia bacterium | reverse complement strand
GTCGTGCTCGATGCGCGTGCCGACCGGACCGATGTCGACGATCCGGACGGGCCGATCGGCGACGGTCGCCGTGAGCGACGGCGAGAGCATCAGGCGTTCGGCCCGACGGCGCTCCTGGGAAGGCATGCGGGGAGTATAGCGAATGGTCCTCGTCTCGCGCTGGACTGCGGTTCAGGAGAGATGAACGCAGAACGCAGAACGGAGAAGTGACCGTAGGTCGAATGCAAAATGCAGAATGCAAAATGCAAAATGTAGAAAGCGCCTGTGTCAGGCGCCCAGGTGCACCGGGGTGATGCGACCCGCCCTTTTTACATTCTGCATTTTGCATTCTGCATTCTGCATTCGCTCAACGGGGGTGGGCGGGTTTCTAAGCTCTACGTTCTGAGTTCTGCGTTCTGCGTTCAGCCTCAAAAGATCCAGGCGTACCCGATCTTCGCGAAAAACGTCCGGTCAGTCGGGGTGAGATCGATCGCCTCGAGCCCGAGCTGGTTGTCCGAGTATCCGAGGAAGAGGACCGTCTGCGGGTTGAGCTTGTACGAGAAGAGGAACTGAGAGAAGAGCCTCTCGACCTCCGGCTCGACCGGGAATCCGAACCGCTCTGGCGCGCGCCGAATGTCCTGCATCTGCACGATGGCGCGGACGAACATTCTCGTCGAAAAGGTGTAGACGATCCGCGCATCGGTGATGTTCGTTTCGGAAAGGCGCCCGGCGTCGACCTCGAGCTCGTGGAAGATGTGACTGATCTGCGCGTTGAGATGCCGCCCGAGCTTGAGCTCGACCGCCGGGTTGAGGAGGAGGACGTCGGCCGGCTGGTTGTTCACGAAATCGACCGTGTCGCCCGCCTGAACGAAAAGCGAGAGCTTTCCGATCGCGCCGGGCTGCATCTCCCCAAAGGCACTTCCCTGTACGAGGTCCTCGTGCAAGAGCCCGCCGAAGAAGGTGTCATTCGTCGTTAGAGAGACGTTCACGACGGACTGGAGCGGGCCGCTGACCTGGGCAAACGTCGCGATCGTCTGGTCGGTGAGCTGGCCCGAGTGGTCGGTCGTTCGTATGCCCGTGATTCCGGTCGACCAGTTCGAGTACCAGTCGCCCTCTCCGCCCCAGAAGCGGCGGACGACCTGAGCCCTCGCGGTCCGGACGTCGACGCGCGGCACGAAGCCGCTGTCGGCGCGGAACTGCGGGTCGAGGTCGGTGTACGACGCGCTCCAGATCCAATCGCGGTCGATGTGGAAGTAGTCGGCCGTGAAGCCGTCGCCGTCGAACGACTCGAGCGGCTCGCCGTGCTCCAGGGCGAGGGCGTCGGGGTAGTCCGTGTCGGAGCGGAGATACTGCAGGCGGACTTCGTCCGTCGGTCGCACGCGGAGGAACGCGTCGAGACCGGCGACGCGATTGTGGTAGCCGTCCCCCTCCCGCGTCGTGACGAGGAGGCCGACGGTCGACTCGGCGCCGACGTCGCGCCGGTAGCGCGCGACGCCCGACGTCACGTCGTCCTCGAGAAACGCGAAACGCGACCCCTGATTCGACGGGATCACCAGGCTGTTCACCTCGTCCTGCGTGACGAAGATGCCGCCGGAGTTCCCGCCTTCCTTCCCGGTCAGTTTCACGCCCCAGGCGGGATCGACGACCGTCCGCGTGAACACCGCGTTGATCGGCGTCGAAAAGAGATCGACGCCCTCGAGGAAGAACGGGCGCTTCTCCTCGAAGAAGAGGGCGAACCGCTCGTTCACCTCGAGCTGCGCCGCGTCGGCTTCGATCTGGGAAAAGTCGGGGTTGATCGCCCCATTCATCGTGAGCGCCGGCGTGATGCCCCAGCGCGCCGTCACGCCGGTCTCGACTTCGGCGTCGCCGGACTGGAGGCCGCCGATGGGGAAGTCCTCCGCCGTGTCGGTCTGCACCGCCGTCACGGTCGGGACGACCTCGACGTTGCGCCCCGGCTCGAGTCCCCGAAAGCCGGTGACCTTGTTCACCTGACAGAGAAGACAGTTGTCGTCGCGATCGCGCGGGCTCGCGGTGATGCGGTGCCGCACGCTGCGCGGATACGATCGGCCGAGCTCCGCGCCCCACGTCTGCGGCCCGTCGGTCTCGGGAAAGCGGATCTGGTTCACGGGAATCGCGATCTCGACGACGTACCCCTCGTCCGTGATCCGTCCCGCGGAGTCCCAGATGATGTCCCACGAGAAATCCTCGACCCCTTCGATCTGGCTGAAGATCGCGTCCGCCTGGACGCCGAGAGGGTTGACGCGGAACTGGAGCGCGCGGCGCTCGTCGTTGAACGGGTCGAGCATCAGCGTGACATGGTCGTCCTGGACGAAGGTGAAGATCTCGTCGCGGTCCATCAGGTGCGCGCGGATCGCGGAGGGATCGGGATCGAACGCGCGGAACGCGACGTAGATCTCCTCCGTGTCGAACGTGATCATCGCGTCGGTCCGGACCGGCGGCGGTGTGTTGTCGCCGGGGAACCACTCGTATTCGAGCGGAATCACGAGGGCGTCCGACCACGCCGGCTCGTCGAGGACGCCGTCGATCTCGATCGGGGAGCTCGCCGGACGAACTTCGTACGTCGCGGCCACGGGCGCCTCCTGCGCGCCGGCGGGGGTCGCGAGGAGGATGAGGAGGAGAAAACTTACGGCATGTCGCATCGGTGTTTCTCGTGGTCGATGTGCAGTGACGGACGAACGCAGAACGCAGAACGTAGAAGAAAGAAAGCCGTCGGCGAATGCAAAATGCAGAATGCAAAATGAAAAATGCAAAAGGCGCTCGTGTCAGGGTCCAGGTGCACCGGGATCATGCGACGAGTCGTTTTACATTCTGCATTTTGCATTTTGCATTCGCTCCGGCGGGTGGGCGGGTTTCTTCCTTCTGCGCTCTACGTTCTGCGTTCTGTGTTCAAAAACTCACGGCGTAAGCCCATGTCCGATCGGGTGTCCCGCGACCTCGATCGGCAGCCGTCCGCGGTACGGAATCTCTCCGGTCAGCGCCTTGACCGCCGCGCGCTCCGCGGTCCCGCTGATGTCGTACGTGACCGCGTACGCCGGAATCTCCGGCACGGCGCGCAGAAGATACGGGCTTCCGAATGCCGTGACGACGAGCGGCTTCTCGAGGCCGATGACGTCGCGGAGAAAGCGCATCTGCTCGGTTCCGAGGTCGATCGAGCCTTTGTACGAGGCGACGCGGATGAACGCGTTCACGACGATCGCGTCCGCGAATGACGCGAGCTTGCGGGCGAGCTCGTACTCGCGCGCCGGAGTCTCGTCGTCGAGCTGCACGGTCACCGCGTGCGGAAACCGCTTCGGCAGCTCGCGCGCGGCGATGCGCCCGACCGGACCCTCGCGCCAGCCGCTCCGCGTGTCGAGCAGGTTCACCTGGAGGACGCGAAGATCCGCGTCAGGTTCGAGCGGAAGGACGTCGCCGTCGCTCTTGACGAGGGTGATCGCGCGATCCGCGATCTGCTGCGCGATCGCACGGTTCTCATCCGTCCCGACGACGTCCATGAGAGCGCCTGGATCGATGAAGCGGGCGTCGCTGCGGTGCAGGCCGAGCGACGCCTTCGCGCGGAGGATCCGCCGCACCGACCGGTCCAGCCGCTCCTCGGAGATCCGTCCGCTCCGCACCGCGTCCTGGAGCGAACGGTACGCCGCGTCGAGATCGGGCGAGCCGATCACGATGTCCGCCCCGGCTTCGACGGCGCGCACGGCGGCCTCGCCCGGCTCGAACGCGACGCTCACGCCGCGCATCCCCATCGAGTCGGTGAAGACGACGCCGTCGTATCCGAGGTCCTCGCGGAGGAGATCCGTCAGGACGTCGTCGGAGAGCGTGGCGGGGAGCCCCTCTTCGGATTCGAGGCGCGGCAGCCAGATGTGCGCCGTCATGAACGCCTTCGCTCCCGCGTCGATCGCGGCGCGGAACGGCGGGAGCTCGACCGCATCGAGACGCGCCCTGTCGACGTCGAGCGTCGGCATCGCGAGGTGGGAGTCCACCGCGACGTCGCCGTGTCCGGGAAAGTGCTTCGCCGTGGCGATCTGTCCGTGCTCCTGCGTCCCGCGCACGTACGCCGCGACGAACCGCGAGACCGCCTCGGGGTCTTCACCGAACGAGCGGATGTTGATGATCGGGTTGTCGGGATTGTTGTTCACGTCGGCCACGGGATAGAAGTTCACGTTCACCCCGACCGCCCGTCCCTCCTCGGCCGCCACGCGCGCGGCCTCGTACGCCAGCCGCTCGTCGCCCGTCGCGGCGATCGCCATCGCGAGCGGCATCCGCGTCGCGCCGTACAGGACGTACCCGGCGCCGCCCTCGAGATTCGCGGAGACCAGAAGGGGGATTTTCGCGAGCCGCTGGAGCTCGTTGAGTTTGACGGCGAGCGTTGCGGCGTCGCCGATTCCGCCGTGGACGCTGCCGACGTGCATCTCCGTGATCGCGCGCCGCACCTCCTCGATCTCGTCCGAATCGAGAGCGCGGAAGCCCTCCGGGCCGACCCGCGCCATCAGCAACTGCCCGACCTTTTCGTCGGTCGTCATCGAGCGGAGCGTCCGCTCGACCCATCGGTCGTCGGCGCGCGCGGGTATCGTTGTCAGCGTGAGGAAAAGGAGTGCGGCGACGATCTTCATCTCCACAGATTACACAGATTTACACAGATTATTGAGGGAGCTTGTCCCAGCGGGAAGAACGGAAGAGGACGCGCCGTTCCGAGACCGCGAACGGACCGTTTTTCCAGGAGGCCTCATGAGGCGACTGCTCGCCACCGTCATTCTGCTCTGCCCGCTCGCGGTCGCCGCCGCGGACTCCGACGTCGTCGCGGTTCTCGACGGCAAGAAGATCACCGAGGCGGAGATCACCGCGCCGATCGCGAACCAGCTCCGCCAGATCCGCGACTCCGAGTACAACCTGAAGAAGGAAGCGACGGATCGCGCGGCCTTCGAGCTGCTGCAGAAGCAGATCGCCGAGAAAGAAGGGATCACGATCGAGGCGCTCTGGAAGCGGGAGGTCGAGGGGAAGATCGCCGCGCCGACGGCGGCGGAGATCGAGGCGACCGTCCGGCAGTACCGGGCGCAGCTTCCGCCCGACGAAGCGCAGGCGCACGAAATGGTGGCCAAGGCGCTCCGGCAGCGGCGCCTGCTCGAGCGCGAGAGCGCCTGGCGCGACGAGCTCCTCGCCGCGGCCGACTATGAAGTTCTCCTCCAGCCGGTCCGCTATCCGATCGCGCCGCTCGCCGGCGATGCGTCGTCCGCCGATTCCGCGCCCGTCACGATCGTCGAGTTCTCCGACTTCCAGTGCCCGTACTGCGCGTCGAGCCAGACCGTCCTCGATCAGCTCGAAAAGGAGTACGGCGACAAGGTCCGCGTCGTCTTCAAGCAGTTCCCGCTCGAGAGCATCCACCCGCAGGCGCGACTCGCGGCCGAGGCGTCGCTCTGCGCGCAGGATCAGGGGAAGTTCTGGGAGCTGCACGACTGGCTCTTCGCGAACCGGAACGCGATCGCGACGGCCAAGCTCGTCGAGGTCGCGCCGACTCTCGGCATCGACGGCGCCGCGCTCCAGACGTGCATCGACGAGAAGCAGCATGCGGCCGACGTCGCGGAGCAGATCCAGCAGGCGCAGCAGCTCGGCGTCGACAGCACGCCGACGTTCTTCGTGAACGGCCGGAAGGTGCACGACCGGAGCTTCGCGAGCTTCGCGCGGATGGTCGAGGAAGAGCTTCCGAACTGACGCGAGGATGAGAGGGAAGAGGGGGCTCACCGCCACCGCAGCGGGCGCCGTGCTCGTCGCGGCGGTGTGGGCTCTCTGGCCGCCGCCCGCGTCGCGCGTCGCGAACCTCGACTCCACGGGTTCGACGATCGTCGCCTTCGGCGACTCGCTGACCGCGGGCTACGGCGCGGGCGCGGGGGACGATTACCCGTCACGCCTCGCTTCCGCGCTCGGGGAGACGATCGTGAACGCGGGCGTGAGCGGCGACACGACGGCCGCGGCGCTCGAGCGAATCGACGACGACGTCCTTGCGCGCGATCCGCGGATCGTCATCGTGGGGCTCGGCGGGAACGATTATCTCCGCGGCGTTCCGATCGCCACGACCGAGGCGAACCTCCGCGCGATCGTGCGGCGCATCCAGGATGCCGGCGCGATGGTCGTCCTCCTCGGCTACCGCTTTCCGAGCCTGCAGGTCGACTACGGAGCGATGTACGAGCGGATCGCGGACGAGGAGCGCGCGCTTCTCGTCCCTGACTTGCTCGATGGGATCCTGTCGCAGCCGGCGCTCCGGAGCGACGCGATCCACCCGAACGCCGCCGGCTACGCGATCCTCGCCGCCCGCGTCGAGGAGCCGCTGCGGGAGTTGCTGCGAGAAGCGAGATAGTTATCCACAGATTACACAGATTTACACAGATGAAAGGCTTGCCCGCCTCTCAATCTGTGCAAATCTGTGTAAATCTGTGGATGCTTCTCTCGGGCGGGGCGGCGGGGTTACCGCGTCGCGAGCATCCCGCGCAGCACCGCCGCGGCCGAGGTCGCGGCGCTCGAGACGATCCCGCCCGTCATGACCGACGGATCGCCCGAGTTGTTGTCGACGACGGCGGCGTACGGCACGACGAGCCCTTCGCCGTTCGTGATCCGCACGACGGCCGTGGCGTCGTCGAACGCCGGCGCGATGTCCGCGAGGGAGAACTGCAGGTGTGCGAATCCTTCGCCGGGGAACGTGATCGTTCGCTGACCGAGCGGCGCTCCCGTCGGGCCGAGCAGCATGACTTCGACGGTCAGAGACGAGCCGAGAGACGCGATTAGAAGGCCGACGTTCGACCGCGCGGCCGCGTTCATGGACACCGCGGGGAGAACCGACGCCTCTCCACCATTCGCCGGGGATGCGTCGAAGAGGGCGGCGACCGGAGCAACCGTGGCGCCGACCGCGCCGGCGCCCGTACCGGGCGTCGCCGTCCGGCTCGCGACGATGAACGGACCGTCGCCTTCGAGGATCAGCGCGCCCGTGACGCCCGCGCCGGCACGCTGCGCGGCGAGAAGGTCGGTGATCGTCCGCGTCTCTCCCGGCGCGAGGGTCAGCGACGCCTCCCCGTCGACGAGCACCGGCGAAAGACTCGCCGCCGGCATGAAGCCGCTCTCGATGAAATGAATCGAGACGGTGACGGCCGACGAGCCGGAGTTGTGGATCGTCACGTCCGTGGTCCAGTTCGTTCCGGCGGCGCCGGCCGTGTGTGCCGCCGCGGGAATCACGTAGAGGTCCGCCTCGTGCGCGGCGTACGCCGCGGACGCGACGAGGAGCAGGAGCGGGAGCGGGAGAATCGTTCGGATGCGCATGGCGTCTCTCCTCACAGCGACTTCAGGTACTCGACGAGGTCCGCCTTCTCCTGCTCACTGAGGCCAAGGGAGAAGTGCGCGTCGTAGTGATCGATGACGTCGCCAAGCGTCGCGAAGCGTCCATCGTGGTAGAAGCCGCCCTTCATGTGCGTCCAGAGGCCCGCGAGAGGCGCGGTGCGGTAACGCTCGGTCGGCGACCGCATCGCCTGGAAGTCGTCGATCCCGATTTCCGCGGCGGTGTGCATCGGCCATCCCGGCTCGACGAACGTCGGCGGCGTGTGGCAGCGCGCGCAGTCGGCCTTGCCGGTGAAGATCTCCTCGCCGCGCGCGGCCGCGGCGGCGTCGAAGCTGCCGGCCGGCGGCTCGGGCGCGGGAATCGCGAGCTGGTAGAAGTGAAGCGCCGGGAGCTTGGCCGTGATGAGGTCCTCTCCTTCCGGCATCACGTCCCACATGTGCTCGCGAACTGCGAGCGGGAACTTGACCGGGTCGTTGAGGCGCGGATCGTAAAAGCGCCCCGTGCCGTGCATCTGCAGGGCGGCGACGTACGCGTTCCAGTGCGTGACGGCACCCCAGCCGGTCCAGGTGTGCGCGCTGACGCCGGCAAGACCGAACGCGGGCGGCAGCAGAGTGGCGGCGGACTTTCCGTCCGGCCGGAACGCCTTGCCGTCGACGTTCAGCTCGGCGTCGTACTTGCCAGGGCCCCAGCTCGCGAGGACGGTCTTCACGGTCGCTTCGTCCACACCGAGGAGCGTCGTGAACGGCGAAAGATCGGGAGCGAGGGAGACGATCGCTCCGACGTTGAGATCGCGGTTGGCCCAGCCGTCGAGACGGCGGCCGATCCCGGGCGCGAACGAGTCGTCGACGGTCGAATGACAGATCGCGCAGGTGATGCCGACCGAGCGGATGCTTCCGTCGGCGTTGAAGAACCCCTCCACGCCGACGACCGCGTCGAGCTGCAGGAGAGCGAGCGTCGTCGCGGGATCTTCGAGGTCGACCTCACCGCGCGAGATCTGCTGAATGAGCGGAGCGGGTAGGGCCTCGGTGGCGACCTTGAGACCGACGCCGAGCGCGGCGACGGGCGTGAGACCCGGACCGACGCCGCCGTTCGCCTCACCCGCGATCGCCTGGTGCAAGCGCAGCCTGTCGCCCCAGAACGCTTCGCTGCCGAAGGTGTCGTGGCGGAAGATCTCGCGTCCTTCCGTCAGCATCTCGTGCGCGTTCGACTCGATCTGCTCGTCGAGGACGCGCTGGCGCAGCCGCTCGAATACGTCCGCGCGTCCGGAGACGACGACGCCCACGAAGAGAATGCCGGCGAGAACACTTCCTGCGTAAAAGCCGCGCGTCCACCGACGCGCGCGCGCTCGAGCCTCATGCGGTGCCATACGATCCTCCTTCGATCCTTCCGCCTCGAGGGGAGCAGATGCACGCGTTGCGCCCGAGTGACACGGCGGATCGCGACTGAGTTATCCTGCGCCGTCCAGCAATCTCATCCGAGGAGACACAATCGATGCGTATGTCGTCGTCCTTTCATCTCGTTGTCGGGCTCGTCGTCACTCTCGCGGCCGCGCCGGCCGCGGGCGCGGAGTATCAGCGTCCGCCGGAGTCGCTCGCGCGTCTCGTCGACGCGCCTCTCACGCCGGTCGTCGAGCCGAGTCCGGATCGCGCGCAGCTTCTCCTGCTCGAGCGGCCGTCGCTTCCCACGATCGCCGAGCTCGCCGAGCCGGAGCTCCGCCTCGCCGGACTGCGGATGAATCCTCGGAACTTCGGGCCCAGCCGCGCCAGGTCGTACGACGGAATGCGTCTCGTGGAGGTCGCAACAGGGAAGGAGCGCCGGATCGAAGGACTTCCTGCGGAACCGCGCGTCCGGAACGTCGCCTGGGCACCCGACGCGAAGCGCGTCGCCTTCACGATCGACACGGAAACGGCCGTCGAGCTGTGGTTCGCCGACGCCGCCTCGGCGCGCGCGCGGCGCCTCACCGATCTCGCGATCAACGATGCCTTCTCCGGTGCGCCCTTTTACTGGCTTTCCTCCTCGGATGCTCTCCTCGCGCGGATCGTGCCCGACGATCGTAGCGAGGTGCCGGCGAAGCCGGACGTTCCCTCCGGTCCCGTCGTGCAGGAGAACATCGGAAAGACCGCTCCCGCGCGCACATACCAGGATCTTCTCGAGAATGCGCACGACGAGCGGCTCTTCGACTACTACGCCACCTCCGAGCTCGCGCGCGTTGCGCTCGACGGCTCGGTCGCGCGGCTCGGCCACCGCGGCGTCATCGGTGACTTCGAGCCTTCGCCAGATGGCCGCTTCATCCTGCTCGAGACCGTGCATCGGCCGTACTCCTATCTCGTTCCGCATTACCGTTTCCCGAGGACGATCGAAGTTCTCGACGCGCGCGGCGAGGTCGTCGCCGAGATCGCCGATCTCCCTCTTCACGAGGAAGTTCCCCTCGGATTCGGATCCGTTCCGACGGGGATGCGCGGCGTCGACTGGCGCGACGACGTTCCGGCGACGCTCTGGTGGGTCGAGGCGCTCGACGAGGGGAACGCGCGGAAGGAGTTCGCGGAGCGCGACCGGATCTTCACTCTCGCCGCGCCGTTCGAGGGCGAGCCGCGCGCGCTGATCACGCTGCCGCTTCGCGTCGACGAGGTCGTCTGGGGCGACGGCGACCTCGCGCTCGTGTCGGAGCGGTGGTGGTCGAACCGGAAGCAGCGGTGGTACGCGGTCGACCCGAGCGACCCCGAGGCCGAGCCGAAGGTCGTCTACGACTTTTCGTTCGAAGACCGGTACGCGAACCCGGGCGAGCCCGCCGAGATCGCAAATGAGTGGGGACGTTCCGTGCTCCTCATCGACGGCGAGCGGAACATCTATTGGAGCGGCGAGGGTGGGTCACCCGAGGGGGATCGTCCATTCTGGCGCCGCTACGACCTCGAGACCGGAGAGACGACCGAGCTGTTCCGCTCCAGCGCGCCGTGGTACGAGGAAGTCGTCGCACCGCTCGATCGCTCGGGAACCGTGCTCCTCACGCAGCGCGAATCCGTCGA
Source organism: Thermoanaerobaculia bacterium (assembly GCA_050745405.1). Taxonomy (GTDB): domain Bacteria; phylum Acidobacteriota; class Thermoanaerobaculia; order Gp7-AA8; family Gp7-AA8; genus JBOGJQ01. The sequence goes on along the minus strand of JBOGJQ010000385.1, from coordinate 975 downwards.
CGAGCCGCCGAATTACTTCGCCCGTGATCTTCGCGGGGATGCGATCCGCCGCCTGACGGCTTTCCCGCATCCCTATCCCGAGCTCAAGGGGATTCAGAAGGAGCTGATCACGTACGAGCGGGAGGACGGGCTGACGCTCAGCGCCGTTCTCTATCTCCCGCCGGGATACGACGCGGAGCGCGACGGGCCGCTTCCGGCATTCGTCTGGGCGTACCCCGACGAATTCAAGAGCGCGGACGCGGCGGCGCAGATCCAGGACTCGCCGCATCGCTTCAACTTCGTGAGCTACTGGGGACCGATTCCATGGGTGACGCGCGGGTACGCGGTGTTCGACGACGCGGCGATGCCGGTGATCGGCGAGGGAGAGGCCGAGCCGAACGACGCGTTCGTCGCGCAGCTCGGGATGAACGCCCGCGCGGTGATCGCCGAGGGCGTGCGGCGCGGCGTGCTCGATCCGAAGCGAGTCGCGGTCGGCGGGCACTCGTACGGCGCCTTCATGACGGGGAACCTCCTCGCGCACACGGATCTGTTCCGCGCGGGGATCGCGCGGAGCGGCGCGTACAACCGGACGCTCACGCCGTTCGGGTTCCAGTCCGAGGAGCGGACGTACTGGGAAGCGCCGGACGTTTACGCGACGATGTCGCCGTTCATGAACGCGCAGAGGATCGACGAGCCGATCCTGCTGATCCACGGCATCGCGGACAACAACTCCGGGACGTTCCCCGTCCAGAGCGAGCGTCTCTACGCCGCGCTCAAGGGGATGGGGAAGACGGCGCGCCTCGTCATGCTCCCGCACGAGAGTCACGGCTACCGAGCGAGGCAGTCCGTGATGCACATGCTGTGGGAGATGGACCGGTGGCTGGAGACGTACGTGAAGAACGCGGAGTAGCGTTTCGGTCGCTCGTCGTCAGTCGTCAGTGGCGTCGTCATCCTGAGAGGCTGTGAAAAAAACCAGAGTGGCCCGCGTTGCGGGCG
>JBOGJQ010000384.1:0-1034 GCA_050745405.1 Thermoanaerobaculia bacterium | reverse complement strand
TGCCCTTACTCAGAAAGAACGGGACTTTCTGCGATGTTTCTTCGTGGTCTGGGCTAAGGCGGCGGTACGAGTTTTGAGACCAGGAGGACACGTTTTTATAGCCACTAGCACCTTTTTATCTCAGTTAGTCTTATCTGCACTGGTTGAAGGCGGACTAGGTTCTGTTGACAATTCATCTTAACCAGATGAGAGAGCTAACAAAGCTTAAAAAGCCCAGGTAGCGCTGGGCCAGTTTCTCAAATCGAGAGAAGATACGACGATACTGTTTGATTTTGTTGATGAAGCACTCCACCAGGTGACGCTCTTTATAAAGATGCTTATCGTATTCGCCTAACACCTTCCGGTTGGAGCGGGGCGGAATTACCGGCGCCGCTCCCTGGCTAAGCACCACCTGGAGAAAGTTATCTGCATCATAGGCCTTGTCTCCAATGACATGCTCACATTGATAATGCGCAATCAAGGCCTCGGCTTGGGTGATGTCATGGTTTTGGCCCCCAGTCAACTTAAAGCGCAAGGGGTTGCCCAAGGCAGCCACACCCATATGGATTTTGGTGCTGAACCCGCCCCGGCTCCGGCCCAGAGCCTGCGCCCTTTGCCCCCCCTTTTTGAGGAGGCGCCAGCAGCGCAGGGATGGGCCCGCACCACGGTGCTGTCAATGATGAGGTGCTCCCAATCTGGGTCCTGGATAAAATGGTGGTGCATTCGTTCCCAGATGCCTTTATCACACCAGCGGGCAAACCGTTGGTAGATGCTGTTCCATTTACCATACTTTTCGGGCAGCAATCTCCACTGAGCACCGCTGCGAGCTACCCAGAGCACGCCTTCCATAAAGCGCCGACAGTGGGGTTCCCGGCCGACGTACACCTCGGGACAATCCCGCAAGAAGTGGAGGATTTTTGACCATTGTTCATCGGGTAATTTAACTGTTGCCATATCTCTATTATGACCCTAATGTCAACAGAACCTAGTATGGTCAAAGACGGGACGCCCCTACCGTAAAACATATCTGCCTAGCAATCGTCCAGCCACTAATC
>JBOGJQ010000383.1:0-8081 GCA_050745405.1 Thermoanaerobaculia bacterium | reverse complement strand
CTGTCTACTCTCCAGCGCCCTTCGGGCGCGCAATCCGTGAACGGCCAACGTTTCGGCGTCGATGAGCTGCGCTGGCCCGCGCCCGGAGCTCGCGGAGTGGGGGCGCGGATGGGCGAGGCGCGCTTGGCGGACCGCCTGGCCAAAATCGCTCTTGGACTCCCAAGAGTTTGAACCCGCGCGCCCGGAGGGCGCCGGACAATAGCCGGGGGCGAAGCGCGCGGAGCGCGCGAGCCCCCGGATTGCAGACGTAGCGGAATCATTGCGCCCTGAAAGGGCGCGGGATATCCCTTCGCGATGACCAAAATCCGCAAATACACGCTCAAGCCTCCCGAGCGCACGAAGCAGTACCGCGTCCGCTACGAGGACGAGCTCAACCCGCAGCAGCTCGAGGTCGTCATGGCGGGCGACGGGCCGATCCTCGTCATCGCGGGCGCGGGAAGCGGGAAGACGCGGACGCTCACCTACCGCGTCTCCCGCCTCATCGAGGACGGCGTCGATCCGTCGGACATCCTCCTGCTCACGTTCACGAACAAGGCGGCCCGCGAGATGCTCGAGCGCGTCGAACAGCTCGCGACGATGGACGCGCGCCGCATCTGGGGAGGCACGTTCCACGCCGTCGCGAACCGCCTCCTCCGCCGCCACGCCGACTCCCTCGGGTACCAGCGCAGCTTCTCGATTCTCGACGACGAGGACGCGAAGGAGATGATGAACGGCGCGATCGCGGATGCGGGCATTCCGACGCTCGAGCGCCGCTTCCCGAAGGGAGACGTCCTCCTCGACATCCACTCCCACGTCGTGAACACGCGCGGCTCGCTCGAGGCGTACGTCGCGGACAACTTCCCCCATTTCCTGAACGACATCGCCGACATGCGGAGCGTCTTCGGCCGGTACGCCGAGCGGAAGCGCCGTGCGAACGCGATGGATTTCGACGACCTCCTTCTCAACTGGAAACGCCTCCTCGACGAGAAAGAAGAGATCTCGGAGTCGCTGAAGCGGCGGTTCAAGCACGTTCTGGTCGACGAGTATCAGGATACGAACCGGCTGCAGGCGGAGATCGTCGACCAGATGGCTTCCGTGCGGCCGAACGTGATGGTCGTCGGCGATGACGCGCAGTCGATCTACTCGTTCCGTGGCGCGTCATTCGAGAACATCCTGACGTTCCCCCGCCGCTTCGACGGCTGCCGGATCTACAAGCTCGAGATCAACTACCGCTCCACGCCCGAGATCCTCGCGCTCGCGAACGATTCGATCCGGCGCAACAAATACCAGTTTCCGAAGCAGCTCGCCGCCGTCCGTCCGAGCGGTCCGCTCCCGGCGTTCATCGGCGTCGACGATATCTACGCCCAGGCGCAGTTCGTCGCGCAGAGGGTCCTCGAGCTGCGGGACGAAGGGGAGTCGCTGAGCGAGATCGCGGTGCTCTACCGGTCGCACTACCAGTCGCTCGAGATCCAGATGGAGCTGTCGCGGCGGAACATCCCCTACGTGATCCGCTCGGGCGTCCGCTTTTTCGAGCAGGCGCACGTGAAGGACGCGATCGCGTATCTCCGGATCGTCGCGAACCCGCGCGACGAGCTCTCCTGGGTACGCGTCCTCAAGCTCTACCCGAAGGTCGGCGAGCGCACGGCGCGCGCGACGTGGGACGCGATCTCCGGCGCGCCAGACCCGCTGACGGCGTTCCTCCACGCCGCCGGCGGCGGATCGCGCGCGACGGCAAAGTCGCTCGAGTCGCTCCGCCGGACGCTGCGCGCGCTCGAATCCGAGGCGATGCGACGGAGCCCGGCGGAATCGATCCGTCTCGTCGTCGAGCAGGGCTACGGCGATTACGTCCGGTCGAAGTTCCCGAATTTTTCCGCGCGGCTCGACGACCTCGAGCAGCTTGCTCTCTTCGCGGAAGGCTACGGCGACGTGATCGAGTTTCTCGAGGAGCTGTCGCTCGCGAATCCGATCTCGGGAGAGGACGTCGCCGTGGCCGGCCCCGACGACGAGAAGGTCGTCCTCAGCTCGATCCATCAGGCGAAGGGCCTCGAGTGGCGCGCGGTGTTTCTCGTCGGTCTCAACGACGGGAAGTTCCCCTCGGGGCGGGCTCTCCGCGTTCCCGGCGGCATTGTCCGCGTTCCGGGGACGGAAGCGGCGCTGCCGGAGACCGAGGAGGAGACGGAAGCGCTGATGCGCCGGCCGGTGGAGCCGGACGAGCCGACGGCCGAGATCGTGATCCCCGGCGAGGAGGAAGAGCGGCGGCTTTTCTACGTCGCGACGACGCGCGCGAAGCAGGAGCTGTATCTGGTCTATCCGGTCCTCGAGCGCGACCGCGCGCAGATGGACGTGCTTCTCATGCCGTCGCGATTTCTCCGCGAATTGCCCGAGGCAGTCTACGAGAAGTGGGTGATCGAGTAGGGGCCTGTACGCCCCGACTCGCGCGGAGCCGGGGCTTGAGACAGAGCTAGTCGGTCGCTCTCCGAAAAATGACGTCGAAGACAAGGGCAGTCTTCGCCTTCTTCTCAGCATCGAGAAGCGTCAGGCGTGACTGGAATCTGAACAGATTTCCGAACTCGTCACGACGGCCGACGGTCTGATAGTCATAGCTGAGACTTACGGTTGAGGTAGCCGCCAGCGACGTCACTTCTGCTGGATCGGTAAGCCCGTCTCGGTCCAAATCGGTCCAAAGGAGTAGGCGCCTCCAGATCGAATCGAGACGATCGATTATGCCGTCGTTGTTCCCGCCGCGACCGCGAGCATCGAAGCCCCGAAGCCGCTCGAATCCGTTGAGATAGCCCACATTCCCGAAGAGCTCTGCTCCGGTACTCACCACACCATCGAAATTCGAGTCCAACCACAGAAATGAATCGTCGGTTCCGAAGGACGTCCAGCTAATCGCATCGAGATGCCCGTCGGCATCTATGTCGAAAAGGACAGACGGCTCTGTCCCGCTGAGTTTATAGCCGTTACCCAGAACATCGACCACGATTGGAGTTGGATTGCAGCCATCAGCGTCCGGAGAGTCTTCGACCTCGCTGTCGCCACAAGTAGCACCACCGCCGGTCGTTTCTGAGGTTTGTACTTCATAGTTCGTTTCGTGCATTTTGTCGACACTGCTGCAGTGATACGAAAATATCTCTCGAAATGGAATGCCCGCCTCTGGCGCGCCCATAATTGTGCCGTCGCATGAAGGATCTGTGGCGTTATCGAGTCCCAAGGCATGGCCGAGCTCATGTGTGAGAACCTCTTCGACATTGCAGGGGATCCCGGTGCCATCGTTCTGCCAAATACTGATCGCACCGCTCTCCCAGCCAAATTGTCCGGGTTGCATGACCGCGCGACCACAAGAGCCGCTGGCGAGGGTCGAGTTACCCGGATAGAACGTAATGGCAAGCGGAACTCCGCCGCCCCCATTCACGACGAAGTCCGGGTAATCATAACCTTCACCTGTTTCGACATCCGATGAGCACGCGTCGTCCCAGTGTCCAAAGGCCGCATACGCCGTCTCAGGCGGCAATCCTCCATTAAGCGTGACCTGAAATGCCGAAAACGAGAAATCCACACCGAACGTCGGCGCACAAACATGGCTTTGCGAGAACGCGCCACAGGGTAGCGTAGCGAGGAGCGCTGAAACTCGGAAGATAACGCGCAGCCGGTTACTCATTGATCCTCCGCCGCGGCGCGGCTCTGCCGTCATTTAGCGTGACTTCTCAACGATGCTTCTGAGGTCCTCGATTGTCTCTACGGATGCCAAACTGGGATCTGCTGTCATCGTGGTCGGGATCGCAAGTTCGCCGGAGGAAGTCACCGGAAACAGTTCCCATGGATGGGGCTGGATGATCTGACGCTGCCGATCTGTCAGAGAGTCGTATCGAAAAATAATCAGCCGCGAACCCGACTCGGGACGGGCCGGATATCGATGGTCTTTCCTGCAGTAGGACAGTTCGCCGATCGCAAAACTTGCGTCAGGGTAGACGATGTATGTGGGCCGATTAGGATTGAACTTTCCAGAGAAGCGCCAGGTTTCGAGAACGCGGACGTGCAGAAGAGACGCCGGCAAACCGTCATAGAATCCATCCGACGCTCCGATGACGCGAACAACATAAACATCCTCTGCGCTGGCAACCATCTCGCGAAAGACGGAGCTGCGCCTGTCCGGAACGGCGTCGAATACGACGAGGCTATTTGTTTCGTCGCAACGTGTCGCGGCCTCTTCGCGCGCGCGACTACGTTCCTCATGCAACGCAAGAATCCGCAACTCGTGCGGCTCGAATAATGAACTCTTCCGCGCAACGTTATCGCGCAGAGTGGCCGCCGGAACCCATACCGGCGCCTCGCGATTGGGATTAGCGGCCTCCAGTAGTCCTGGGTCACCCGAGGCCAGCAGGAGAGCGGGGAACATCACGCAGAGACAAGCCGCTATTTTGTTCATGGAAGCTCCGCTCATACGAACACTTTACGACTCATACTAGCTCCGGGAGACGGTGAGTGCAAAGGGCACTGCCTGCCGTCGGCGTTTCTCCGCGAGGTTCCCGAGGATGGTCTACGAGAAGTGGGTTATCGAGTAGGGCCGGCGTCCGCGAAGCGGCGCCGGCCGCAGGGCGGCCCTACAGGATGGGAATCCCAATCGAATACCGGTACCGCGTGCCGTCGCTCGTCGTGAGGAACGCGTCGACGCCGAGCGGCGCGTTGATCGACTCGCCGGCGACCATCTCGCCGGGGCCGATGTGGATCGTGACTTCGACGTCGAGATCTTCCCCGCTCTCGACCGTGCGATCGACCGTCTCGAAGGCGGGAGCGAACTGGAGCCGTTTCATGCCGCGTGTCGCCTGGCGGACGGTGAGCTGCTCGACCGTGTAGGCGCGATCGCTCACGTTCGTGAAGACGAACCGGAGGGGCACCGAGACCGTCCCCCACGGCGGAAACGCGTCGATCTCCTCGGGGAATCCCGCGCCGGCCAGCGCGAACGGGACGCCGCCTTCGTTCGCATTCACCGTACGCCCGACGTCTCCCGACGCGCAGGCGAGAGCGAGGAGCGCGAGAGCGACGGCCGCCTGTTTCATCGACTCATCATAACGGACAACGGACAACGGACACCGGATGTCAGAACAGAATCCGAAAACCAATCATCGAGGAAATATCCGTGTCGTCCGGCTCGAAGTCGTTGATGAACACGTCCGCCGTGCCGATCTTGTAGGTCACCTCGAAGTCGAGCACCACGTTGTCGGCGAGGAAGTACTTCAGCCCTCCCCGCGGTCCGAAGACGGCCCCGGACTCTTCGAGCTCCGCGAACTCGGTCTTCCGCCAGCCCGCGCCGAATCCCGCGTAGGGAACGAGATCGCTGCCGCGACGAAAATGATATTCACCCACCAGGGAGAGCTCGGAAGTACGGTAGTCGGAGTCTTCGCCGGCGACGTCCTCGAACACGGCATACCCGAGCGTGGCGCGCGCCTCCCATCCCGTGCGGACGAAAAGGCCATACCCGGCATGCATCTGGAGCATGTCTCCGACGGCCCCCTCGAAATCGGGCGAGATGTGGAGCGAGAGCTCGCGCGTCCCTCGTTCCAGCCTCTCCTGGGCGAGCGCGGGGGACGCGAACAGCAGAGCGGTCGTGACGAGCGCGCAGAGTCTCATATCGGGTAAGTGGCTCGCGCCGCCGGAATCCTTCGCCCGATCGACCGAGTTTCCAATCGCAGTGACGCACCGCGCCAGGACCGTCTTTTTCGTCGCCGCGCTCAACCTGGGCAGCGTCGCACCCATCGACGCGCTGCGGTTCCTCCGCGTCCCCGCGATTCACTTCATCCTGCGACGGAACCTGCGGCACTTCTGCCGTTCGAGCGCATGTCGTCATCCGCGGCCGCTGCGTCGCTCCGGCCGCCACCCTGAATAGAGCACCGGCCGCGACTGTTCCCCTTCCCGCATGAACGAAACTATGATCCGCAACCTGCTGACGTTTGTGTGCGGGCTCGGGCTCGCAGCCTGCACGACCGCTCCTGCGCCCGTCATGACGACACCGACGACACCCCCGCCCCGAGTCGACGCGAACGAGCTCCTTCAGGACTGGACCGGACCGTACGGCGGCGTGCCGCCGTTCGACGAGGTCGAAGTCGCCGGATTCGAGCCGGCTCTCGAGGCCGCGATGGCCGAGAACCTCGCCGAGATCGACCGGATCGCCGCGAACCCCGCGCCGGCGACGTTCGAGAACACGATCGCCGCGCTCGAGCGCTCGGGACGGACGCTCGAGCGGGTCGCCACGATCTACGGCGTCTGGAGCTCGACGATGAACGGCCCCGAGTTCCAGGAAGTCGAGCGGGAGATGGCGCCGAAGCTCGCCGCCTTCTCCGACCAGATCACGCAGAACACGGCGCTGTTCCGCCGGATCGAGGCGGTCTACGAGTCGCCCGCCAAGGCGAGCCTCACGCCCGAGCAGCAGCGCCTCACCTGGCGCTACTACACGAACTTCGTTCGCGCCGGCGCCAAACTCGAAGAGGCCGCCAAGGAGCGCCTCTCGGCGATCAACCAGCGTCTCGCCGAGCTGTTCACGAGCTTCGGCCAGAACGTCCTCGCCGACGAGACGAATCAGTATCTCGTTCTCGAGAGCGAGGCCGACCTCGCGGGCCTGCCCGAGTCGCTGCGCGCGGCCGCGGCCGAAGCCGCCGCGGACAAGGGCGTCCCGGGCAAGTGGGTCGTCACGAACACGCGCTCGTCCGTCGCGCCGTTCCTCACCTACTCCGACCGCCGCGACCTCCGCGAGAAGGCGTGGCGCATGTTCATCATGCGCGGCGACATGGGCGGCGAGCACGACAACAACGCGATCATCACCGAGATCCTGCGCCTCCGCGCCGAGCGCGCGAAGCTCCTCGGATACGAGACTCACGCTCACTGGCGCCTCGAGAACTCGATGGCCAAGACGCCGGAGCGCGCGCTCGAGCTGATGGAGGCCGTCTGGACGCCCGCCGTCGCCCGCGTCCGCGAGGAAGTCGCCGACATGCAGGCGATCGCCGCGCGCGAGGGCGCGGGGATCACGATCGAACCGTGGGACTACCGCTACTACGCCGAGAAGGTCCGCAAGGAGAAATACGACCTCGACGAGAGCCAGATCAAGCCCTACATGCAGCTCGAGAAACTGCGCGAAGGGATGTTCTGGGTCGCGGGCGAGTTGTTCGGCTTCGCCTTCTCGCCCGTCACGAACGTCCCCGTCTACCATCCCGACGTTCGCGTCTGGGAAGTGACCAGCCGCGAGACTGGCGAGCACGTCGGCCTCTGGTACTTCGATCCGTACGCGCGCCCGGGCAAGCGCTCCGGCGCCTGGATGAACGCGTACCGCAGTCAGGAGAAGTTCGACGGCCGCGTCACGACGATCGTCTCGAACAACGCGAACTTCGTGAAGGGGAAGCCCGGGGAGCCGGTCCTGATCTCGTGGGACGACGCGGAGACGCTCTTTCACGAGTTCGGTCACGCGCTGCACGGGCTGAGCTCCGACGTGAATTACCCGTCGCTCTCGGGCACGGCCGTGTTCCGCGATTACGTCGAGTTCCCCTCGCAGCTCCTCGAGCACTGGCTCCCGACGCGGGAGGTCCTGGAGCGGTTCGCGGTTCATTACGAGACAGGCGAGCCGATCCCGCAGGAGCTCGTCGACCGGATCAAGCGCGCGTCGACCTTCAACGAAGGGTTCGCGACGGTCGAGTACCTCGCGAGCGCTCTCGTCGACATGAAGATCCACCTCGCGGGCGATCGCCCGATCGATCCGCTGAAGTTCGAGAGGGAGACGCTCGCCGCGATCGGCATGCCGGACGAGATCGTCCTGCGCCACCGCCTCCCGCAGTTCCTGCACCTCTTCGACGGCGACGCCTACTCGGCCGGCTACTACAGCTACCTGTGGTCGGACGTGCTCACGGCGGACGCGTTCGAGGCGTTCGTCGAGGCGGGCGGGGCTTACGACGAGGAAGTCGCCGCGCGGCTGCGCGAGTCCATCTTCTCGGTCGGGAACACGATCGACCCGGCGGAAGGCTACCGGCAGTTCCGCGGCCGCGATCCGCGCGTCGAGGCGCTCATGCGGAAGCGCGGCTTCCCCACAGAATAGGACGCCGGAGGCGTCCCGGACG
>JBOGJQ010000382.1:0-10852 GCA_050745405.1 Thermoanaerobaculia bacterium | reverse complement strand
GCTCCCGCCGGCGCCGGCCGGCGTCTCCGCCGCCGCGCCCGCCGAGCCGACTCTCGATGACATGCGCCGCGTCGCGCGGGACCTCACCGACTCGGTCGAGGCGCTGCGCGGCCCGCTGCCGCACGCCGCGGCGGCCGGCGGCACGATGCTCGACGTCCAGGAGATGGAGGTCAACTTCGGCCCGCAGCATCCGTCCACGCACGGCGTCCTCCGCGTCGTCGTGAAGGTCGACGGCGAGCGCATCGTCGAAGCGAAGCCGGTGATCGGCTATCTCCACCGCGGGACCGAGAAGCTGTTCGAAAAGATGAACTATCCGCTCTGCGTCCCGCACACGGACCGGATGGACTACATCGCCGCCGCGACGAACAACCTGGGCTACGTCGAGGCCGTCGAGAAGCTCATGGGGATTCGCGATCAGATCCCGCGGCGCGCGCAGATCATCCGGGTGATGCTCGCCGAGCTGCAGCGGATCAGCTCCCACCTCCTCTGGCTCGCGACGCACGCGATCGACCTCGGCGCGATGACGCCGTTCTTCTACGCCTTCCGGGAGCGGGAGGAAGTGCTCGATCTGTTCGAGGAGTACTGCGGCGCGCGTCTCACGCTGAACTGCATGAAGATCGGCAGCCAGCCCTACGACGTCACGCCGCGGTGGCTCGAAAAGCTCGAGGCGTTCCTCGCGAAGTTCGATGCCGCCGTCGACGAGTACGAATCTCTGCTGACGAACAACCGCATCTGGAAGCGCCGCACCGTCGGGATCGGCGTGATCTCGCCGGAAGAGGCGATCGACTGGGGCCTCACGGGCCCGCCACTCCGCGCCTCCGGCGTCGAGTTCGATCTCAGGAAGGTGATGCCGTACGAGATCTACGGCGAGCTCGATTTCGAGGTGCCGCTCGGCCGTCAGGGCGACACGTTCGACCGCTACCTCGTGCGGATGGAGGAGATGCGCCAGTCCGCGCGGATTCTCCGGCAGTGCGCCCCGAAGGTGCGCGAGACACCGGAGGGAGAGCTGAAGGCGAAGATCTCGCGCGTGATCCGGCCGCCGGAAGGGGACGTCTACCACTCGATCGAGGGGCCGAAAGGGGAGTTGGGCTACTACATCGTCGCGGACGGGAAGGCGCAGAACGCCTACCGGATTCACGTCCGGCCGCCGTCGTTCAACAACCTCCAGGCGCTGCCGGCGCTGGCGAAGGGACACCTGGTGTCGGACCTCGTCGCGCTGATCGGCACGATCGACATCGTGCTGGGGGAGGTGGACCGGTGATTCTGTCGAACGCAGAACGCAGAACGCAGAACGCAGAAGTGAGAAAGGGTGGCCGGGTTTCTCGCTTCTACGTTCTGCGTTCTGCGTTCTGCGTTCGGATGGGCGGCAGGAGGGCCGCATGCTGATCCTCGCTTCCGCCGCGACCCCGATGATGACCTGGATCGTCTGGCCGACGATCAAGTTCGTCATTGCGTTTCACGTCGTGCTCGGGGTCGTGTCGGTCTTCACGCTCGTCGAGCGGCGCGTCCTCGCGTTCATGCAGGCGCGGCGCGGGCCGAACCGCGTCGGGCCGCACGGTCTCCTCCAGTTCGTGGCCGATCCGCTCAAGCTGATGCTGAAGGAGGACATCGTCCCCTCGGGCGCGCAGAAAGTCCCGTACTTCCTCGCGCCGATGCTGCCGCTCATCCCGGCGATGACGGTTTTCGCCATCATCCCCGTCGGCCCGCCGCCCGCGTTCGAGATCAGCTCGATCAACATCGGCGTTCTTCTCGTGCTCGCCCTCACGTCCACCGGCGTCTACGGTCTGATCCTCGGCGGGTGGGCGTCGAACAACAAGTACTCGCTCATGGGCGGGCTGCGCTCGGCGGCGCAGATGGTTTCGTACGAGGTGCCGTTCGCACTCTCGGTGATCGGCGTGCTGATGCTCGCCGGCAGTCTGAATCTGACCGAGATCGTTCGATACCAGGAAGCGCACGTCTGGTTCGTCATTCCGCAGATCGTCGCCTTCTTCATCTTTCTGGTCGCGATGGTGGCGGAGAACAACCGCGCGCCGTTCGACATCCCCGAGGCGGAGTCGGAGCTCGTCGCGGGGTATCACACGGAGTACTCGGGGATGAAGTTCGCGCTCTTCTTCCTCGCCGAGTACGCCGCGATGCTGGTGAACTCGAGCCTCGTCGTGATCCTCTTTTTCGGCGGATGGACGCTCGCCATGGGAGGATGGGGGCTCACGACGGACGTCCTGGCCGGGTGGGGGATCGCGGGCGCGATCCTCGGGGGTGCGGTGTTCTTCGCGAAAGTCATGGCGTTCATGCTGCTGTACGTCTGGCTGCGCGGGACCTTCCCGCGTTACCGGTTCGACCAGCTCATGGACCTCGGATGGAAGTGGATGATTCCTCTGGCGCTGGCGAATATCGCCGTCACCGGCGTCGTCGTCCTGCTGATTCAGGCGAAAGGATTCTGATGTACGTCGACCGGCCGAAGACGAAATGGACGGACAAGTTCCTCCTTCTCGATCTCATCGAGGGGCTGCGGACGACGTGGCGGGAGCTGTGGAAGCCGAAGGTGACGGTGCAGTACCCGGAGGCCCGCGTCGAGCCGTCGGAGCGGTTCCGCGGGATGTTCCGCTTCTCCTACGACCGCTGCATCGCCTGCAAGCTCTGCGCGCTGGCGTGCCCGATCGACATCATCTACATCGACGTCCACGATGAGATGCGGGAAGAGGAGGGGAAGAAAAAGAAGATCAAGGTCCTCGACCGCTTCGACATCGACGTGAAGCGCTGCCTCTTCTGCGCTCTGTGCGAGGAGGCGTGCCCGACGACGCCGAAGTCGATCTGGCTGACGACGAAGACCTACGAGCTCGCCTCGTACGACCGCAACGACCTCTACTTCAACATGCAGGAGCTCGAGTACTGGGACGACGAGCGGCCGCGGTACCCGTCGCTCGAGGAGGTCGCCCGGCGCGCCGGCATCGAGGAGGGGGACGAGGCGAAGCGCATCGAAGGGGGGAGCGACTGATGGACGCCGTCTTCGAAGCGCTTCCGATGGCCCTCTTCCTCGTGCTCGGCACCGTCATGGTCGCGAGCTCGATCCTGGTCGTCGCGATGCGCAATCCCGTCCACTCGGCTCTCTTCCTTCTCCTGACGTTTCTCTGCGTCGCGATCCTTTTCATCCTCGCGCAGGCGGAGTTCGTCGGCGCCGTGCAGCTTCTCGTCTACGCCGGCGGGATCATGGTCCTGTTTCTGTTCGTCGTGATGCTCGCGAACGTCCGCGACATTCCGCACGAGCGGATGCTGTCGCCGTACTGGCTCGCCGGAATCGGAGTCGGCATCGCGCTGCTGCTCGTGTTCGCGACGATCCTGCAGGACGGCGGGTTTGCCGTTCCGGCGCCGACGACCGAGGCGCTCCGCTCGACGGGCGCGCAGGCGGTCGTCGTCGGGAACACGGAGGCGATCGGCATCGCCCTCTATCGCGACTATCTCGTCCCGTTCGAGGTCGCGTCTCTCTTTCTCCTCGTCGCGATGGTCGGAGCGATCGTGATCGGGAAGCGCCGCCTCGGGGCGACGGCCGAGGAGGCGGTGCCGGACTTCATCGTGCGGCGCGTCGCCGAGGAGAAGCGGGAGAAGGAGGCGATGGGTGCCTAGTACGCAGGCGTTCCTGGTCCTCTCGGCGGCCATGTTCACGATCGGCATCGTCGGCATCGTCGTGCGGCGGAACATCATCGTGATCCTCATGTGCATCGAGCTGATGCTCAATGCCGTGAACATCAACTTCATCGCGTTCGCGAAGCGCCTCGCGGCGATCGAGGGGCAGATCTTCCCGATCTTCATCATCGCCGTCGCCGCGGGCGAGGCCGCCGTCGGCCTCGCGATCGCGATCCAGTTGTTTCGACTCAAGAACAGCGTGAATGTCGATGAAGCGAGGCAGCTCCGTGGGTAGTAGCTGGTAGCTGGTAGCTGGTAGCTGGTAGCTAGTAGCTAGGAAAAGCGAACTAGCTACTAACTACTAACTGCTGACACTACTGACTACTAGCTACTGACTACTAGCTACTGACTACTAGCTACTGACTACTAGATACGAGCTACGAATGAACGACATCGCCGCGGTAATCTGGCTCGTTCCCATGCTGCCGCTGATCGGCGCGGCCATGAACGGGTTCCGCGCGCTCGAGACGCAGGAGCGGAAGAGCCGGAGAGTGACGAACCTCATCGCGCTCGGCGCGACGCTCCTGTCGGCGCTCGTCGCCACGTTCTACGTCGTCATTCCGTGGGCCCGCCGTGACGCGCGCGAGGCGTTCGAAGCGGTCTTTTACACCTGGATGCCTCTCGGCGCCGGCATCACGGCCGATGGACGCCTCGCCGACTTCCGCGTCCACCTCGGGTTCCAGCTCGATTCCCTCTCCGCGACGATGATGCTCGTCGTCACCTGGGTCGGCTTCCTCATTCACGTCTACGCCGTCGGCTACATGTGGCACGAGAAGGGGTACACGCGCTTCTTCGCGTACCTCAATCTCTTCATGTTCGCGATGCTCGTCCTCGTCATGGCGAACAACTACGTTCTCATGTTCGTCGGATGGGAGGGCGTCGGCCTCTGCTCGTACCTCCTGATCGGGTTCTTCTACGACCGGAAGCTCGCCGCGGACGCCGGAAAGAAAGCGTTCATCGTCAACCGCATCGGCGACTTCGCGTTCCTCCTCGGGCTGTTTCTCGTCTTCGTCTGGTTCGGGACCTCGGACTATTCGGACGTCTTCGCGCTCGCGAGCGCCGATCCGACGCGGTTCGAAGGCATCGCGACGGCGATCAGCCTTCTGCTCTTCGCCGGCGCCTGCGGTAAATCGGCGCAGCTCCCGCTGCACGTCTGGCTTCCCGACGCAATGGCGGGACCGACGCCCGTATCGGCACTGATCCACGCCGCGACGATGGTCACGGCGGGCGTCTATATGGTCGTCCGCTCGAACGTGCTGTTCCGTCTGTCGCCCGAGGCGATGCTCGTCGTCGCGGGGGTAGGGGCGCTGACGGCGGTGTTCGCGGCGACGATCGCCACGACGCAGAACGACATCAAGAAAGTCCTCGCGTACTCGACGGTTTCCCAGCTCGGATTCATGTTCGTGGCGGCGGGGGTCGGCGCCTTCACCGCCGCGATCTTCCACCTCGTGACGCACGCCTTCTTCAAGGCCGTCCTCTTTCTCGGCGCGGGGAGCGTGATCCACGGGTGCAACGGCGAGCAGGACATGCGCCGGATGGGCGGACTCCGCGAGGCAATGCCGGTGACGCACTGGACGTTCCTCGCCGGCGCGCTCGCCCTGGCGGGCATCCCTCCCCTCGCGGGCTTCTTCTCGAAGGACGAGATCCTCGCGGGCGCGTTCGTCGCGCGGTATCCCGCTCTCGGCGCGCCACTCGCCGGCGTCCCGCTCCTCGTCTGGCTCTTCGGGATCGTCGCGGCGACGCTCACCGCGTTCTATGTCTTCCGCGCGTACTTCCTCACGTTCCACGGCGCGTACCGCGGCGCCGTTGCCGCGGGCATCGAGGCGAGCGAGCCGCAGCACAAACACCACGAGATCATCGAGCCGGAGACGCGCCTCCGCCCCGTCACGCTGCCGAAGGCGCAGGCGGACGAGCACGGCGGCGCCGGCCACGCGAAACGGCCGCACGAATCGCCGCCTCCGATGACCGCCGCGCTCGCGATCCTCGCCGTCCTCGCGATCGCGGGCGGATGGATCGGGCTGCCGCTCGGGGCTCTCGGTATTCATCAGCCGAACGCGTTCCAGGGGTGGCTCGCGCCGGTGCTCGCGCCGGTCGGCGGTATCGCCTGGGAGCTGCCGCACGCGCCGGTCCTTCTCGAGTGGGCCCTGATCCTTCTTTCCGTCGGCGTCGCCGTGGCGGGCCTCGTCGTCGCGCGCCGCTTCTACTTCGACGATCCGGGGTGGACGCGGCCGCGCGCTCTCGCCGCCCGCTATCCGCGCGCCTATCGTCTCGTCGAGAACAGGTACTGGGTCGACGAGCTGTATCAGGCGACCGCTGTGCGCGGGACGCTGCTTCTCGCAGGTGCCTTCGCATGGTTCGACATTCACGTGGTCGACGGGTTGGTGAACGGGATCCGTCACGTGACAGTCGTTCTCTTCGGCTGGGGGTCGGCGCAATTCGACCGGTGGGTCGTCGACGGCGCCGTGAACGGCGTCGGCTGGAGCGCGCAGAGAGGCTCGACGCTCCTGCGCCGGCTCCAGACGGGCCTGGTCCAGAACTACGCCTTGATCATGGGCGGCGGCATCGTTCTGTTCGCCGTCGTCTGGCTGCTCGGGAGATAGTGCGCATGGGCTTGTACGACGGGACCTTCCCGATCCTCTCGCTGATCACGTTTCTCCCGCTCGCGGGAGCGATCGTCCTGCTGCTCTTTCCTCGGGGCGCCGCGGGCGCCATCCGCGTGTGGGCGACGATCGTCAGCGGCGCGACGTTCGCGGTCAGCCTTCCGCTCTGGTGGCACTTCGACCGCTCTGCCGATGGACCTCTGTTCCAGTTCTGGGAGCGGGCCTCGTGGATCGATGCGCTCGGCGTGCAGTATCTGTTCGCGATCGACGGGATCGCTCTCGTCCTCGTCCTCCTCACGACGCTGCTCACGTTCATCTCCGTCTACTCGTCCTGGACGGCGATCGCGCACCGGGAGAAGGAGTTCTACGTCCTCATTCTCTTTCTCGAGACGGGGATGATCGGGGTGTTCTGCGCGCTCGACTTCTTCCTCTTCTACGTCTTCTGGGAAGTCATGCTCGTGCCGATGTACTTCCTCATCGGCGTGTGGGGCGGGCCGAGGCGGCTGTACGCGTCGATCAAGTTCTTCCTCTATACGCTGGCGGGATCGGTGCTGATGCTCGTCTCGATCCTCGCGCTCTACTTCTTCAACGGCTCGGGGATTCCGCTGCTCGGCATTCCGGGGCTCGGGAACGAGCCGACGTTCGCAGTGCTGCAGTACCACGAGATCGGCCACCTCATTCCGCCATCGCTTCAGTTCTGGCTCTTCCTCGGATTTTTCTTCGCGTTCGCGATCAAGGTGCCGATGTTCCCGTTCCACACGTGGCTTCCGGACGCGCACGTCGAGGCGCCGACGGCGGGGTCGGTTCTCCTCGCGGCCATCCTCCTCAAGATGGGAACGTACGGGTTCGTGCGCTTCTCGCTGCCGATTCTCCCGGACGCGACGGTACAGCTCACGATCCCGATCGTCGCGCTCGCGATCGTCGGGATCATCTACGGCGCGCTCGTCACCCTCGTGCAGAAGGACATGAAGAAGCTCGTCGCCTATTCGTCCGTCTCGCATCTCGGGTTCGTCATGCTCGGGATGTTCGCGCTGAACCCGATCGGCCTGAGCGGGTCGATCCTCCAGATGGTGAACCACGGCATCACGACGGGCGCTCTCTTTCTTCTGGTCGGCATCATTTACGAGAGGCGCCACACGCGGGAGATCGCCGAGTACGGCGGGCTCGCGAAGCAGATGCCGGTGTACGCGACGCTGTTCCTGGTGACGGCGCTCGCGTCGATGGGGTTGCCGGCTCTCAACGGGTTCGTCGGCGAGTTCGCGATCCTCCTCGGAGCGGCCGCCCGGAACATCTGGTGGGCCGTCGCCGGCGCGATCGGCATCATCCTGGGAGCGGCGTATCTGCTGTGGCTCTACCAGCGCGTGTTCTGGGGGCCGATCGACAATCCGAAGAACGAGGCGCTCGCCGACGTCGCAATCGGCGGACGCGAGGCGTGGACGCTCATCCCGCTCATCGCCCTGATGATCTGGATCGGTATCTATCCGAAGCCGATGTTCGACGTCCTCGAGCGGCCGGTGAACTACATCGTGGAGAAAGTGGATCCGGGTTACTTCCTGGCGGAGCGGGCGGGCGGCGGCGAGGTCGCGCGGTGAGCGCGAGCGAGGTCGCGCTTCTCGCGCCGGAGATCGTCGTCGCGCTCGGGGCGAGCTGGCTTCTTCTGGCTCCGTTCCTGTTCCGCCGGGACGACGTCGGACTGGCGCGGTGGCAGACGCTGCTCGTCCTGGCCGTCGCGACGGCCGCGATCCTCTGGTCGGCCGAAGGCGCCGGCGCGAACGCCGGTGGGCTGCTCGGCGCGACGTTCGCCCTCGACGGGTTCGCCGTGTTCTTCAAGCTTCTCTTCGTCGCCGCGGTCGCGCTGGTCGTCCTCCTCTCGACGGATTTTCTGCGGGAAGAAGGCTACTCGCCGTGGGAGTACTTCTCTCTGCTCGCCTTCGCGCTCTGCGGGGCGATGTTCATGGTCTCGGGAGTTCATCTCATCTCGATCTGGATCGGCCTCGAGTTGCTCTCCCTCTCGAGCTACGTGCTGGCCGGCTATTACAAGGATCGCGCGGCGTCGACCGAGGCCGCGATGAAGTACTTCGTTCTGGGAACGGCGAGCTCCGCGATCATGCTGTACGGGATGTCGCTCATCTTCGGCGTCACGGGGTCGCTCGAGCTGGGACGCGTCGCGGTGGCCGTCGTGGGTGCCGCCGGAAGTGACGCGCTCGCGTTCGGCACGCTCCTTCTCGGTGCCGGCCTCTGCTTCAAGGTGGCGGCCGTGCCGTTCCACGTCTGGACTCCCGACGTCTACGTCGGCGCGCCGACGCCGGTGACGGCATTCCTGGCGACGGCGTCGAAGGCGGCCGCCTTTGCGATCTTCGCGCGGATCTTCTACCAGGGGTTCGCCGGGCTTCGCGTCGAATGGTCGGGCGTTCTCGCGGTCGTGGCGGCGCTGTCGATGGTCGGCGGGAATCTGGCCGCGATCACGCAGGACAACGTGAAGCGGATGCTCGCGTGGTCGTCGATCGGGCACGCGGGGTACGCTCTCATCGGCATTCTCGCGATGACCCCGCTCGGCTTGACGTCCGTGCTCGTCTACATGCTGGTCTACGTCTTCGCGACGGCGGGGATCTGGGCCGTGATCCTGATGCTGAGGCGGAAGGAGTACGCGGGGGAGAGCGTCGCCGACTTCGGCGGCCTGCACGCGCGCGCGCCTCTGGTCGCCTTCGCGATGGTCGTTTTTCTGCTCTCGCTCGGCGGGATTCCGCCGACGGCGGGGTTCGTCGGGAAGTACTACCTCTTTCTCGCCGGAGTGGGTGCGGGGTGGGGATGGCTCGTCGTGCTCGCCGTGCTCACCTCGGCGCTCTCGATGTTCTACTACTTCCGCCTCGTCGTCGCGATGTACCTTCGTGAGGAGCGGGGCGCGGAGATCGCGGGAGGCGGCGCGCTGAAGCTCGTCGCGGCGGTGTGCCTCGTGGTGGTCCTCGCGCTCGGCGTGATGCCGCAGCCGCTGCTCGAGAGGGTGGCGGTGGCGCTGGCGGGATCGTGAGCGAGGAGCGCGGGTGGTGGAAAGCCTGGGCCGAAATCACCGCCCTGGCGATCACGTTTCCGCTCACGATCGCCGCGGGCTACGGTCTGGGGTGGTGGCTCGACCGGGAGCTCGGGACCTCGCCATGGCTCACGATCGTCTTTGCGGCGCTGGGCGTCGTGGGCGCCTTCACGTATCTTTTCCGCCTTGCAGCCAGAAACGAACGAACCGATCGCCGGGACTGACGACGGCGCCTCCGGCAGCGAGCGGGCGCTCGTGCGGAGGATCGTGCGCTTCGCCGGCGCGGGATGGCTCGTGGCGGGCGCGATCTATGCGGTGCGGGCGGACTGGATGGGGCTTCTCGGATTGACTTGCAGTGGGGCCGTGGCTATGATCAATTTCCTCTGGCTGGAGGAGGTCGTCTCGAACGTTCTCCGGCCGACGCTCCGCGTCCAGGCGTGGAGGTTGGGAGTGCGGGCTCTTGCGCGCTTCGCACTGTTCGGGGTCGCGATCGCGATCTCGATCTTCGTCGTTCGTTTCAACCCGCTCAGTGTGTTGTTCGGATTCTCGATCCTCGTGGTCGGAATCGGGTGTGAGGTTCTGTACTCCGTGTACCGAGCCTTCAGGGAAGGTTCGTAAACCGCATGCATCACGAAACCTCGATATTGTACGGTCCGGTCAACGCGATCGCGAAGGAGCTCGGGTTCTCCGTTCCCGACCACGTGATCATGGCGCTGCTGGTCCTTCTCATCAGTCTCATCCTCTTCCCCCTGATCACGCGCCGGCTCAGCCGCGACGATCCGGGGCCGATGCAGCAGAGCCTCGAGGTCCTCGTCCAGGGGATCAAGGGACTGCTCGAGGACATCGTCGGACACGGCGCCGGCAACCGGTACCTCTACATCATCGGCGCCTACACGGTCTTCATCTTCTTCTCGAACATCATCGGGCAGTTCTACTTCCTGCAGCCGCCGACGGCGAACGTGAACACGACGTTCGCGCTGTCGATCTCGGCGTTCCTCTACTACAACTTCCAGGGGATCCGGCAGCACGGTCCGGTGAAGTACGTCGCGCACTTCATGGGGCCGGTGCTGTGGCTCGCGCCTCTGTTTTTCGTCATCGAGATCATCGGGAACTTCGCGCGCATCCTGTCGCTGGGCATGCGTCTGTTCGGCAACATCACGGGCGAGCACATGGCCACGGGGATTTTCATGGGGATTTTCCCCCTGCTGCTGCCGCTCCCGATGCAGCTTCTGGGGATCTTCGGATCGATCCTACAGACGTTCGTCTTCGTCATGCTGACGATGGTGTACATCGGCGGCGCGGTCGCCGCCGAAGAGCATTGAACCGACAACCGAAAACCGACAACCCACAACGGGTAACGGACAATGAGTCAAAAGGAGGAGTCGTGGTGAACAGAATGAAATCCGTGCTGCTGGTGGCGTTTCTGCTGCTGGTGGCGACGGCGGCGTTCGGACAGGAAGCGGCCGAGCCGGCGGCGGCCGGCGCCGGTGGCGGCTGGGGCCCCATCGCGGCGGCGTTCGTCCTCGGCGTCGCGGCGCTGGGC
>JBOGJQ010000381.1:0-5398 GCA_050745405.1 Thermoanaerobaculia bacterium | reverse complement strand
GGCGAGAGCGCCGGCGAACGCCGCGGTCCCGCCGACGCGCTTCACGTAGAACGCCAGCAGGAAAATCCCGAGAATCGTGCCGTAGAAGAGCGATCCGAGGATGTTCACCGCCTCGACGAGCGACCCGAGGCGGTTCGCGAACATGGCGAAGCCGATCGCGAACGCCCCCCAGACCAGCGTCGCCCCCTTCGAGACGACGACGTCGTGGGCGTCGGTGCGCTCGCTGCCGCGCAGCCGCCGGTAGAAATCGACGACCGTCGTCGAGGCGAGCGCGTTCAGCTCCGAGGCCGTGGACGACATGGCGGCCGCGAAGATCGCCGCCATGACGAGGCCGACGAGTCCCGCCGGAAGGTAGTCGAGAACGAATGTCAGAAAGACGTAGTTCGTGTCGGTGCGCGCCGCGTCGGGGTCGTTCCGGACGAACAGCTCGATCGCCTCCTCGCGCACCGCGAGCACCTCGGCCTGAGTCGCGGCGAGCCGCGCTTCGGCGCGCTCGATCGCCCGCTCCTCGTCCGCGCGCATCGCCTCGACGAGCTGCCGGACCGCGGCCTCCTTCTCCGCCGAGCTCCGGGCGTGCTCCTGCTCGAGACGGCGATACTCGTCCGCGTACGCGCTCCGCTCGATCGACCGCACTTCCTCCGCGTTGAAAAAGAGGGGCGGCGTCGTGAACTGGTAGAACGCGAAGACCATGGCGCCGATGAAGAGGATGAAAACCTGCATCGGCACTTTCACCAGGCCGTTGAAGAGGAGCGCGAGGCGGCTCTGGGCGACCGACTGTCCCGACAGGTACCGCTGAACCTGCGACTGGTCCGTCCCGAAGTACGCGAGCGCGAGAAAGAAGCCGCCGAGCAGGCCCGACCAGATGTTGTAGCGGTTCTCCCAGTCGAAGGAGAGGTCGATGGCGTTGAGTCTCCCCATCTTCCCCGCCACCCACGTCGCTTCCCGCACCCCGACGTCCTCGGGGAGGTTGAGCAGGAGGACGACGAACGCCGCTCCCATGCCCGTGAGGATGATCAGCATCTGCTGAAAATTCGTATGGTTGACCGCGCGCGTCCCGCCCGAGGTCGTGTAGATGACGACGGCGACGCCGATGACGAGGATCGTGCGCGGCAGGCTCCACCCCATCAGCGTCGCGAGGATGATCGCGGGCGCGTAGATCGTGAGGCCGCAGGCGAGGCCGCGCTGGATCAGGAACAGAAACGCGCCGAGCAGGCGCGTCTTCAGATCGAAGCGCCCTTCGAGGTACTCGTACGCGGTGTAGACCTTGAGGCGCCTGTAGAGCGGAACGGCGGTGATCGAAAGGACGACCATCGCCAGGGGGAGGCCGAAATAGAACTGGATGAACCGCATCCCGTCCGCGTAGGCCTGACCGGGCGTCGAGAGAAACGTGATCGCGCTCGCCTGCGTCGCCATGATCGACAGCGCGACCGTGTACCAGCGCATGTCGCGTCCGGCGAGCAGGTAGCCTTCGAGGTTGCGCGACTTCCGTCCTTTCCAGACGCCGTACGCGACGATGAAGACGAGCGACGCGATGAGGACGCTCCAGTCGAGCGCCGTCACGAAAAAGCCTTCGTGAAGCCGTAGAGGATCGCGATCTCGACGGCGAGGGCGATCAGCACGACCGCGTAGAGCCGGCGCCAGCTCCCGCCCACCGGCGGAGCCTCATGCTCGTCGTGCTCCGTCAACGCGTCCCCTCGCCGTCGCGCGCGGCGACGAGATTCGCGAAAAGCCTGTACGCGCCCGGCACGCCCGCCGGCAGTTGCCGGAAGAAGGAAATCGAGGTGTAGACGAACGTCCCGCGGCCGTGCCGCGCGACGAGCAGCGACCCGCGCTTCGGCTCTTCGCCGGGCTCCTCCATCACGAGGAGCGCCTCGTACTCCGGCGACCACGCGTCGGCGAAGTAGAGACCCCGCTCCTGGACCCACCCCTCGAAGTCGTCGGCGCGGATGGCGTTCGGCGTCGCGAGCAGGGGGTGTTCCGGAGCCGCGATCTGCACGGGCGCGTCTTCGACCGTGACGCGCTCGCGCGAGATCTGGAGCGGATACGGACCGAGCGATTCCGGGAGGTCACGGCGGAGCGTGTTGTATTGCGTGACCAGAGTGCCGCCCCGCTCGACGTAGTCGAAGAGACGCTCGTCGAGCGCGGCGAGGCGCTCGCGCGTGTTGTACGCGCGCACGCCGAGAACGATCGCGTCGTAGGCGGAGAGGTCGGCGCTCTCGAGCTCCTCGTCCGAGAGGAGCGTGACTTCGTAGCCGATCTGCCGGAGCGATTCGGGGATCTCGTCGCCCGCGCCCATGACGTAGCCGATGCGCCGCCCGTCGCGCTCGATGTCCGCGCGAACGAGCTTCGCGCGGGCATAGGGGAGCAGCGTCTGCGGCGTGATGTGCGGGTAATCGATCTCGATCCGGCTCAGCGAGTACGGCTCGCTCCATCCCTCGGGTTCGATGACCAGAAGGAGCTCGCCTTCGCTCTCGCCCGCGGGAGGCGTCACGACGAAGTCGGCCATCTGCCGTCCGCCCTTCGCCGGAATGGCGAACGCGAATTCTGCCGGCTCGACGCTCCACCCCTCCGGCACGCGCGGGCGGATGACGCCGCTCACGCCGTCCGCGGCGCTCTCGAGGAGCGCCCGCACGCGCTTCGCAGCCGTGTCCGGAAAGACGAGGACGCCCGACGAGAGGTTCGCCGTCACCGGCGGAAGGATGTCGACCGGGCGATAGCGTTCTCCGAGGACGGGATCGGTCCAGCGGTACATCACGGGCGCCTCGAACGCGATCGCCTCGCCGTAGATCGTCAGGAGGAGCGGGACGCGGAGCGGGTCGGGCGCGACCGCGGCCCCGATCAGCGACGGCTCGGGGACGCTGTACGCCCCGTCGTCGGCCGACTGGCGCAGCCAGTACGGATGCGTGAGGCGCGCCTGCTCGGGGACGAACACCGGCACCGGCTGGGACCACGGGTCGTTGTAGCGAAGCCTCTGTTCGCCCGTCGCCCCGCCGCGGAACGCCGCCTGGGCGACGACGTCGAGCGGCGAGCGGTTGATCACCGTCACGGCCGCCTCGAGCGTCGATCCCGCGACGGCCGACGAAGACGGCGCGATCGCTTCGATCCAGATGCCGGCCGCGTCGAGGATCAGCCGGTCGAGCTCGCGCATCTTGTAGCGGATCGTGTCGCGCTCCCACGCGGTCGCGCGCGGCAGCGCCTGGAGGACGTTCCGCATCTCGACGAGCGGCGGGACGATCCGCCACGGCTCGTCCGCCCGATACGCCGCCTTCGCGCGCTCGAGGATCGGAATCACGGCCGCGCCGCCGGTGACGCGATTCCACGTCAGGTCGATCCCTTCGAACGGATCGCTCGCCGCGGGGTCACCGCCCCGGAGCTCGAGCCAGTTCAGGATCGTTCCGCGGCGCTCCGCCGCGCCGAAGCCCTGGCTCTTGTGCATCGACCGGCTCTCGCCGGCGATCTCGGTGTACGAGCTGCCGAGCAGGCGGTTGAACTCCCCGAGATCGACCGAGATCATGCCGGCCGTCTCGGTCCGCCACGCGTTCCAGAAAAGCCGCTTCGGCTGCCACGGCGCGGCGAGGCGCGGCTCGTACGACGCGTCGCCGGCGAGCCGGAACGCCTCTTCCGCGAGAATGGCCGATGCCGTGTGATGTCCGTGCCCGCCGCCTTCGGACGGAAATCGCGTGATGATGATGTCCGGCTTGAAGTCGCGAATCACCGCGACGAAATCGCGGAGGATTCGATCCTTCCCCCAGATCCGCAGCGTTTCCTCGGGCGTTTTCGAGTAGCCGAAGTCGATCGCGCGGGAGAAGAGCTGCTCCGCGTTGTCGATCTCGCGCGCCTCGAGCAGCTCCTGTGTCCGGATGACGCCGAGCAGCTCTCCCTTTTCCGGGCCGATGAGATTCTGCCCGCCGTCGCCGCGGGTGGTGGCGAGATAGCCGGCGCGCACGAGCCGGCCGTTCGCGAGCCAGGCGAGCATCGCGGTGTTCTCGTCGTCAGGGTGCGCGGCGACGTAGAGGGCGGCGCCGACGACACCGAGGCGGTCGAGGGCGTGGCGGATCTCGGCGGCGTTCCGCGTCCGCTCGGGGCGGACCGCGGTCGCTTCGGTTTGGGCCCCCGAAGCGGACGCGACAGCGAGCAGGAGGGCGAAAGAGCGGCAAATCCAGCGATTTACGGTCATCGAATCCTCGGACGATCGGGCGGGACGCAAGATAACGGACCGGGGCGGGATCGGCAAACCATGTTCCGAAGGCGTAACAGGGCGACCGGACATAGAATCGCGGCCCGATGAAGGAGTTCGAAAAGTCCCCTCCCGAAGCGCGGGATCTGCTGCTGCGGCCGATCCGCGACCTCCGCCTGCGGATCGAGGGGTCGCCCGTCGAGAAATTCATCGAGCGTCTGTACGTCGAGCTCGATCGGAAGGGGCTGAAGGAGTTCCGGCCGCATTTCTATCTCACGGATCAGTGGGGGTGTCCCGACGAGGAGCCGGTGATCGGGGTCCCCTTCTATCTGGTGAACCCGGCGCTCGCCTCGATCGAGCGGGCGGTGAACGATCTCGAGGGGGAGCGGGAGATCATGCGCTACATGCGCCACGAGGCGGGGCACGCGTTCAACTACGCGTACGAGCTGTACAAGACGGACGAGTGGCGCGATCTGTTCGGCCCCTTCCGGCGCGCATACCGCGACGAGTACACGCCGATCCCGTTCTCGAAGAAGTTCGTGCGGCACATCGAGGGGTGGTACGCGCAGAAGCATCCGGACGAGGACTTCGCGGAGACATTCGCGGTGTGGCTCACCCCGGGGTCGAACTGGAAGAAGAAGTACGCCGGATGGGGCGCGCTGCGGAAGCTCCAGTACGTCGACCGCATCGCGCAGGAGGTGGGGGAGAAGGC
Organism: Thermoanaerobaculia bacterium; assembly: GCA_050745405.1. Classification (GTDB taxonomy): domain Bacteria; phylum Acidobacteriota; class Thermoanaerobaculia; order Gp7-AA8; family Gp7-AA8; genus JBOGJQ01. Next base: position 509 of record JBOGJQ010000381.1, on the reverse strand, counting down.
GCCGCCGAAAACGAGCGGCGAGATCGACTACACGGTCGACGACCTCGCCCAGTCGCTCGCGGAATTCTACCGGCAGAACACGCCGGACGAGCGGGAGTCGATCGCGGATCTCGCCCTCGACGCCGACCTGACCGACGTCTTCGTGGAGCCGTCCGACGAGCTGAAGGGCGAGCATCGTCCCGCGGCGAAGCTCCTCGCGGAGAACCGGCGGGCGATCGTCGACAACGTGACGTACTGGACGGGTGTCCGGCGCTCCCTCGTGAAGATCCTGATCGAGGAGATCCAGAAGAAAGTCGAGGAGCTCGGACTCCTCGTCGAAGTGCAGCGCGAGAGCGCGGCCCTGGTCGAGCTGACGGCGTACGCGACGACGCTGGCGATGAACTTCCTCACGCGGGGAAGATTCACGCAGCCGTAGGGGCCGAGGCCGTTGTTCGTTGTTCGTTGTCCGTTGTCGGTTGTCGGTTGTCGGTTGTCCGTTGTCCGTTGTCCGTTGTCGGGTTCCCCTTACC
>JBOGJQ010000380.1:0-16897 GCA_050745405.1 Thermoanaerobaculia bacterium | reverse complement strand
GTGCCGCGGCGCGGGCTGTCGCGAGCCGGACGCGGGCCGCGGCCCTGGCGACGCTGATTCTCGTCACGACGGCGATCGCGGCGGCGGCCGTCGCGGTTCCCCGGACGTGGGCCCGCGCGCCGGAGGCGCTCCGGCAGTTCCGTATCCGCCTTCCGGCGGCGTACGAGGCCGGCCCGCTTCTCGACGCGCGGGGCCTGCTGGCGGAGGAGGCGCGCTTTCTCCGGCGCCGCGGACGCGATGCGGAGGCAGCCGAGACCGAGCGGCTGCTCGAGAAGATCGACGGCCGTCTCGCGGACCTCGCGGCCGCCTCGCCGCCCGTCAATAGATAGGAAAGCTGCGACAGAGCTCGAGAACGCCGGCGCGGACTTCCGCGACGACGGCCGCGTCGCCCGCGGAGTCGAGCACGCGCGCGATCAGCTCGCCGATGTTCCGCATCTCCGGCTCGCGCATGCCGCGCGTCGTCACGGCGGGCGATCCGATCCGGAGCCCCGACGCGATCATCGGCTTGTTCTGATCGAACGGGATCGTGTTCTTGTTCACCGTGATGTTCGCCGCTTCGAGCATCTTCTCGCCGTCCTTCCCCGTGATGCCCTTCGAGAAGACGTCGGTCATGAAGAGGTGATTCTCCGTCCCTCCCGACACGATGCGGAATCCGGCGTCGCGCACGGCGTCGCAGAGGGCGCTCGCGTTGTCGACGATCTGCTTCTGGTAATCGTGGAACTCCGGCGAAGCCGCCTCCTCGAACGCCACCGCCTTCGCCGCGATGATGTGGACGAGCGGCCCTCCCTGAATGCCGGGAAAGAGGGCGCGGTCGAGGTCCTTCGCGAACGGCTCCTTGCAGAGAACCAGACCCGCGCGCGGCCCGCGGAGCGTCTTGTGCGTCGTCGTCGTCACGAAGTCGGCGTACGGCACGGGAGAGGGATGGAGTCCGGCGACGATGAGGCCGGCGATGTGCGCGATGTCGGCCATCATGAGAGCGCCGACCGAGTCGGCGATCTCCCGGATGCGCTTGAAATCGATGATGCGCGAGTACGCCGACGCGCCGCAGATGATCAGGCGCGGCCGGTGCTCTTCCGCCAGCTTCTGCATCTGCTCGTAATCGATCGTCTCCGTCTCGCGCGAGACGCCGTACGCGACGACGTTGAAATCGCGGCCGCTGTACGAGAGGGGATGGCCATGCGTCAGATGCCCTCCGTGGGAGAGATCCATCCCCATGATCGTGTCGCCCGGCTTGAGGACCGCGAAATAGACGGCCATGTTCGCCTGCGATCCGGAATGCGGCTGCACGTTCGCGTGCTCGGCGCCGAAGAGCGTCTTCGCCCGCTCGATCGCGAGGCTCTCGACCACGTCCGTCGGTCCGCATCCGCCGTAGTACCGCTTTCCGGGATACCCCTCGGCGTACTTGTTCGTGAAGACCGATCCCGTGGCCGTCAGGACCGCCTTCGAGACGTGGTTTTCCGAGGCGATCAGCTCGAGCGTCTCGTTCTGCCGCCGCGTCTCGGTGGCGATCGCTTCCGCGATCTGCGGATCGACGTCGGCGAGGGAACGATGGAGAAAATCGCGGCCCGTGGCCGCCTCGGTTTCAGCGCGCGTCATGGCTCCTCCGGTGCGGGCGCCATTGTCCTCCGCGGGAGGGGAGCGTGCAACTTCGAGTCGGGAGTCGGGAGTCAGGACTCGGGAGTCGCGGACTCCGGACTCTCGACTCCCGACTCCCGACTCGTTTTCTCCAACAGCGGCACGACCGCGACGTAGGCGCCCAACGCGAGGAGCCCCCCCGCGATCGAGTCGACGAGGTAGTGCCATCCCGTCACGACCGATCCGACGGCGACGACGATCACCAGCACCCATCCGACGATGCGCAGCCGCGGAATCAGCCTCTGGAGCCAGAGCGCGAAATAGACGTGGAATCCGACGTGGAGCGAGGGGAAGGCGCCGATCCCGAGGTAGACGTTGACCGGGCGCGGCACGATCTCGCCGGCCGCGAGGCGGAGCAGGCGCATGTGGTTGTCCAGGAGTGTCTTCTGCAGGAACATCGCGCGCGGAAAGTCCTCGCGCACCGCGTCCCACACCTCATAAAAGGCATACGCCGGCCCGAGCGACGGAAGCGCGTAATAGAGCCACGCCCCCCCGAGCCAGAGGATGACGCTGCCGACGAGATACGCGATCCGGTCGTCATTCCGCCGCCATCCGAACATCAGGACGAAGCTGGCCGTGATCGTCGTCGTGAAGACGCCGACGTAGAGGAAATCGATCGCGCGATACGCGAGCGGGTGCGCGAGCAGCTCGAGGAAGAAGATGTTCGGCGAGGCACCGAGGAGAAGCCAGGAGTCGATCTTCCAGAGGAGAGCGTCGTACGAGACGCCGCGCGTCGCATGTGCCGTGATCTTCAGGACGCTGTAGAGCCAGGCCAGGACTCCGGAGATCGCGAAGATGACGAGCGTCGTCGCGATCCATCTCCAGCTGAGCATGACGCGAGCCTGGAGACGGAGCTCGCGCCGGAACGCGGCGACGACGAGGCCCCCGACGATTCCGCCGGCGAGCGGCACCAGAAAGCCGCTGGCGGTGTACGCGAGCCACAAGAGTGATGGGACGCTGATCCGGTGGGAAGTCAGGATCGCCGCGTTGATCGCGTACTGGAGCGGAAGGAACGCCGCGACGAGGACGAGTGCGATGGTGCGGCGCCGAGTCGTATCCATCGACAGCAGGCATTCTGTAGGATGCTCGAGTCGATGCGCAACCACGCGGGCCGTCTCGCTCTCGCGCTCGTCGCGGCCGCGGCGGTGGCGGCGGTCGCCGGCCGCGTCTTCTTCTACTTCCGCGACAACTTCTCGACGCACCTTCCCTACCGCGCCGTTCTGGCCGCCGCGCCTGCGCCGGCGCTCTGGAATCCGCTCGCCGGCGGAGGGCAGCCGCTCGCCGGGAATCCCAACGCGCTCGCGTTCTATCCCGACTCCCTCCTGTACGCGATCCTGCCGCTCTTCGTCGCGTTCAATCTCCACTTCCTCCTCCACTGGATCGCCGGCGGGTGCGCCATGTACGCGCTTCTGCGGCGGCGCGAGCTCCCGCGGGAAGCTGCGGTATTCGGCGCGCTACTCTGGATCGCGAGCGGCGCCGCGGTCTCGAGCTTCGCCTTCTACAACCTCGTCACGGGGGTCGCGCTCGTCCCGTTCGCGCTCTGGGCCGCGGAGGGAGTCCGCCTCGACCCCGGGTGGCGCACCGCGCTCCCGTTCGGCGCCGCGTTCGGCCTTCTCGCTCTCGCGGGCGAGCCGGTCACGCTTCTCGGCACGGCCCTCGCCGCCGGCTTTCTCCTCGCGCGAGCGGCGTCGCGCCGGACCGTCGCCGCCTCCGCCGGAGCCGTCGCGATCGCGCTCGTCATCGCGGCGCCGCTCCTTCTCGCGTGGAACGAGATCGCGGGCGAGACCGAGCGCGGCGTGCGGGCGTACTCCGCCTCGACCGTCCTCGCCGCCTCCCTCACGCCGTGGCAGCTCGTGGAGCTCGTTCTCGGCCCCGTCCGCGGTCTCGTCACCGACGCCTCGGGCGCGGGATGGAGGGCGTCGGGCGCCGCCTCGCCGTGGCCTCCTCTTTTTCTCACGCTGCAGATCGGCGCGGTGGCGCTTCCGGCAGTCGCCGCCGCGCCGCGGCGGTTCCGGCGGGAACAGCTCGCCGCGGGCGTGCTCCTGCTGCTCGCCCTCGGGCGATACGACCCGATCGTCGCCGCGATCGTGCGGCATGTCGACGCCGCGCGGCTCCTGCGCTATCCCGAGAAGCTCGCGCTTCCGTTGTCGGCGCTCGTGGTCGTTCTCGTCGCCGCGTGGATGGCGAAGGAGACGAGGACGCGCGCCGACCGTCTCGCGGCGCTCGCGGGTGCCGCGGGGACGATCGTCCTCACGCTCCTCGCCGCCACGGGATGGGGCGACTGGTCCGAGGCCATGCGATCGCGGATCGCCCTCGCCGCGGCCGTGGCTCTGCCCCTGTTCGCGCTGGCGGCGAGCGCGGCACCGCTCGCGCGGCGCGGGATTGCGGCGGCGACCCTCGTCACCGCGGGCGTATCGGGAGCACTGGCCCTACCCGTCGACCGCATCGCGCCCTATCGTGAAACGCCGCCGCTCGCGGCGGCGCTCGCCGGGAAACGGATCGCCCGGATCGATCGCGCCCCCGCGACCGACGACTCCGCGCGAATCGCGTATCGCCGCGCGGCGACGACGCTCGATCCGGTCTGGGGGAGCGCGTTCGACGTCGCGTACGCGCTCGAGAAGTCGCCCGACGGGATGTACTCGTATCTCTCCCGGATCGCGCACGAGCGGTTCCGCGCGGGAGACTCCGCCGAGAAGGCGCGATGGGCCGCGATCGCCGGCGTCGACGCGATCGTGAGCGACGTCCCGCTCGAGGCGCGCGCGCTGCGGCCGATGCGCTCCGCCGCGGTGCCGCGGGGGCTCTTCGTTTATGGCGTCGAGCAGACCCTTCCTCCCGCGGTCGCGATACCGAAGGTCGTCCCGACGCGCTCGATCGACGAGGCGGTCGCGCGGATCGAGTCGCCGGGGTTCGATCCGCGCGCGATCGCGGTGGCGCCGCCGGACATCGCCCGCGAGGGCACCGTCGCCGTCCGCGCGGCGCGCCGTCGCCCCGGATCGTGGACGATCGAGATCGCCGCGCCGGAGGAGGGGACGCTTCTCGTGGGCGAGAGCTGGTTCCGCGCGTGGCGCGCGCGGGATCAGGACGGGCGGGACCTCCATACCTTCCCGCTCGACCTCGACCGTCTCGGCGTCGCCGTCCCGAAAGGAACGACGCGCGTCGTTCTCACGTTCGGCCGGCCCGCGGCCGTCGCGGGGACGTGGATCGTGAGCGCGCTCGTTCTCGTCGCGGCTCTCGGCGCGCCTCGTCTCTTCCGGAGGGCGTGAGGCGGTCGAGAAGACCGACGGCCTCTCCGGCGAGATAAAGAGATCCGCAGACGAGAACCGCGTCGCCCTCGTCGAGCGCGGCTCGGATGGCGCGCTTCGGGTCCGCGATGGCGCGGACAGGCACCGCGTGAGGGTCCGCGATCCGCTCCGCCGCCTCCCCTGCGGGGAGAGCGCGCTCCGAGGGTGGCTCCGTCACGATGACGCGCTGGAAGAGCGGGACGAGCATCGCGGCCATCTCCTCGAAGGGCTTGTCGCGCAATACGCCGAAGACGAGCGTCCGCGGCCGCGGAAGATGGCGCGCGACGAACGGCGCGATTCGGGCCAGGGCGTGCGGATTGTGCGCGCCGTCGACCCAGACGCCGCGTCCGATCGGGAAGAGTTCGAGGCGGCCCCTCCACCGCGTCGCGGCGACGCCGGCGACGATCGTCGCCGGCTCGATGCGCGGGAGGCGCGGCCGCAGCAGCTCGGCCGTCCGGACGGCGAGCGCGACGTTCTCGACCTGGTGTTCTCCCGCCAGCGGCGACCGCAGACGAATGGCGATCGAGGACGAGCGGTACGAGAACGCGACGCCACGCGCGGTGCCGCGGACGGAGCCGATCGCAACTTCGCGGTCGACCCGGTGGAGCGGCGCTCCGAAGTTCGCCGCCCGCGCCGCCAGAACGCGCAGCACCTCGGCGTCGCGGTTCGCCGTCACCGCGATCGAGCCGCGGTGGATGATCCCCGCCTTCTCCCGCGCGATCGCCTTCACCGTTCGCCCGAGCCACTCCGCGTGATCGATCCCGACCGGCGTGACGACCGACGCGAGCGGCCGGACGACGTTCGTCGCATCGAGGCGCCCGCCCATCCCGACCTCGAGCACGCTCACTTCGCACCCGCACCCGTCGAACAGGAGAAACGCGAGGATCGTGAGCGCCTCGAAGTACGTCGGACGGAGTGCCGCCTCCTTCTCGAGGCGCTGCAGGCGCCGGATCGCCTCGCGCAGCCGTGACGCCGCGACCGGCTCACCGTCGATCTGCCACCTCTCCCGGATCGACACGAGGTGCGGCGAGGTGTAGAGGCCCGTCCGATACCCGGAGCGCGTCAGGATCGATGCGAGCGTCGCGGCCGTCGATCCCTTCCCGTTCGTTCCGGCCACGAGAATCGCCGGGACGCGGCGCTCGGGACGTCCGGCCGCGCGAAGCAGCGCGCGCATCCGGTCGAGGCCGGGACGAATCCCGCTTCCCTGGAGCGCGTCGAGGTAACGCAGTTCGGGAGACACGACCGGCGTCAGGGCATCAGGAGCCGGAGCGAGCGGGCGAGCGTCGGCTTCATCTCGCTGCGGGGCACGATGAAGTCGACCATCCCGTGCTCGACCAGAAACTCCGAGCGCTGGAATCCCTCGGGCAGCGTCTGCCGGATCGTCTGCTCGATCACGCGCGGACCGGCGAAGCCGATCAGCGCTTTCGGCTCGGCGACGTTCAGATCGCCGAGCATCGCGTACGAGGCCGTCACGCCGCCCGTCGTGGGATCCGTCAGCACGGAGAGGAACGGGAGCGAGGCGTCGGCGAGCTTGCGCAGCGCCGAGGCGATCTTCGCCATCTGCATGAGCGAGAGGATCCCCTCCTGCATCCGCGCGCCACCGGAGCACGAGACGACGATCAGCGGAAGCTTCTTGTCGAGACACCGTTCGACGGCGAGCGTGATCTTCTCGCCGACGACCGATCCCATCGATCCCCCCATGAAGTTGTACTCCATCGCGCAGATCACCGCCGGGATCGACTCGATCTTCCCCTCGGCGCAGACGACCGCGTCGTCGGTTCCGACGCGCTGCTCGTACACCTTCAGCCGGTCGCGATACCGCTTCGTGTCGCGGAACCGGAGCGGATCCGCGGAGCGGATGTCCGAGGCGAACGGTTTGTACTCGCCGTCGTCGAAAAGCATCGCGAGGCGCTCGGCGGCCGGGATCCGGAAGTGGTAGCCGCACTTCGGGCAGACCATCAGGTTCTGATCGGCTTCCTTCCGGAGAATGATCTCGCGGCACCCCTCACACTTGATCCACATCCCCTCGGGGATGCGGCCCGCCGCCTCGACGCGCTCCTTCGGTTTCTTTTCTTTTCTGAACCAGGCCATTTCGCTCGGGCAGTAGACAGCAGCGCCGCTCCCTTCGTCAACGTGGCTCAACGCCGCCCGTGCTTCATCGCCGCGGCCGCCTCGCGATCCGCTTCCTTCCGCCTCTCGGTCTCGCGTTTGTCGTGCAGCTTCTTGCCGCGAACCAGGGCGATCTCGGCCTTCGCGTGTCTGCCGCGGAAGTAGAGCCGCAGCGGCACGACCGTGAGGCCCTTGTCCCGCGTCAGCGCGGCGAGCTTGTCGATCTCGCGCCGGTGCATCAGGAGCTTGCGGGGCCGCAACGGGTCGTGGTTCTCGCGATTCGCGTGCGTGTAGGGGGAGATGTGCGCGTTGAGCAGGAACGCTTCTCCGCGCTGGAATGTGACGTAACTGTCCGAGAGGTTCGCCTTTCCGTCCCGGAGCGACTTGACCTCGCTCCCCGTGAGCGCCAGCCCCGCCTCGAAACGCTCGAGCACGTGGTATTCGTGGAACGCCTTCCGGTTCGACGCAACGAGCTTCTCCCCCTTCGCCGACTCTTTCCCCCGCATGGCAGCGCGCATTCTACTCACCCGCATGTGGCCGCGGCGTCTCGCCGCGAGCCCTCGGGTGCCGAGGTCGTGGCGCGAGGGTGCGCGCCGGGACGGCGCGCCCACACGCGTGGCCGCGGGACCTGGGGTGTCGTTCTTTGGCGACGCCACTGTGGCTATCCAGCCACACTCCTCGACGGCGCCCGGCGACGGTCATTCTGACAAACGTCTGAATTCATGGCCACTTAGCCGCATCGGCCCCTCCGTCGTCTCGTGGCACCGCCATCGCTAAGAAAGGACCCGGAATTCGTACGGGAGATCCATGCTCACGCAGAGAAAAACGCTGTCCACCGCCGTCGCCATCGAAGGGATCGGCATCCATTCCGGGATTTACACGAAAGTCGAATTGCATCCGGCCGCGCCGGGCGAGGGGCTGACGTTCGTCCGCACCGACCTCGGGTCCCTCCGGATTCCCGCGCTCCTCGCCTCGACGACGGCTCTCGATTACGCGACGTCGATCGGCAAGGACGACGTCTCGATCGGGACGGTCGAGCACCTTCTCGCCGCGATCCATGCGGCCGGCCTGACGGACGTCGAGATCCGCATCGACGGCCCGGAGGTTCCGATCATCGACGGCAGCGCGCTGCCGTTCGTGCACCTGATCGAGGCAGCCGGTGTGCGCGAGCTCGAGGAGACGATCGGCGTGCTCCGCATCCGGACGCCGATCGAAGTCACGGACGGCGCGAAGCGGCTCCGGATCGAGCCCGCCGAAAGCCTGACGATCGAGTACCGGATCGATTTCCCCCATCCGACGATCGGGCGGCAGGCGATCGCCCTCGAGATCGACTACCGCAACTTCGCGCAGGAGCTCGCGCCGGCGCGGACGTACGGATTCCTCGAAGACGTCGAGAAGCTGCGCGCCGCCGGGCTTGCCCGCGGCGGCTCGGTCGAAAACTGCATCGTCCTCGACGAGAGCGGCGTCCTGAACGGGCCGCTCCGGTTCGGCGACGAGTTCGTCCGCCACAAGGCGCTCGACCTTCTCGGCGATCTCGCCCTCCTCGGGCACCCGCTCGTCGGCGCGATCACCGCCGAGCGCGCGGGGCACGCGCTCCACTCCCGCCTGGTCGCCGAGATCCTCCGCCACCAGGAGGCGTGGGAAGTCGAAGGAGCGCTCGAGCTCGAGCCTGCTGTCCGCGAGCGCGTCGCCGCCTCACGCTGATCGTCCGTCGCAAGTCGTCCGTCGGTCGTCGTAAGTCGTCCCTCGCAAGTCGTCCCTCGTAAGTCGTCCGTCGTCAGTCGGCCGTAACGCCGTCATCCTGAGGAGCGAGGCGACGAAGGATCTCCTGATCCGCGACTCAGACTCGCGCCAACCTGCCGGATTGAGACGCGGCTGAGGAGATCCTTCGCTCACACCCGCCCAACCACACTCGCTCAGGATGACGACGTTCTTACTGACGACTGACGACTGACGCGGACAACGAACAACGAACAACGAACAACGAAAAAGGAATAACTTCCGCGCAAGTGTGGTAAAAAAGCCACACGTGCGTTCCCTCGTCCCGATCGCGGTCCTCCTGCTCACCCTCGCCGCGGCGGAGGCCGTGGCCGAGCCGCGCATTCGCGAGCTCGAGGCCCACGAGGCGGACGGGCGGATCTCCGTCTCGTTCCGCCTCGACGAGGCATTCGACGATCCCGATATCCGGAAAGCGATCGAATCGGGCCTCCCGACGGTCCTCCGCTACGAGATCGTCCTTCTCCGGAAATACCCGAACTGGTTCGACGACACGATCGCGACGTCGATGATCGAAGTCGTGGCGACGTACAACTCGGTCACGCGCGAGTACCTGCTCAACTACCGGCGCGACCGGCGCCTCGTCCGGTCGCAGGTTCTCTCCTCGCTCGACGAGCTCAAGCGCAGGATGGCGACGATCAACGAGCCGGAGCTGTTCGGGACCGAGGGACGGAAACCGTGGAAGCTGCGGGTGCGCGTGCGCGCCGAGCTGATGCGGCGCTACGTCTGGTACCTCATCCCATGGGACGTCTCGACGCCGTGGGAAGAAACACGCGTCGAATCGCTCCTCGAAGAGAACGGAGAAACCCCGTGAGGGCGGAGGTCCTGCACCGGTACCGGAAGGACCCGCGGCTGCTCATCGCGCTGCCGCTCGTCATCGTCCTGATCACGAGCCTCGTCTATTACCTCATCGGACGCGCGAACGAGCTCTCTCCGGAAGCGCTCGGCAACCGTCTCGTTCTGTTCGCGCTCTGGAACGTGAACCTCGTCCTCGTGATCGGGGTTTTCTTCGTCCTGCTTCGGGCGCTGGTCAAGGTCCTTCTCGAGCGGAAGCGCGGCATTCTCGGCTCCCGGTTCCGCAGCAAGCTCGTCATCACGTACGTCGCGATCTCGATCCTGCCGATCGTCCTGCTGTTCGTCGTCGCGACGGATCTGCTGCGCCTCTCGATCGACCGCTGGTTCAACACGCCGGTGCGGACGGTGCTCGAGAACTCCGATGCGATCGCGCAGTACGCGCGCGACCGGGCGATCGGGCAGGCGGAGGCAGCGGCGCGCGAGATCGCCGCGATGCCCGGCGATCCGGACCGGGCGCTGCGGCACGTGCGCGAATGGCACGAGGTCGACCTGGTCGGCATTTACCGGAACGGCTCGGTCGTCAAGCTCGTGGCCGATCCGCGGACGCCGGTCCACGCGATCTCGGAGCCGTCGCCGCGGTTTTTCGACGAGGTGCGGGCACGCGGAAGCGCGAGCCGGATCGACCCCGGCGCGGGCGGGAGCTGGATCCGCGTCGCGGTGCCGCTCGAGGACGACTCGGCGGCGATCGCGGGGGTCTTCGTGCCGGCGGCCGTGAACCGGATGCTCGACGAGAACGTGATCGCGTGGCACGACTTCCAGCAGCTCGAGGTGCAGCGGCCGGCGCTGAAGGCGGCGCAGACCTCGATGTTCCTGACGATCACGCTCGCGATCCTCCTCTTCGCGCTACTCGTTGCGATCTACGTCTCGCGGCGAATCACGGTCCCCGTCGCGGCGCTGGCCGAAGGGACGCGGACGCTCGCCGGGGGCGACTACGGCCACCGCATCGAGGTCGAGGCGACCGACGAATTCGGCGTGCTCATCGCTTCGTTCAATTCGATGGCCGAACAGCTCCAGCGCCAGCGCGAGGCGCTCACCGCGTCGAACGCGGAGCTCGCCGAGGAGCGCGCGTACCTGTCGACGGTGCTCGGGAGCGTCTCGACCGGCATCCTCGCCTTCAGCGACCGCCTCGAGCTGCTCAGCGTGAATCCGGCGGCGCAGCGCATCCTTCAGATCGCGCCGCCTCCCGCGGGCGCGACCCTCGAAGAAACTCTCGGCGGCGAGCTCGCGCCTCTGGCCGCGCACCTGCGCGAGCTCGACGAGCGGAACGCCCGCTCGCGCGAGGTCACCATCGTCCGCGGCGGCGAGATCCGCTACTTCGAAGTCTCCGCCTCGCGGATGACCGGGCTCGCCGGCGGCGGATGGGTCGTCGCGATCGAGGACCTCACGCAGCTCGTTCAGGCGCAGAAGCTCGCCGCCTGGAGCGAGGCCGCGCGCCGCATCGCGCACGAGATCAAGAACCCGCTGACGCCGATCCAGCTCTCGGCCGAGCGCATTGCCAAGAAATTCGCCCGGCGCGATCCCGACACCGCGCGCGCCGTCGACGAGGGCTGCCGCACGATCGTCAACGAGGTCGGACAGCTCAAGCGGATGGTCGACGAGTTCTCCCGGTTCGCGCGCATGCCGGCGATCCATCTCCGCGAGACGGATCTCGCGGAGATCGTCCATGAGGTCGCCCACCTCTACGGCGACGTCAAGCCCGCCGTGCGCATCGCCGTCGATGCCGATCCCTCCCTGCGCGCCGTCGTCGACCCGGAGCAGATCCGCCGCGCGCTCATCAACCTTCTCGACAACGCGATGGAGGCGACCGACGCCGGGTCGGTCACGCTCGTGGCGCGCGCCGCCGAACGCGCGATCGTCCTCGAAGTCGCCGACACCGGCCGCGGCGTTCCCGAGCGCGACAAGGAGAGGCTCTTCCTTCCCTACTTCTCGACCAAGCCGAGCGGCACGGGCCTCGGCCTCGCGATCGTCCACCGCATCGTCCACGACCACGACGGGACGATCTCCGTGCACGACAACCATCCCGGAACGCGGTTCCACATCGAGATTCCCGCGTAATGGCCAGGATCCTGATCATCGACGACGAGCCGTCGATCCGCGAGACGCTCCGCGCGATCCTCGAGGACGAAGGGCATCGCTGCACGCTCTGCGAATCGGCCGAGGAGGGGCTCGCCGCGTACGCGCGCGTGGACTTCGACCTCGTCCTGCTCGACGTCTGGCTTCCGGGCATCGACGGGCTCGCGCTCCTCGAGCGCTTCCGCAGCGTCGGCACGATGCCGCCGGTCGTCGTCATCTCCGGCCATGGGAGCGTAGAGACCGCCGTGCGCGCGACGCGTCTCGGCGCCTACGACTTTCTCGAGAAGCCGCTCTCGCTCGAGCGCGTCCTGCTGACCGTCGGCCACGCCCTCGCCGACAGCCGCCTTCGCGAGGAGGTGCGCGACCTGCGCCGGACGCTCTCGTTCGAGGAAGTCCTCATCGGCGAGAGCGAGCCGATGAAGCGCCTCGAGCAGCAGATCCGCACCGCCGCCCGAGCCGGCGCGCGCGTCCTCATCCGCGGCGAGAACGGCAGCGGGAAAGAAATCGTCGCGCGCATGCTCCACCGCGCCTCGCCGCGCGCCGAGCAGCCGTTCGTCGCGGTGAACTGCGCCGCGATTCCCGACGAGCTCATCGAGTCCGAGTTGTTCGGGCACCGCAAGGGCGCCTTCACCGGCGCGACCGAGGACCGGAAGGGAAAGTTCGAACTCGCCGACCGCGGGACGCTGTTTCTCGACGAGATCGGCGACATGTCCCTCCGCACGCAGGCCAAGGTCCTGCGCGCGCTCCAGGAACAGCAGTTCCAGCGCGTCGGCGGTCAGCAGACGATCCAGGTCGACGTCCGCGTCCTCGCGGCAACGAACAAAAACCTCGAGGACGAGATCCGCGCGGGGACGTTCCGCGAGGACCTCTTCTTCCGACTCAACGTCGTCCCGATCACCGTCCCCCCTCTGCGCGAGCGCGGGCGCGACGTCCTCCTGCTCGCGGACCACTTCCTCCGCCGGTTCGCCGCCGAGACGGGACAGCGACCGAAACGTCTCACACCCGAGGCGGAGAAAGCGCTCCTCGCGTACGACTGGCCGGGCAACGTCCGCGAGCTCCGGAACCTGATGGAGCGCCTCACGATCCTCGAGCCGGGCGAGGAGGTCGGCTTCGAGGCGATCACCTTCCCCGCGACGAGCGCCCCCGCCTCGGCGGCCGATTACGAGGACCTCAGCCTGCGCGAGGCGCGCGAGGAGTTCGAGCGCGAGCTCATTCTCCGGAAGCTCCGCCAGTTCGGCGGCAACGTCAGCCGGACCGCCGAGGCTCTGCGGGTCGAGCGGTCGAACCTCTACCGGAAGCTGAGTGCGTATGGGATTCAGGTGGAGAGGAAAGGGTAGGACGGAATAGGACGTATAGGACACATAGGACGTATAGGACGACTCGCGAATCAGCCTGGTCCTATACGTCCTATGTGTCCTATGTGTCCTATGTGTCCTATGTGTCCTATCGCTCTTTTTTCGTGGAATACCCCCTCCCGCTGAGTCGTTTTCTGGACACGCCACGCGGGAATAGCTCAGCGGTAGAGCGCAACCTTGCCAAGGTTGATGTCGCGGGTTCGATCCCCGTTTCCCGCTCCAAACTACAACTCCCCTGACGGGCCGCTCGCGCGGCCCGTTTTTCATTGCCACATCCACGGCCGTCCCGGGACCCCTTCGACCGTGAAGGCGTCCTGGAGGTGGCGGAGGCGGAAGAGCCAGCCGTCCCAGAAGACCGCGATCACGTCGAAGTGGAAGTGGCAGCCGGCGAGATCGGGGCGCGCGCACCACCGCTCGGCGAGATGCGCGATGCGGAGCTGCTTGTCGCGGTGCACGGCCTCCTCGGGTCTGCCGCGTCGCGTCTGCTGCCGCGTCTTGACCTCGACGAACGCGACGCGCCTGCCGCGGCGCACGACGAGGTCGATCTCCCCCGCACGGGTCCGCGCGTTCCGCTCGAGCAGCCGGTAGCCCCGCAGGCGGAGGTAGAGCAGGGCGCGCCGCTCGCCGATCCGGCCGAGCCGCTCGCGCGGAATCGGGCGCGCGAGGAGGCGCCGCAGGCGATTCATCATCCTCGGCCTACTTCCGGTGGAAGTGCTTCTCGATGTCGAGATGACGGATGTCGACGATGATCGGGCGGCCGTGCGGGCACGCGAACGGATTCGACGATTCCAGCAGCTCGCGGACGAGCTTCGACATCTCGTCACCCGACAGCGGACGGTGAACCTTGATCGCGGCCTGGCAGGCGAGCGAGGCGACGACTCTCTCCCGCAGACGCCCGACGTGCGATCCCTTCTCTTCCGCGGCCGCATCGACGACGCGTCCGAGGAAGCGGTCGAGGCGCTCGCGGCGCAGCATCGCGGGGATCGCCGCGATCGCGAACGCGTTTCCCGAGAAGCGCTCGATCTCGAAACCGATCGCGCGGAGCTCGTCCAGGTGGGAGTCGAGCAGCGCCGCCTCCGCCGCTCCCGTCTCGTAGAGCGCCGGTTCCAGAAGGCGCTGGCTTTCCCCTCCCGCCGCGAGCGAGGCTTCGATCCTGTCGTACAGAACGCGCTCGTGCGCCACGTGCTGATCGACGATCCGCAGCCCCTCCGGCGTGTCGAGCAGGATGTAGCTGTCGCGATACTGCCCGATGACCCGCCCCGCGAGCGCTCCGACGGTCGAGGTCTCGTACCGGGGGGGCGGCGGCTGCACGAGGGGGCGGTCGCGGAACAGAGGCGTTGCGCCCCACGCCGGCACCGGCGGAGCGAGCGGCGCGTCCGAGACGAGGCTGTGCTGCATCACCGCCGGCGCGCCGAACGTCGCCCGCCATGCGTCGTCCGACATTCGCTCGACCGCCAGCGGCGGCGCCGCCGGTCCTGGTCCTTCGAGGAGCGTCGCTCCTGCGGCGGGCGCGCCGAGGGCGCGCCGGATCGCTTCCTCGACGAGGACGTGCACCCGCCCCGACTCGCGGAATCGCACTTCGGTTTTCGCGGGGTGGACGTTCACGTCGACCAGATCGGGCGGGATCTCGAGAAAAAGAATGACCGCGGGATGGCGATCGTCGTCGAACGCATCGACGGCCCGCGTCGCGGCGTGCGTGAGCACGCGGTCGCGCACGGCGCGTCCGTTGACGAAGAAGTACTGATTCCGCCGGCTGCCGAGAGCGGCCTCGCGGGAGACCCAGCCGCCGGCGGCGCATCCCTCGAGCGCGAACTCGATCGGAGCGATGTCGCGCGCGGCGCGCGACCCGATGACCTGCAGCGCGCGCTCGCGCTGTGACGCGGCGGCGGGGAGATCGAGCACGATCCGCCCGTTGTGCGCGAGACGGAACGACCGCTCCGGGTGCGGAAGGGCGTACGCCGAGACGACCGCCACGATGGCGCGGAACTCCGCGTCCGCGCTCTTGAGGAACTTCTGCCGCGCCGGAACGTTCTCGAAAAGGTCCTCCACGCGCACGGTCGTGCCGCGGTCGCGTGCGGCGGGACGGATCTCCGGCTCCCGCCCCGGAATCGCGAGGACCTCGGTCGCCTCGCCGCTGCTCGTCGCGGAGGTCACGAGCGTGAAGCGCGAGACGCCGGCGATGGAGGGGAGCGCCTCGCCACGGAACCCGAGGGTGCGGATCGAGGCGAGATCGTCGAACGAGCGGATCTTCGAGGTCGCGTGGCGGCGGACCGCGAGGCGCGCCTCCGCCTCGGTCATCCCGCAGCCGTCGTCGGCGATCTCGATCCGCTTTCGGCCGCCGTTCCGCAGATCGACGTCGATGGCGAGCGCCCCCGCGTCGAGCGCGTTCTCGAGCAGCTCCTTGACGACCGACGCCGGCCGCTCCACGACCTCCCCCGCCGCGATCTTGTCGATCAGGTCCGACGGGAGAATCCGGATCCGGGAAGGCGCGTCCGGCTCGCGCGGGGAGGCGAGGGAGGTCATCGGAGGTTTATTTTACCTTCGGCGCCGGCCGTCCTGTAGGACGGAGAGGACATTTTCCGTCCCCTCACACCCGCAGCACGATCTTTCCGAAAGCTTTCCTCTCCTCGAGGAGACGATGGGCCTCGGCGACCTCTGCGAGCGGGAGTACGCGATCGACGACCGGGCGCAGCCGTCCCGCTTCGACGTGCCGCATGACCTCGTGCAGCTCCGCCAGACTTCCCATCGTAGAGCCGAGAATCGAGAGGAGCTTGGCGAAAACGGCGCGGACATTGATCGAGACCTCCGCGCCGGTCGTCGCGCCGCACGTCACGAGCCGGCCGCCGCGCGCGAGCGATTTCATCGATCCTTCCCACGTGTCGGCGCCGACGTGCTCGAACACGACGTCGGCGCCCCGCTTCGCGGTCAGGCGGCGGACCTCGGCCGCGAAGTCGGTCTCGCGATACAGGATGACCTCGTCCGCGCCGAGCTCCCGCGCCCGCGCCTCCTTCTCGCGCGAGCCCACCGTCGTCAGAACCGTCGCTCCCCACAGTTTCGCGATCTGCACCCCGGCGCTTCCTACGCCCGATCCCCCCGCGTGAACGAGAACCGTCTCTCCTGGACGGAGCTGCGCGCGCGCGACGAGCATGTGCCAGGCGGTGAGGAAGTCGAGAGGCACCGCGGCCGCATCTTCGAAGGAAAGGCGAGCGGGTTTCGGGACGAGGTTCCGCACCGGCACCGCGATCTGCTCCGCCGCGCCGCCCGGCGCGGACTCGCCATAGATCCCGTAGGACGGGCAGAGCGGATCGTTGCCGCTCAGGCACGCGACGCAGAGTCCGCAGCTGTAACCCGGCGCGACGACGACCTCATCTCCGGCCGCCCACCCCGCCGTGGTCTCCGGAACCGAAACGACGACGCCGCTGACTTCGCTGCCGGGGATGATCGGAAGGGGCAGGCGGACTCCCGGAATGCCGCGCCGCATCCAGAGGTCGAGATGATTGAGTGCGACGGCGCGGACCTCGACGAGAGCGAGCCCTTCGGCCGACGGCGACGGGACGTCGGTGAGCTCGAGCTTGTCATAGCCGCCGTGCTCGCGGATCAGAACGGCTTTCATGGGCTCATTCTAATCTTCCGGTGATATTCTCCGGCTCTCTTCCGTGGCATATCGGTTGCTTCGATTCGAAAGGGTCAACCCACCGCGATGCTTCGACGATTGAGCGCGCTGATCGGCATCTTTCTCCTGACCGCGATCCTGGTCGCTCTCGTCTGGACGGTGCACGAGCATCGCAGCCGAACCGGCGCTCCACCCCCCGC
>JBOGJQ010000379.1:0-9357 GCA_050745405.1 Thermoanaerobaculia bacterium | reverse complement strand
CCTCCGGCGTGCTGCCGATGCGGGCTAGTGGAAAGCCTCACAAATAAAGCAAGCGATTTCCCCAGCTCATCGATGCCATCCGAGCAACAACGAGCGACTAGCGACGAGTCCCCCACCACCGGAGCTGCCGGATCGCGCCGAGGAGGATCGTGACCTCGCGCTCGTCGAGCAGCGCGCGCGCCGCGATGGCGCGGAGGCCGTCGTAGATGCGGTCGGGGTTGCTCTCGTGGAGAAATCCCGCGTCGAGAAGAAGGGATCGCGCCGCTTCGTGGAGGCGCTCGACGGCGTCGTGCGTGGCGAGATCGCGCGCGGGAGCGCCTTCGAGCGGCGCGCGGGAGAGCTCCCACGCGAAGATCGCGACGGCCTGCGCGAGGTTCAGTGTCGGGTGGAGATCGGACGTCGGGACGACCGCCGTCCGCCCGCAGAGGGCGATCTCGTCGGCGGTGAGGCCGCGGTCCTCGCGGCCGAAGACGAGCGCGAGCGTCTGCCCCTGCGCGAGCGCGTCGCGCAGCTCGCGCACGCCGGAAGGATCGAGAGGACGCTCGACGGCACGCTCGCGCGAAGAGGTCGTCGCGATCGCGACATGAACCCCCTCGAGCGCGGCTTCGACGGACGGATGGCGGGAGGCGCTCGCGACGACGTCTTCCGCGCCGCTGGCCCACCACTCAGCCACGGGCTGGAGCGGCGGGAGCTCGCCGGCGAACGCGAGCTCGGTGAAGCCGAAGTTCTTCATCGCGCGCGCGGCGGCGCCGACGTTGCCGGCTTCGCGCGGCTCGACGAGGAGGAATCGGACCTTCGCGCCCAACGTCGCGTCAGCTCTCGCGATCGCGATCGGGCTCGATCCGGTAGTTCGGCGCCTCCTTGACGATCGTCACGTCGTGCGCGTGGCTCTCGCGCAGCCCCGCGGCCGTGATCCGGATGAAGCTCGACTTCGTCCGGAGATCCTCGACGTTCCGCGCCCCGGCGAGCCCCATTCCGGAACGGAGGCCGCCGACGAGCTGCGGAATCATCGCCGAGAGCGCTCCCTTGTACGGAACCTTCCCCTCGATTCCCTCCGGAACGAGCTTCGACGCCTCGATGTCTTCCTGGAAGTAGCGGTCGCGCGACCCCGCCTGCATCGCGCCGATCGACCCCATGCCGCGGTAGGCCTTGAACGTCCGCCCCTGATAGAGGATGGTCTCGCCCGGCGCTTCGTCCGTCCCGGCGAAGAGGGAGCCGATCATGACGCAGTGCGCCCCGGCCGCGATGGCCTTGGTGATGTCGCCCGAGAACTTGATCCCGCCGTCCGCGACGATCGGGATGTCGTACTGCTCGGCGACGCGCGCGCAGTTCATGATCGCGGTGAGCTGCGGGACGCCGGCGCCGGCGACGACGCGCGTCGTACAGATCGACCCCGGCCCGACTCCGACCTTCACGCCGTCGACCCCGAGGCGGATCAGATCCTCGGTCGCCTCCGCCGTCGCGACGTTCCCCGCGATGAGCGGCGTGTCCGGGAAAATCTTCTTGAACTCGCGGATCAGCTCCATCACGCCCGCCGAATGGGCGTGCGCCGAGTCGACCACGATGACGTCGACCTTCGCGTCGATCAGCGCGCGCGCCCGCTCGAGCCCTTCCTTGCCGACGCCGATCGCGGCGCCGCAGCGAAGGCGCCCCAGCGGGTCCTTCGACGCGCTCGGATACCGCCGCGCCTTCTGAATGTCCTTGACCGTGATCAGCCCCTTGAGGTCGCCGTTGCCATCGACGACGAGGAGCTTCTCGATCCGGTGCTGATGGAGGACTTCGCGCGCCTCCTCGAGCGTCGTGCCGACCGGAACCGTGATGAGATCGTCCTTCGTCATCCGCTCCGAGATCGGCAGATCGAAGCGCGTCTCGAACCGGAGATCGCGGTTGGTGAGAATGCCGACGAGCTTGCCGTGCGCGTCGGTCACCGGCACGCCCGAGATCTTGTACTTCTCCATGACCTGGAGCGCTTCGGAGATCCGCTGCCACGGGCGCATCGTGACGGGGTCGACGATCATCCCCGCCTCGCTCCGCTTCACCTTGTCGACTTCCTCGGCCTGCTGGTCGATCGACATGTTCTTGTGGATGATGCCGATGCCGCCCTGCTGGGCCATCGCGATCGCGAGGCGGGCCTCGGTGACGGTGTCCATCGCCGCCGACAGGATCGGGATGTTCAGACGGATGTCCCGCGTGAGGCGCGTGCCCGTGTCGACGAAGTTCGGATGGACCTCGGATTTTCCCGGGACCAGCAGAACGTCGTCGAACGTGAGGCCGACCTGCGGCTCTTCGCGCAGCCGCTCCTCCCGCTCCCGCGCGTCGCGCGGCATCTCGCGGAGCTCCGCGCGCCCCACGGCCGAATCGGATTTCAAAGCATCACTCATTGCGCGCCCTCTTATCGGAGTCGAAACGGGACGGCACCTGCCGATATTGCAGCGCCGTCGCCTCGATTCTACCGGTTTGTGCGGATCCGATCCCGCAGCGCCTCGAGGGCGGCGACCTCCGCCGCCGGAAGCTCGCGGGAGCCGAGCAGCCGGCTGAGCCACGCGATCCGGGCGACGTGCTCGAGCGTCTCCATCCGGAATCCCGCCTCCTCGACGCTCGAGCCCCAGACCGCGGCCCCGTGGTGCTCGAGGAGGACCGCCTCGTGGCCGCGCGCGAGCGCGCCGACGGCGCGCCCGAGGTCTTCCCGCGACGGCATCGCGTAGGGGGCGATCGGGACCGCGCCGAGGACCAGAACCGATTCCGACAGGAGGGGGCGGTCGAGCGGAATCCCGGCGACCGCGAACGCCGTCGCGTACGCCGGATGCGCGTGAATGACGCAGCGGACGTCCGGCCGCGCCTCGTACACGGCGCGGTGGAGCGCGATCTCCGAGGAGGGGCGCCCCTCCCCCCGCACCGTTCCGTCCGCGTCGACGACCACGAGATCCTCCTCGGTCACGAGGCCCTTGCAGCAGCCGGAGGGGGTGATGAGGATCGCGCCGTCGTCGAGAAGGGCGGAGAGATTTCCGTCCGAGGCGGTGAGGATGCCCTTCGCGTCGAGGCGCCGCGCGACGGCGATCAGGGCGCTGCGGAGCGCGGGGGGGTCGATCACGGAAAGAGAATAGCCTTTGGAGTGCGGCACCCCAAATCACCCATGATCCACCACCGTCTTCAGAATCTCGTCCTGCAGGTTGTACACACCCCACACGCCGGTGCGGTAGTCGTTGAACAGGAGCGAGAAGACGTACATCTTCCCGCTCTTGCCGCGGACGTAGCCCGAGAGGCCGATGACGCCCGAGATGTAGCCGGTTTTTGCGTAGGCGCTCCGGGCGTACGGCTCAGCGTTGAGGCGCCGGCGGAGGCGCGAGCCGTCCTCGCCGGCATAGGGCATCGAACTGACGAACTCCTCGCGCGCCGGGGTCTCCCACATGTACCGGAGCAGCTTCGCAAATGCCGAGGCGGAGGCGCGGTTGAAGCGGGACATGCCGGAGCCGTCGACCATCTTGAACTCGGCCGGATCGACGCCGACTTCGGCGACGAGCCACTCGGTCACGGCCTTCGCGCCGTTCTCCCACGAACCGAGCCCTTTCTTCTCGGCGCCGATCGTCTTGAGGAGCTGCTCGGCGTAGAAGTTCTGGCTCTGCTTGTTGATCACGTAGTTGACGACGGAGATCGGCGTGGTGTGCTCGGTGACGACGCGCCACTCGTCGCGCGGGTCGCGGCCGGCGAGAAGCACGCGCCCCTCGACCTGGACGCCCTCGCGCATCAGCGTCTCGTGGACGACGTTCGCGAAATAGTTCACCGGATAGAGGACCGTGACGAAGATCTCGGTCGGTCCGAGGCGCGGCGGCGCGTTGCCGCGCACGATGATCGTGTTCGTTTCGAGCTTTCTCGTGAGGAACACGCCGCGGCCGCCGCCGGTGACACAGGTGTTCTCGACGGTCATGTACGTGTTCGGCGGCTCGAGCTCGACGGCGCAGCGCTGCCCCGGCCGCGTCGGGCTCACGCGAACCATCACGGTCCCTTCCTGCATCGCGAGAGCGGAGACGGGGGCCTCGTACCAGCTCACGAGCTGGTCCTTCGGCCAGGTCGGATGGACCCACTGCTCGTCGAAGTAGCCGTGCTGAAAGATGAGATCGCCGCCGATGGTCTTGATGCCGGCGCGCTTGAGCTCGCGCGCCCACCGCTCGATGACGGCCGTCGCGTTCCCGTCGTGGAACCGTCCGCCGATCGTCGGATCGCCGCGCCCGATCACGAGCACGTCGCCGTGAAGCGTGCCGATCGGATCGACCGTGCCCTGCATCGAGACCGTCGTGACGAACTGAAAATCGGGGCCGAGGAGTCGGATCCCCGCGCCCGTGGTGAAGAGCTTCATGTTCGAGGCGGGAGCGACGGCGAGGTTCGGGTTGCGCGCCGCGACGACGCGCCCGCTCTCGACTCCCTGCACGATGAGACTCGCGTCCGCGCGGGCCGCGACCGGATCGTTGAACAGCGACTGGAGGCGCCGCGCGAGCGTCGAGTCCTCCGCCGACGGCTGCGCCAGCGCCACCTCGACCGGGAGAAAAAGCAGGACAAACGCAAGCGCTGCAGTGAACTTACGGCTTCCGCAGGTCATCAGCAGTGGACCCTTTCGGTCGCCTCGCCCTTCTGCAATGCATATTCCAGACGGAGTCGTCCGTCGTCCGTCGTCAGGCCCTTTTCGTTCAGGTGACTCTCGTATGCGGCTCGGGCAGGGAGAGCGCGAGTCGCCCCCGGAGCGCCGCGGGCGCCTCGTCCGCGACGCGACGATGGATCTCCTTCGCGGAGTCGCGGAGGCTGAAGTGCGTCAGCACGATCAGCTCGTTCTCGAACCGCTCGGCGTGATCCCAGATGTCGCTGAGATGAATGTGCGCGTACTTCCGGCCGCGCTCCTCCTCGCCGGGCGCCGTGAACGAGCACTCGATCATCAGCACCTCGGCGCGGTAGAGGGCCTCGTTCCCCTCCAGGATGCGGCGATCCGTGTCGCCCGTATAGAAAAGGATGGGGCGCTCGACGAGGACGTCGACGGCGACCCCGTCCTCGCGCAGGCGCCGGAGCTCGTCGGGCGTGCGGCTCGCGTGCTCGGCCTTGAGCTTGTGGCGCACTTCGCAGAACTCCCACCCGTTCGCCACGACGCGGTGCGTCGCGCTGTGGGCGCGGACGAGGAGGTCGCGGCGCAGCGGGCGCGTCTCGCCCGGCGCGAGGCCGACGATGTCGACCGGGTAGAGCGTGTCCTCCATCCGCTCGTGGAGCGCCATCAGCTCGCGATAGTCGGCCGCGCTCTCCGCGGGGACGAAGACGCGCCCCGCACCGAGACGGTGCAGGCGCCGCTGGGCGGCGTAATAGGGGACGCCGAGAGCGTGATCGAGATGCGCGTGCGTGATGAATACGTTCGGCGTCCCGACCAGGAGATCGGGGCACCGCCCGATGTCGAGCGCGATGCCGAGCTCGCGGACGCGGAACCACGTCTCGTTGCCGGCGCGCGACTTCCCCTCGATCGTCAGCCGCGGGGTGCGGATCACGACCCGGCCGCCCGTCACCGCGACCACTCCTCGAGGAGCCGCGGCAGGTCGCCGAGGCTGCGGATCGTCGCGTCCGGCCGCACCGGCCCGACTTCGCGCGTCGGCGTTCCGACGGCCTCCCCGCGCGCGGGATTGTCGAAGTGCACGGCGCGCATCCCCGCCTGCTGCGCTCCCCAGACGTCGGCGAAGAGGTTGTCGCCCACGAACACGATCGCGGAGGGCTCGCAGCCGAGCCGGCCGCGCAACGCCTCGAAGATCGAGCGGAGCGGCTTGCACTCGCCGTGCTCGTTCGAGAACACCATCGCGCGGAACGCGTCGCCGAACCCGAGGTGGCCGAGCACTTCCCGGAGAACCCAGCCGGGCGTCCGTCCCGTGTTGCTGACGAGGCCGAGCGGCCACCGCGCGCGCAGCCCCTCGATCACGTCGCGCGCTCCATCCACGAGCTCCGGCAGATCCTCGGCCGCGGCGCGAACGTACGCGCGCTCGATGTCCTCGACGATCCTCTGTTCGAGCGGATCGTCGTCCGCGAGGAGGTGCTCGAGCATGTGCTCGATCTGGACGCGCGAAGGGACGTCGCGATCGTTCGACCAGTAGAGCTCGTGGCACCGCGTCCATGTGTGGCGGTACGCGCTCTCGATCCGCTCAGGCGGCTGAGGATGCCCCGCCTGCTCGAGGATGCGCGCCGTCTCTTCGAGCCGCCGCCGCTCCTGGCGGCGCGCCACGTCGGGCGGATCGGTGATCAGGGTCTCCCAAAGATCGAACGCGACGGCCTTCATGCGTGCCCTATAAGGACTGGCATTCCGCTGGCAATTCCTCATGATGAAGCGAACAGGAGGTTTCTCATGGAAGACAGCGACGAGTCTCGAACTGCATCGGCCCGCCCGGAGGTCCCGGACTCCGACGGCGACGGCCTCCCTCTCGATGTCCCGGCCGAGGACGAAGTCCCGTTTCACGTGCCGCGCGACTGATCGCGCCTGGACGCTTCCGACGCTCTCTCCGTATCACCACCGGAACCTGCCTCCTGCCGCCGCTCCCGGCGGCCGTCCGCGTTTGTACTAATTCATATTGCTATTTCTCATGTTGTATTTCTGTCTATGCTAAATAGACATATTTCTCCGCGGCTCCGTATCTAGCGGCAACACGACGGGCGCGCGCCGCCGGCCACGGCGCCCCGCCCGCGAATCGAAGCCAAGGAGAAATCATGCACAAACGCCTCATCCTCTCCCTCCTCATCGCGCTCACCGCCGCCGCCGGCCTCGCGGCCGAGGCCGATCTGATCGTTCCCGTCACCGGAACCATTCCCGGCGCCCTCGGCAGCCACTGGCAGGGAGAGCTGACCCTCCACAGCGCCGCGACCGAAGCGGTCGTCGTCGACGTCACTCTGCATCGCTCCGCGGGCGAGCCCGTCACGACGAGCGTCGCCCTTGCCGCCGGGGCGACCCAGTCCTTTTCGAACGTCGCCCTCGATCTTTTCGGCCTCGAACAGGCGATCGGCGCGCTGACGATCGACGTGCCCGACAGCGCCGAGGGACGCATCGTCGCCACGAGCCGCGTCGCGAACCACACCGAGACGGGGCTGCTCGGGCAGGACGTTCCCGCCGTGCGGGCGACCGAGACCCTGCGCTCCGGCGCCACGGGCGTCATCGCCGGACCGAAGGACACGGTACGGGCGCGGTTCAATTTCGGGATCTTCGCCGTCGATGCGTCGGCGATCGAATGGCGGCTCGTTCGTGCCGACGGCACCGTCGCGGCGACGAAGGAGCTCTCCTACGATGCCGGCACCGCGATCCAGTACGCCCCCGGCGTCGAAGGGCTCTTCGCCGTGACGCGCCAGAGCGACGACGTCGTCTACGCGCGCGTCCTCGAGGGCAACGCGGTGGTCTACGGCAGCGCGATCGACAACGGCACGGGTGACCCGACGTTCGTCCCGGGATTCGAGGTGCGCGAAGGGTTCGCGATCGAGCTGCTCGGCGTCGACAAGGACGGCGACGGCGCGGCCGACTTCTTCGATGCGGACCGCGACGGCGTTCTCGATCAGGCCGTGCCGGTCGGCGTCGGCCCCTTCCCGGACGGTTTCCGGATCCTCGTCCATCCTGGTGAAACGGGCTCGGTGACGCTAACGGTCATCGAGGCGCCGTACGACGCGGACTTCATCGACGCGAACGGCATGGTGTCGATCTTCCCGCCGCTCGGCGCGAGCGGCTCGGCGACGATCGTCGTCCGCGCGACCGACGGCTTCCGCACGACGGACCTCACGATCCCGGTCGTCTTCAACTGAGTGTGGGCGGGCCGTCCCGGCCCGCAACCCATACCCCGGCAGATCGTCGCGTCGGGTTCCGGGGCGAGACGCCCCGGCCACATTACGCGAAGCGCACGCGGAGGAACTTCCGCTTGCCGACCTTGAGGAGGTACGACCGACCCGGCGCCGCGTCGAGAGCGCGCGCCGGGTCGTCGACCTTCTCGTCGTCGACCGCGACCCCACCCTGCACGACGAGGCGCTTCGCCTCCTTGTTGCTCGGCGCGAGACCCGTCGCCGTCAGGATCTTCACGACGAGCTGCGGATCGCCCGAGCTTTCGAGCGTCCGCTCCTCGATCTCGCTCGGCAGCTCGCGCGCGCTGAACACCTTCCGGAACTCCGCGTCGGCCGCTTCCGCCGCCTCGGACGAATGGAAATCCGCGACGATCATCCGCGCGAGCTCCCGCTTCGCATCCATCGGATGCCCGGCGCCGCTCTCCACCGCGCCCCGCTTCGCCGCGATCTCCTCGGGGACGAGATCCGTGCAGAGCGTGTAGTACTTCCACATCATCTCGTCTGAGATCGACATGAGCTTTCCGAACATCGCGTCCGGCGGCTCGTCGATGCCGACGTAGTTCCCGAGCGACTTCGACATCTTCTCGACGCCGTCGAGTCCCTCGAGAAGCGGAACGGTCAGAACGATCTGCGGCGGCAGGCCATACTCCCGCATCAGATCGCGGCCGACGAGCAGGTTGAAGAGCTGGTCCGTCCCGCCCATCTCGACGTCCGCGCGCAGGGCGACCGAGTCGTACCCCTGCGCGAGCGGGTAGAGCAGCTCGTGAATCGCGATCGGCTGATGCGCGTCGAACCGCTTCCGGAAGTCGTCGCGCTCGAGGATGCGGGCGAGCGTGTACTTCGCCGCGAGCCGCACCATCCCCTCCGCGCCGAGAGCGCTCAGCCACTCGGCGTTGAACCGAACCTCCGTCTTTTCCGGATCGAGGAGCTTGAAGATCTGGCGCCGGTACGTCTCGGCGTTCGCCTCGATCTCCTCGCGCGACAGCGCCGGGCGCGTCACCTTCTTCCCCGTCGGGTCGCCGATCATCCCGGTGAAGTCGCCGATCAGGAAGACGACCCGGTGGCCGAGCTGCTGGAAGTGGCGCATCTTCCGGATGACGACGGTGTGGCCGAGATGGATGTCGGGGGCGGTCGGATCGAAGCCGACCTTCACCGTCAAAGGTTTGCCGCTGCGCCGCGACGCCTCGAGGCGCGCGCGCAGCTCTTCCCTCTCGATGAGGTCGACGGCCCCTTTCGCCAGAAATTCGAGATGATCCATTACATGTCCGTTGTTCGTTGTTCGTTGTTCGTTGTTCGTTGTTCGTTGTTCGTTGTCCGTTGTCCGTTGTTTTTACCCTGCGCCGTCATCCTGAGGAGCGAAGCGACGAAGGATCTCCTCAGCCGCGACTCAGACTCGCGACGCTGCCGGATCGAGTCCCGGCTGAGGAGATCCTTCGCTCACACCCACCCACCCCTCCTCGCTCAGGATGACGGCGCAGGGTAAAAACAACGGACAACGGACAACGAACAACGAACAACGAACAACGA
>JBOGJQ010000378.1:0-13199 GCA_050745405.1 Thermoanaerobaculia bacterium | reverse complement strand
CCCGACGGGCACGCGCTCGACTGCCCCGAGCGCCCTCGTCCGGAGCTCCGGAGTCCTCAACAGCGTCACCGCGAATGAGCCGGCGAACGACTTCCTCGCCGACACGTTTCTCTTCGATTCTCCGACGACGCCCCCTTCCGGCACGACCGTCACTCTCGACACGGTTCCCTGGTTCATGTCCTCTCGCTTCGCCCAGGGAGAGACGGCGTACATCTACTTCGGCATCGGCAATCAATATCACCAGTTCGAGATCGCCTGGTCCGGCGACTTCGGCGAGATGGTTCCGTCACCGCCGTCGACCGCGATGGCCGTCCACGTCACCCGCGCGGCTCTCGAGAACCACGGGACGTTCATGCGTCTCGTGCTCGACCTCAGCGGTCCGGCACCCGGCGCCGAGACCTCGTGGGGCTTCGGCATGTTCGGCGTCGACACCGCCGGCGCGAGCGTCGCCTCGGCCGGCGGGTGGAACCATCCCGGCTTCGGGTTTCAGCGGCTGTGGGAGTTCCCCGGCCCGCCCGAGTTCCTCCAGTACCGCAACGGATCGCACGATTTCGTGGCGATGACGCTGAATCAGACCGGCGCGACGACCCTGGAGCTCGAGCTCACGATGGCGCAGCCGGTCGTCGCGTCGAGCGGTGCCGTCGACAACGCGCGCTACAACCTCCATTTCTACGACTCCGAGGGGACGTATACGTCGACGTATCTGCGGTTGACGAACGCGCAGACGGGGTGGGACGCGGACCTTCTCACGCTCACCGACTTCGCCGGCGTCCCGTTTTTCCAGCTCGATCCTCCGACGATCGAAGGGAACAGGATCCGCGTCCAGATCCCGCTCGCTCCGATTCCCGTGCGCGACCAGTTCCAGGTGTACGTCGCGTCCCGCCTCACGATCGACACGCCGGTCGGCGAAGTCTTCACGACCGACGTCGACGCCCTCCCCGACACGGGCCTGGTCGCGATGAGCATGACCAACCCGCCGGAGATCGTCGTCTCCGCGTTTCCGCAGGCGCTCATCCAGCAGGCGAACGTGGGAGGCGCGGCAACGACGTTCACACTCACGAACGCGGGCGAGCTCGAGACGACGATCACGCTGACGCGCCAGGGCGATTTCTTCACACTGAATCCGGCCGTCTTCCCGCTCGCGCCCGGCGCGAGCCAGGTAGTCACGGTCACGGGCGAGGCGAAGCCGGCGGGCGACTACAGCGGCGCGGCCGTCCCGACGGGACTTGGAGTCCCCGAGGGGCTCACCGTTCCGATCCTAATGCTGGTCGCGACGCCGCCCACCTCGGGCGAGGCCCAGGCGCAGGCGACGGACAACCGGGTCGATCTCTCCGCGCCGGCGAGCGAGGAGCAGGTCGAGGGCGAGGCGCGCTTCACGAACATCGGGACCGCGACTCTGACGGGTCTCGCCGTCGCCGACGTCCCGTGGATCGTCATTCCCCAGCCGCTCGTCACGATCCCTCCGGGCGAGACCGTGACCATCCCGTTCCTGATCGACCGTTCGAAGCGGAACGACGCGCACGATCCTCTCGGCTCGGTCGTCGGCACGATCTCTCTCCGGTATCTGACCGGCAGCGGAAGCGCCGCGGTGAACGCGCTCCTTTTCGGCCTCGGCGGAACCGTTCCCGTCTCGACGACGCTCGTGACGGTCACCGACACCGCGAAGCCGCAGACCTCGACCGGGGCGCCCCTCCCTCTCGGCGCGGGCGAGGTCGCGCTCTTCCTCTCGAGCGTGGGCCACGTGCAGAGCCCCGTCGGCGTGTTCATCTCCGACATCCAGATCAGCGCGCTCCAGCCGGTATCGGGGCTCACCATGACCTACTCCGCCGCGGGGCAGCCTCTTTCGGCGAGCCGCACGGTGTCGATGTCGGCCCTCTCCACGGCGGAGCCGCTCGGCTTCGCCGATTTCACGAAGACCGTCTTCGAGCAGGACAACGGCCTCGGGACACTGCAGATCCGCGGCGGGAGCCTCGAGGGTCTCGAGATCAGCGCGAGCGTTTTCAACAAGAGCAATCCGGCCGGGACGTACGGCTCCGCCGTCCCCGCGCTCCGCTCCGATCGCTCGATCGGTGCCGGCGAGACGCAGACGATCTCCGGGGTCATGGGAACCTCGGCGGCGGGGAGAACGAACTTCATCGTTCAGGAGACGAGCGGGCGGGATGCGACGGTGATCATCGATCTCCTCGACGCGAACGGCTCCGTCCTCGCGTCGAAGGAGGAGCTGGTTCCCGCGTTCCAGCACGCGCGGCTCAACAATCTCGCTCCGGCGGGAGCCGTCGCGGCGCGGATCACGGTGAAGGGCGGATCGGCGGGACGCGTCCTCGCGTACGCGACGCCTCTCGATGCCCTCAGCGGCGACACGTGGATCATCACGGACTGGCCGCGCGTGTTCGGGTTCGACGCGGGACAGCGGCAGATCATCCCGATCGCCGGGCGCGTCATCGGCGCGAACAACAATCTGTTCCGTACGAGCCTCGCGATCACGAATGGATCGGCCTCGGCGGCGAACGCCATCGTGCGTTTCATCTCGAATGTCGGCGCGGTCACGGCGAAGACCGTCACGATCGAGCCGTCGCGCACGGCGGCGTGGGACGACGTTCTCGGCGAGCTCCTCGAGCTCGACAGCGGCCTGCTCGGCTACATCGAGGTCGACCCGCAGGGGACGCCGCTGGCGGTCACGAGCCGGACGTTCGCGACTGTGGGCGACGACCCGAAGACGTTCGGCACGGGCGTGCCGACGATCCCCGCGCAGGGACTCGCGCTCGGCGACGTGCGGCGGATCAGCGGCTTCGACGATGCCGACACGGCGACGATCATCGCGCGGCTCCCCGCGACGTTCCGCACGAACCTCGGACTCGTCGAGACGTCGGGAAAGGCGGCGACGGTGAAGCTGACGCTCCACTTCCGCCATCCGCAGGGAACGCGGCTGACGGTGGTGGGGTCGGCGTCGAAGGAGATCTCCGTCGGCCCGAATCAGTTCATCCTTCTCCAGAACGTCTCGCGCGAGATTCTCGGCACGTATCGGGAGTCGCTGCAGGGGAACCTGAAGAATCTCTTCCTGGACGTCGAGATCGTGTCGGGCGAAGGAAGGGTCGTCGGGTTCGTTTCCTCGGTGGACAACGGGTCGGCGGATCAGCTGTTCAAG
Source organism: Thermoanaerobaculia bacterium (assembly GCA_050745405.1). Classification (GTDB taxonomy): domain Bacteria; phylum Acidobacteriota; class Thermoanaerobaculia; order Gp7-AA8; family Gp7-AA8; genus JBOGJQ01. Next base: position 10,054 of record JBOGJQ010000378.1, on the reverse strand, counting down.
CTGGAGTAGGCGCTACTCCTCCCGATCCCACGAACGCCGGTACGGCTCATAGTCGCGCCAGCGATCGTCGCTATCGTTCCGTTCCGGTCCCCGCTGTGCGCGCCGCGCTCTCCAGGGGGATTCGATGCGATCGGGGTTTCGCCGGTAGGCGAAGCGGGTGTCGCGCGCGTTGCGGCGATACGCCTCGGATTCCCACCGGTCGCCGGGGCGACGACGGGGGTCGGGCATCTCGTGCTCCGGATCGTAACTGCCGATGAACCTCTCGCGGGATCTCCGTCGGAACATGGCTCTCCTCCGTACCCATGACATGATGCAAGGACCATTCAAGTAAGGAGGAGATGCCGGACTCAGCTCCCCCGGCGAGGCGCGGCCGTCTGTGCGAAAATTCCCAACGGACTCGAGGGAAACAGGCGCGTCTTCAGGAGGCAGGCGCGTTCGTCGCATCGCCTTCCGGCGCGTGGAGGAGCGAAAGAGGAGATGACAGCCGGATGAAGCGCATCCTGATCGTCGAGGACGACGATGCGATCCGCCGCCTCATCGCGGCCGTGCTGCAGCGTAACGGCCTCGAGGTGCTGGAGGAGACGACCTCGGAAGGAGCGGTCGCCAAGCTCGAAGCGGACGAGGCCGACGCGGTGATCCTCGACCTGATGATCCTGCCGCACGGCGGCGCATCCGTGCTCGACTGGATGGAGGAGGAGCGGAAGGACCTGCTCTCGAAGACGATCGTCGTTTCGGCCGCGATGCCGCACGAGATCGACATGGCGACGCGGGGCCGCGCCTGCTCGGCCATTCCCAAGCCATTCGACATCGAACAGCTCGTCCGCACGGTCTTCAGCTGCCTCGGGATTCCCGCCCCGGTCGGGCGGGCGGGAAAGTGAGTGGCATGAGCCCACGACCCGCGCTGTTCTCGCTCGCGTGATCCGACGCGCCGCGCTCTCTCTTCTCCTCACGGTCATCGCCGCATCCGGCGCCGACGCGGCGCGCCGGCGTCCCGTGGCGCGCCCCGTCCCGCAGACGGCGATCCCCGCGGCGGCCATCGACGCTCTGGCGTCCCAGGCGATCGCCGCGGGCGTGCCGGGCATTTCGATCGCGGTCAGCCACGGGAACGCGGCGTACGCGAACGGCTACGGGTTCACCGACTCGGGAAAGGCGAATGCCGTCACGCCCGAGTCGATCTTTCAGATCGCGTCGGTCACGAAGCAGTTCACGGCGGCGGCGATCCTCGCGCTCGAGGAGGAAGGGCGCCTCACCACGTTCGATCCGGTGACGCAGTGGATTCCGGAGCTCGATCTCGGCGGGCGCCTCGTCACCATCGAGCAGCTGCTGACGCACACATCCGGCCTGCGCCCCGGACTCGAGCTGCTCGTCGACCCCTACTCCGCGCTCGACCTCGCGACGGCGATTGAGCTCATCGAAGAGCACGGCTTCGTCGCCGAGCCGGGAACGCGCGAGGAGTACAACAACGGCGGCTATTGGCTGCTCGGCGTCGTCATCGAGCGCGCCGCGGAGATGCCTTACGCGCAATATCTAAAGGAGAGGCTCTTCGAACCGGCCGGCCTGCGAAGGACCGCCTACTGCGGCGTCGCTCCGGCATCCCCCGTTCCCGCGGGATTTCTGCAGCTCGGAAATGCCGCGGTGCCGGTCGCGCCGATCGACATGTCGGTCGCGTTCGCCGCCGGCGCTCTCTGCTCGACGGCCTCCGATCTCGTCCGCTGGAGCGATGCGCTCGCGGCGGGGATGGTGATCTCACTCGCCTCGTACCAGAAAATGATCGCCCCCGGCCGGCTCGCGGACGGCTCGACGCTCTACTACGGTCTCGGCGTGGGGCTGGGGACGATCGAGGAGCGGTTCGCGACGTCGCATGCCGGAACGATCGTCGGATTCGAAAGTTACCTCGTGCACGTACCTTCGGAGCGTCTCGCGGTCGCCGTCCTCGTCAACGAGGTGTCGAACCGCGCCGATCCCGGCGGGATCGCCCGCGCGATCGCGCGGGAGATCCTCGCCGGACCGTGATCGTTCTATTCGTCCTCCTCCGGCACCGTCTCGCGCCGCGGCATCGGGCCACGAAGCGGATCCCGCCGCCGCTCGCTTCCATCCTCCTGCTCCGCTTCCCACGGATCGAAGGGGAGTTCGTCTGCACTGACGAGCTCGCGCTCGTCGAATTCCTGATCGCTCGTTTCGGGCGTGTGTTTCGCCATGTCGGCTCCTTTCGAAGTCGTCCTCCGCTACTGCAATTCGTGTGCGAAAAGTGGTGGTTTGCGTCGCAACGCGGTCACGGTCCCCCAGCCGCCACCATCCAATCCGCATCAGCCTGCCACCCGCGCCGCGCCGGGCGAAAAAAAACGGCCAACTTCGGAACAGCGTGATCCAGATCACAAACGCCGTTTCCGACCGGTGGTTCAGGTAACTTATTCTCTGGAGGAGGAGAACATTGATGGTCCGAGCAGGTCTTGTGGGAGTGCTGTATCTAATGTTTACCGTCGCGGCCGCCGGCGCGAATCACGCCGTGCAGGTCAGCGACAGCTCATTCAGCCCGATGACGCTCACGATCCAGGTAGGGGACACGGTGACGTGGTCGAACAGCGGCATCCTGCCGCACAACGTGCGCGCCGATGACGGCAGCTTTCGAAGCGGTACCCCGTCGGCGGCCGACTGGACCTTCACTCGGACGTTCAACGATCCGGGGATGATCCGGTACTACTGCGAGGCGCACGGCGCTCCCGGCGGGATCGGCATGGCGGGAAGCATCACCGTTGAAGGATCGACGGAACCGCCGCCTCCCCCGCCGCCCGGCAATGCGCACGTCGCGCTGATCGGCGTCGCGGGAAGCGTGGCCGGCGCGAACAATTCGTTCTTCCAGACGTCGGCGCGGCTATTCAATCCGTCGGCGACGGACTCGATCATCGTCGGTGGGTCGTATCTCAAAGCGGGGCAGGACAACCGGAACGCGACCGAGGTGACGATCGTGCTCGGGCCGCGCGAAGTCCGGATCTTCGACGACATCGTGGGGACGCTTTTCGGGTCCGACGGACTCGGCGGTCTCCGTTTCCACGGCGACGATCCCTTCGAAGTGACGGCGCGCGTCTCCTCGACGTCGAACTGCGCCGCGCCTCCCGGCGGCGCGAGCGGCGTCCTGCTGACGGGTATCTCCGCGGACGATGCGCTCTCGAATGGAGTCCTCCTCCATCTCGAGGAGACGGCGGCGAACCGGACGAACATCGGTTTCGTGAATCCGAACGAGACGGAAGTCCAGATCACGGCGACGCTGTTCGGCCCCGACGGTCAGATCGGCAACCCGCTCTCCACGTCCATCGCGCCGCGCGGCGCGATCTCGCCGATCAATCTGAAGCCGACGTTCGGCGCGTCCGGCCTGAGCGAGGAAAACCTGTTCGTCGTCTTCGAGGCGACGCAGCCGGTCTTCGCATACGGGACGCTCGTCGACAACGTGACGAATGATCCGACCTTCACGCCCGCCCGGTCACTGTCGACGGGAGGGAGCAGCGCCGCGACGGTGCAGCGCGGCTACGGGCAGCACGGGCACTGATCAGAAGTCGTAGCCGAGGAGCACCCGCACGTTCACGAGCGGGTCGTCCTCGGCACCGGAGGACTCCGGCCGCCGGATCTCGAGGGGAACCCAGACGACCTCGAGGCCGGCGCCGAGTCCTCCGGGAAGCGACCACGACGCCCCGGCGGTCGCCGCCACGATCGAGCCCTCGTGCAGCAGAAGCGTCCGGTCGAGGAATCCCGACCGGATCGCGTCGACCTGGAACTCCGTGTCGGTGTTCGCGGCCAGCAGAGCGAGATGGACGCGCGGCGCGGTCACCGCGCGGAGCTGCCGCGCGATTCCGACCTCGCCGCCGAAGTAATCGACGGAGTAGACGTCCGAGGAGAGCTCCTCGCACCCGAAGGGATTTCCCGGCGAGGTCGGCGGAAACGCGAGGACTTCGTCGAAGCAGGTGAACGACCCCTCGACGTCTCCCGTCTGGGCGAACGCGCGGAGCCAGACGTCCGTCGCGGCACCGACGGCGAACGCGCGCGCGAGCGAGCCGGAGACGAGGTTCGACTCGACACCTCGGATCTCGAGCGGCGGAACCCAGCCGAGAGTCGCCTCGAGCCCCAGCGGCAGTCCCACGATGATCCGCCCGCGTCCCATGAGCGGGAGCTTATCGAGATCCTCTTCCTTGATTCCGTTGAATCCGACCGTGCGTTGCCGCTCGCTGAGCTGCGGGATCGTGATCAGCTCGAAGGCCACCGAAAACGATCCGGGCGCCCGGGCCTCCGGCGGCAGGCCGGCCGTGAGCAGCGTCACGCCGGCGAAGTACTTCATCGCCCACGCCTCGGGCCGTTCGGATTCGAGAACGATGGTCTCTTCCACGACCGGCAGGTCCTGGGCCTGAGCGAGCGTAGCAACGAGGGCTACGAGGAGCGGGGCAAATTTCCGCATAGGGAGGCCTCCTTCAAAGTGGGCCTCCTCTCTTTATGTCGCATACGGGGCGGGGCGCGTGACGTGGATCACTCGACTAATGGCAACTCGGATCACTCGGCGCGCAGCACCGTGGCGGGATCGGCGCGCACGGCACGGCGGAGCGGGAGCCACGACGCGACGAGCGCGACCGAAGCGAGCACGGACGCCGCGGCCGTCACCGCGCCCGCCGAGAGCAGGTCCTCGCCGGCGATGACGCTGCCGTACGCGCGGCCGAGCACGGCCGTGCCCGCTATGCCCAGAACCGTCCCGGCGGCGATCAGCGCGACCGAGCGGCCGAGAAAGCGTCGCACGAGCACGGCACGCGTCCCGCCGAGCGTCATCCGGATCGCGATCTCGCGCGCGCGGCGGCTCATCGCGAACGCCATCGCGGCGTAAATCCCGACTGCGGCGATCAGAAGGCCGAACAGAGCGAACGCCGCCGTAAGCGTGCTCGCCGACCGCCGTCCGGCGAGAGACTGAGCCCACAGCTCCTCGGCCGTGAAGACGTCGAACACCGCGAGCGAGGGGTCGATCGCGTGAACGGCGTCGCGGACCGACGGAACGACCGCGTCGAACGCGGCCCCGGGCGCGACGCGCGCCACGATCACCATCTGCGCGGCGAGAGGGATGTCCGTGTACAGCTTCACCGGTTGCCAGATCGAGCGTTCGTGCTCGCCATAGAACTCCTCGAGATCGTCGACGACGCCAACGACCTCGAGCCACGGCGCGTCTTCGGCACGCGACGCCCGGATCTTCCGGCCGAGCGGATCGCCGTCCGGCCACACCGCGCCGGCGAGGGAGCGGCTGATCACCGCCACGCGGTCACCGCGACGCGTCTCCGCGGCCGTGATGAGACGGCCGCGGAGGACCCGCGGCGCGAGCGCTTGCATCAGATTCCCGTGGATCATCCGGTTGTGCGCGAGAAGCGGCGCGCTGTCGTCGAACGCGAGGCCCTCGGCCTCGATGCGCGAGAGGATCGATCCCTGTCCCGCGGCGGGGAAGAGATTGACGGTCCCCGCAACCGCGCCGGGAACCGATTCGAGACGGCGGGCGAGCTCGTCGAAGAAGGCATCGCGGTCGGCCCGCGCCGGATACGTCTCCTGCGGCAGAACGACGTTCAGCGTGAGGAGGCCCGCGGCGTCGTAGCCGAGGTCGCGCTCGGCACGGCGCGCGACGTCGCGCATCATCGCGAGGGCGCCGGACAGCAGCACGAGCGCGAGCGCGATCTGCGCGATGCTCACGACTGCCGTGAAGCGACCGCGCGACGGGAGGTCTCCCGAACGCTCGCCGCCCGCGGTCAGGAGCGCGGCCGGATCGCGGCGCGCGACTCTCAGCGCCGGGATCGCTCCGAAGATGGACCCGGCCGCCGCGGCAATCCCGAACGTGAATGCGACGACGCGCCAGTCGAAAGGTACGGTCTCGAGTACGTAACTGAAGTCGGAGGGGAGGAGGAGCTCGATGAATCCGCTCGCCGACAAGGCGATCCCCAGCCCGACGATTGCTCCCGCGACCGCGAGCACGAGCCCCTCGGTCACGGTCTGTCGGAAGTGGCGGACGAATCCCGCGCCGAGCGCGGTGCGGATCGCGAACTCGCGACTCCGCGAGAGGGAATGGGCGACGAGGAGGTTCGCGACGTTGAGCGTCACGAGAAGAAGAAGGAACGCGACTGCGATTGTGACGGCGACGAGAACCGGGCCGTCATCGTCGACGAGCACTTCGCGGAGCGGCATCCCCGTGAGCGTCAGCCCCGGCTGCGCCTTCACCTCCGGGATCTCGCTCGACAGCCGCTCGAGCTCCGCGGCCATCGTCGTGTGGGTCACCCCGTCCCGCAACCGGGCGACGATGTTGATCCCCCATGTCGCATCCATTTGCCGGTCGAATCGCGCGGGCACCCACACCTCCGCCTCGTACGGGAATCGCAGTCCTGGCGGCAGAACGCCGACCACCGTGAACGGCGATCCATTGAGCGTCATCGACGTGCCGACGACCGCGGGGTCACCGCCGAACCGGGTCCGCCACGTCTCGTGCGCGATGAGAGCGACGCCCGCGGCGAACCCGTCGCGCTCCTCGGCCGGAGTGAACGTGCGGCCGAGGATCGGCTGGATGCCGAGAGTCGATGCCCATCCTTCCGAAACCTCGATCCCCGCGATGCGCTGCGGCTCGGCGCGGCCGATGAGCGCGGTGAAGTCGTTGAATCGCTGTCCCGCGACGGCGGCGAAGCTGCGCGCCCGTTCGCGGACGGCGAGGAAGACGTCCGCTCGGGGCGAGAGGTTCGTGTCGCGCGCGGGATCCGAGAGATAGATCCGGACGAGGCGCTCCTCGTTCGCGAACGGGAGCGGACGGAGGAACGCGGCGCTGAACGCGCGGAACATCGCGGCGTTCGCGCCGATGCCGAGGCCGAGCGTGAGAATGACGGCGCCGGCAACGAGGGGACGGCGGCGGATCGAGGCGAGCGCGTAGCGGATGTCCTGGAGAATGCGATCCATGGCGTCAGCGAATTCAACCGGAGTGCCGCGCCGCGGCGCTGCCGCCGCAACGACTTACGAGTCGCCGGATGTCCGAATCCGAACAGCAGCGTTCGCCAGCGGCCGGTTCAGGGCAGGTGCGCCCACAATGTGGCCGCGGCGCCTGCCCCGAGCGAAGCGAGGGGTCTCGCCGCGAGCCCCGGGCGCCAACGTCATTCCTTCAGGGGGTGCGCGCCGCGACGGCGCGCCCGCACGCGGCGTTCGCCAGCACCATCTCGAACTGCGAGAACGCCGGCTGCGCGCCGAGGGCGCGGAGAAAGGCGGTCGTTTCGGTGGCGCGCGCGTCGGTATTGATGATGCGGAGAGGGTGCGCCGAAGCGGCGCGCGCCGCGGCCACCAGTGCGCGGCCGATCCCCGTCCTTCTCCGATCGGGGTGAACGGCGAACTGCGGCAGGTCGCCGCTCTCGGGTGAAAGAACGGCGAAGCCGACGACGTGCGAGCGTTCGCTCGCGATGAATGTGAGCAGGGGCTCGGAGGCGCGAGCGAGCGATTCGTTCGAGTTCTGCCACGACGGCGTCCAGCTCCCGAGACCCGGCGGCGGGTCGAATCCCGGCAGCGCATCCAGCGTGACCGCCGGAGTCCCCGCCGGCGGAGCGGCATCGAGCGTCCAGCAGAGGAGCTCGCGCGCGACGCGGAAGCCGCTCCGCTCGTAGGCGCGGCGCGCCGGCTCGTTCTGCTGGATCACCTCGAGGACGTACCGCGACGCCCCGGCCTCGGCGGCGAGCGCCGCCGCGCGGAGGATCATCCGGCCTGCCAGCCCCTCGTTTCTTGCCTCGGGAACGACTCCCGTTCCGGAGCCGTATCCCGTCGTCGTGCGGTTCCACGACCCGAAGCCGGTCAGCGAGACGCCGACGAGCTTCCCGTCGCGCACCGCACCGACGGAAAGATCGCCGCGATAGCCGCGCCGGCGCAGCATCCGCTCGAAGCGCATCCGGTCGAGCACGAGCGGCACGAAGTAATCGGCGAACGCGTCGTTGAAGGTCGCGAGGATCTGGTCCTCGTCGATCGTGTCTAGGGTGACGATGGTCATGGGCATGGACGGGCGGAAGAGTACAGCGCATCCGTCCCATCCGTCCCATCCGTCCCATCCCTTCGACCCCATTGACACCAACGCCCCCCTCCCCGATACTCACGGGACGCCATGACGCGCCTCAATCGCACCAATCCCAATTCCAATCCGCTGCGGCCCAGCGGACCGGGGGGATTGCTGCTCTGACGGCGCCATAGCCAAAAAGCAGATCGAGCACACGAGGCTCCCCGGTTCGCCGGGGAGCCTTTTTCGTGTTCGGAGAAAGAAGGCAAAGACCACCATGTGCTCCATTCTCGGCATCCTCGACATCCGCAGCGACGCGGCGGGGCTTCGCGCGACCGCGCTCCGCCTGTCGCGCCTCATGCGCCACCGCGGCCCCGACTGGTCGGGCATCGAATCGTGCGAGCGCGGGATCCTCGCGCACGAGCGCCTCGCGATCGTCGACGTCGTCCACGGCGCGCAGCCCCTCCGCAATGCCGCCGGCACGCACGTTCTCGCCGTGAACGGCGAGATCTACAACCACCGCGAGCTGCGGCACGCGCTGCGCGCGCCGTACGATTTTCAGACGGACTCCGACTGCGAGATCATCCTCCCCCTCTATCGCGAGCGCGGCGCCGATTTCCTGGACGAGCTGAACGGCATCTTCGCCTTCGTCCTCTACGACCGCGAGCGCAACCGCTATCTCATCGCGCGCGATCACCTCGGCATCGTTCCCCTCTACACCGGTCGCGACGAGCACGGGAACCTCTTCGTCGCGTCCGAGATGAAAGCGCTCGTCCCGGTCTGCCGCTCGGTCGAGGAGTTTCCGCCGGGCCACCTGCTCGACAGCGAAGAAGGCGTCGTCCGGCCGTGGTACGCGCGACCGTGGCGGACTTACGAGACGGTCGCCGGCCGCCCGGCCGATCCGGCCACGCTCCGCGACGCGATGGAGGCGGCGGTGCGGCGGCAGCTCATGAGCGACGTTCCGTACGGAGTGCTCCTCTCCGGCGGTCTCGACTCGTCGGTCATCGCGGCGTGCGCGGCGAAGTTCGCCGCGACGCGGATCGAGGAGGACGGACGCGCGCCGGCATGGTGGCCGCGGCTCCACTCGTTCTCGATCGGCCTCGACGGCTCGCCCGATCTTCTCGCCGCGCGCGAGGTCGCCGATCACCTCGGCACCGTCCATCACGCATTCCAGTTCACGGTCCGCGAAGGTCTCGACGCCGTCGCCGACGTCATCCACCACCTCGAGACCTACGACGTCACGACGATCCGCGCCGCCACGCCGATGTATCTCATGGCGCGGCGCATCCGCGCGATGGGCATCAAGATGGTCCTCTCGGGCGAAGGCTCGGACGAGATCTTCGGCGGGTATCTCTACTTCCACCGCGCGCCCGACGCGCGCGCGTTTCACGACGAGACGATCCGCAAGCTCGACCGCCTCCACCTGTACGACTGCCTTCGCGCGAACAAGGCGATGGCGGCGTGGGGCGTCGAGGCGCGCGTGCCGTTTCTCGACAAGGAATTCCTCGACGTGGCGATGGGGATGGATCCGGAGGCGAAGATGGCCGGCCGCGGCCGGATCGAGAAACAACTCCTCCGCGACGCCTTCGCGGACGCGCTCCCCGACGGAATCGTGAAGCGGCAGAAAGAGCAGTTCTCGGATGGTGTCGGCTACGGCTGGATCGATTCCCTCCGGTCGTGGGCCGACGAGCAGGTTTCGGATCGCGACCTGACGAACGCGCGCTTCCGGTTTCCCCACAACACACCGCCGACGAAGGAGGCTTATCTCTATCGGACGATTTTCACGGAGTACTTCCCGCTCGAGGATTGCGCGCGGACGGTTCCGGGCGGCGCGTCGGTCGCCTGCAGCACGCCCGAGGCGCTCGCGTGGATGGGCGAGCTCGCGGCGGGCGCGGATCCGTCCGGACGCGCCGTGCGCGGGGTCCATCGGGAGGCGTGGTAGCGCGGGCACGATCGCGACTTCGAACGGGAGACCGTGAGAGCGTCACTCCCGCGTTCGAGGCGATCCCATCGGCGTCCGCAGGACGCCGG
>JBOGJQ010000377.1:0-5260 GCA_050745405.1 Thermoanaerobaculia bacterium | reverse complement strand
CCGCTGTTCTTCGCGAACTCGAACGCGTAGCGGATGATCCTCTCGACGCCTTTCCGCGTCGAAACGTCTTCCTGAATCGCGATCTCCTCGCCCGTGCCCTTCTTGAAGTTCCCCCCCATCCCGACGTACAGCCCCTCGGTGTTCTCGCGGAAGATCACGAAATCGACGTCGCCGATTTTCTTGTTCTTGAGGGGGCAGAGCCTCTCGTCGAGGAGTTTCACCGGCCTGTAGTTGACGTAGAGGTCGAGCTGGAAGCGCATGCCGAGGAGGATGTCGGCGGCGTGCTTCATGTCGGGGACGCGGGGATCGCCGAACGCGCCGAGGTAGACGGCAGCATAGTTCTCGCGAAGGTCGTCCATGGCGCCGGGCGGCATCGAGACGCCGGTCGCGAGATAGGTGTCGGCGTTCCAGCCGAAGTGGACGAACTCGAGTCCGAGGCGCTCCTCGGCGTTGATCGTCTCGAGGACTTTCATCCCGGCGTCGATGACCTCGGGTCCGATCCCGTCGCCGGGAACGACGGCGATTTTCTTCGTCATGCGCGGGGAGTATATGATCCCGCCCGACGCAACGACCAAGGAGCCCTCCCGTGAGCAACTTCCCCGGTGTTGATTACCTCGAGATCGATTCCCTCTTTTCCGAAGACGAGCTGATGGTCCGGCAGACCGTCCGCGACTTCGTGGACGACGAGGTCCTTCCGATCATCGAGGACGCGCATCGCCACGAGAAATTTCCCGCGCACCTCGTCCCGAAAATGGCGGAGATGGGGCTGTTCGGCTCGACAATCAGCGAGTACGGCCTCCCCGGCCTGAACAACGTCGCCTACGGTCTCATCATGCAGGAGCTCGAGCGCGGCGACTCGGGCCTCCGCTCGTTCGTCTCCGTCCAGTCGAGTCTCGTGATGTACCCGATCTACCAGTACGGATCGCAGGAGCAGAAGGACGAGTGGATCCCGAAGCTCGGCTCCGGGCAGGCGATCGGCTGCTTCGGGCTGACCGAGCCCGATTTCGGATCGAATCCCGGCGGAATGCGGACGCACGCCCGCAAGGACGGCAACTCGTGGGTTCTCAACGGCGCGAAGTCGTGGATCACGAACGGGTCGATCGCCGACGTGGCGGTCGTCTGGGCGAAGACGGACGAGGGGATCAAGGGGTTCCTCGTCGAGAAAGACACGCCGGGGTTCTCGACGGCGTACCACATGGGAAAATTCTCGCTGCGCGCGTCGGTGACCTCGCAGCTCTTCTTCGAGGACTGCCGGATCCCCGCGGAGAACCTGCTGCCGAAGACGGGGTCGCTGAAGCACCCGCTGGGCTGCCTCTCGCAGGCGCGGTACGGGATCGCGTGGGGCGGCGTCGGCGCGGCGATGGCGGTCTACAGCACGGCCCTCAATTACGCGAAGCAGCGCATCCAGTTCGCGGGGCAGCCGATCGCCGCCCATCAGCTCGTCCAGAACAAGCTCGCGTGGATGATCACGGAGATCACCAAGGGGCAGCTCCTGGCGCTGCAGCTCGGGCGCCTCAAGGACTCGGGCCGGATCCGTCCCGAACACATCTCGATGGGGAAGATGAACAACGTGAACATCGCGCTCGAGTGTGCCCGCGTCGCGCGCGACATTCTCGGCGCGAACGGCATCTCGGACGAGTATCCGATCATCCGTCACATGCTCAACCTCGAGTCGGTGAAGACGTACGAGGGGACGCACGACATCCACAACCTGATCATCGGCGAGGCGGTCACGGGAATCCCGTCGTACAACCCGCCGATGCCGGCGGCCGAGGCGGCGCGCCGGGAAGAGGAAGCCGAAGCAGCGCGCAAGCGCGTCTGAGGAGGAGATGGAGTCCAGCATCGAACTCGGATTCTTGCGCGCGACGGAGAAGGCCGCGATTGCGGCCGCGCGCACCATGGGGTACGGCAACCGCCGTCACTCCGACCAGGTCGCGGTCGAGGCCATGCGCGAGGAGCTCAACGGGCTCAGGATGCGCGGCCGGATCGTGATTGGCGAGGGAGAGCGCGACCGGGCGCCGATGCTCTACACCGGCGAGGAGGTCGGACGCGGCGACGACTCCCACATGGAGGTCGACATCGCCGTCGATCCGCTCGAGGGGACGAACCTCTGCGCTCTCGGCGCGCCGAACTCCATCGCCGTCCTCGCCGCCTCGGAAAAGGGAGGGCTGCTCCACGCCCCCGACATTTACATGGAGAAGCTCGTCGTCGGCCCGGTCGGCGCCGACCAGGTGAGCCTCGAGAAGTCGCCGGGAGAGAACCTTCGGGCACTCGCGAAGTCCTTCGGGCGCGACGTCGACGAGCTGACGGTGGTCGTGCTCGACCGCGACCGGCACGCGGACCTCATCGCGCAGATCCGCGAAGTCGGCGCGCGCATCAAGCTCATTCCCGACGGCGACCTGTCGGCCGGCATCGCCGCCGCCGTCCGCGGCACCGGCATTCACTGCGCCATGGGAACGGGCGGCGCGCCGGAGGGCGTGATCACCGCGGCCGCGATGCGCTGCCTGAGCGGCCGGATCCACGCGCGTCTCCGGCCGCTCGAGAAATGGCAGGAGGACCGCCTCCGCGAAGTCGGGCTCACCGACTCGCGGAAGCTCTACGACACGGACGAGCTGGCGTCGGGCAAAGACATCATCTTCGCCGCGAGCGGCGTGACCGACGGCGAGCTGCTGCGCGGCGTCCGCTTCTTCGCCGGCGGCCTGCGCGTCTCGTCCATCTTCATGTCCCTGAAGACGAACACGATCCGCTTCGTCGAGACGATCTACAAGGACGAGGGACCGGTCGCGGTCGTGTTCCAGGGGTAGTCGCTGGTAGCTGGTAGCTGGTCGCGGGTCGCGGGTCGCCGGTCGCCGGTCGCCGGGACGATGTCATGCGATAAGGAAGCGTCGTCATCCTGAGGAGCGAAGCGACGAAGGATCTCCTCAGCTGCGACTCAGTCTCGAGACTCTGCCGGATTGAGACGCGACTGAGGAGATCCTTCGCTCACACCCGCCCGCCCCGCCTCGCTCAGGATGACAGCGCTGTGGTAAGGCGAACGAACGAACGAACGTACTAGCTACCAGCTACCAGCTACCAGCTACCAGCTACCAGCTACGAACGACGGACCAGCGCCTACGACCGGATCCGTCCCGCGATCGTGTTCGCGAACGGCAGGGCCAGGCGGGCGTGCTCCTTCGCCTCGGCCTCGTTTCCGGCCAGCGCCGACTGACGCATCTCGCGCACGTGCGTCCGGAGCTCGCGTGCGGCGTCGGCCGATTCGGCACGCCACCCGCGCGTTCCGGCGAAGATGCGGTTCGCGAGCATGTTCGCCTCGTTGACCACCGTGCGCCACACGGCGTCGCTGAAGTCGTGATCGGAGCTCACGTCGACCAGGGTCGCCTGGAGCCGCGTCACGTCGTCGAACACGCGCTCCATCTGGGGCGACATTTCCTGCGCGGACGCGGCCGCGGGGACGAGAAGGGCGAGAAGCGCCACGAGGAGCACGACTTTTTTCATAAACCTCTCCTTGGTATCGATGTCGGCGGGCATCCTATGCGACTTTCGAGCCCGCCAACAACGGTTCAGCCCGCCAAATGAAACGCGTCCGGCAGAGGCGCCAGAAACGTCAATTCCTTCCCCGTTATCGGATGGACGAACCCGAGGCGCTCCGCGTGCAGCGCGAGCCGCCCGATCGGGTCCGTCTTCGCGCCATAGCGCGCGTCCCCCGCTACCGGGTGCCCGGCTTCGGCGAGATGAACGCGGATCTGGTTCTTCCGCCCCGTCTCGAGCGTGACCTCGAGGCGGGCATAGCCCCGCGCCGCCTCCACGGTCCGGTAGTGTGTCACCGCCCGCCGGGCGTTCGGATACGCGCGCGGGTCGACGCTCCGCACACGAAGATCGGGGCCTTCCCAGAGGTGCGACCGGATCGTCCCGGCGGCGGGATCGGGAATGCCCTCGACGACCGCGGCGTAGACGCGTTCGATGTCGTGCGCGGCGAAGCGCTCCTTCAGGGCCTCGCGAACCTCGTAGCTGCGCGCGAAGACGAGGACGCCGGAGGTGTCGCGGTCGAGGCGGTGGACGACGTGGACCCTCTCGCGCTTCCCCCTGGCGCGCAGAAACGCGTTCAGGTACGACTGGAGCGTTCGCTCCCGCTCCGCTTCGGTTGCGACGGTGAGCAGGCCGGCGGGCTTCACGACGACGAGGAGGTGATCGTCCTCGTAGAGAAGCGCGACGTCCGGAGGGAGAAGCGCGTGATGTTCCTTCCGCGCGACTTCGACGACGTCGCCCGCGCGGAGCTCGCGGCGCGCCTCTCTTTCGAGCTCCCCGTTCACGCGGATGCGGCCGGCGCGCAGCATCTGGCGGAGCGTCGTCCGCGACGCGCCGGGCAGAAGCGCCTCGAGCGCGTCGAGAAGAGGTGCCGGGCGGTCGACGAGGAGACGCATTTTGGAGTGCGGTAGCGAAGCTGCCGCACTCCATACTAGTGCGCGACGGCGTACTTCTTCGACCGGTACGTCCGCGTCCCCGGCAGGCAGCTCTTGTGCTCGACGTGGTGGACGTATTCGTCGCGGAACTTCCGGACCGACGAGATCACCGGCCCGATCGCGGCGTCGCCGAGAGCGCAGAGCGACTTCCCGCCGATGTTGTCCGACATGTCGAGCAGCAGGTCGGCATCTTCCTGCCGGCCGCCTCCGTTCTCGAGGCGCCACAGGATGCTCTCGAGCCAGTTCGTCCCCTCGCGGCACGGCGTGCACTGCCCGCACGACTCGTGCGCGAAGAACTTCGCGAGACGCCACGTCGCCTCGACGATGCACGTCGTCTCGTCGAGGACGATGATCGCGGCCGACCCGAGCATCGATCCCGCCTTCATCAGCGCATCGAACGTGAGAGGCAGATCGATCTCGTCCGCGGCGAGCATCGGCGCCGAGGCGCCTCCGGGGATGACCGCCTTGAGCTTCCGGTCGTCCGGAATGCCGCCGGCGTGTTCGAAAATGAGCTCCTTCAGGCTGACGTCCATCGGGAACTCGTAGACGCCCGGCTTCCGCACCTGACCGGAGATGCAATAGAGCTTCGGCCCCGTGTTCTTCGGGATGCCGATTCCCTTGAACCAGCCGGCGCCGTTCTTCAGGATGAGCGGCACGCAGGCGAGCGTCTCGACGTTCTGCACGACCGTCGGGCCGCCGAAGACGCCCACGACGGCCGGGAACGGCGGCTTCACGCGCGGCTGCCCGCGCTTCCCTTCGACCGATTCGATGAGACCCGTCTCCTCGCCGCAGATGTACGC
>JBOGJQ010000376.1:0-11123 GCA_050745405.1 Thermoanaerobaculia bacterium | reverse complement strand
GCCCGAAGGGCGCCGGAAAATAGCCGGGGGCGCGCGCCCGTAGGGCGTGCTGCCCCCGGACGTGTGCGTGACCAATGATCTTGCGCCGTGAAACGGCGCCGGATGTCCCGCGCCGCTGGCGCGGCGCGAATCGCGATACTCGCGGAGTTCCGGGGGCGGCGCGCTTCGCGCGCGCCCCCGGCTACTCTCCGGCGCCCTTCGCGCGCGCCCCCGGGTACTCTCCGGCGCCCTTCGGGCACGCCGCGCATGGCGACACTTTTCGTCGGAAGATTCGCCATGCGCTTCACGTTGCGAGCGACCGAGGAGGGTCCATGTCCACCGTCGTCGAACCGAAAGTCCACGCCGATCCCTTCGTTCTCGGAGGGAGGGAGTTCACCTCGCGCCTGATCGTCGGCACCGGCAAGTACGCCACGATGGAGCTGATGGCCGAGGCGATCGAGGCGTCGGGGGCGGAGATCGTCACCGTCGCGGTCCGGCGGACTTCGGTCGCGGATCCGAATCAGCCGCGCCTGTTCGATCACCTCGACCGGAAGAAGTACTGGATCCTCCCGAACACGGCCGGCTGCTTCACGGCCGAGGAGGCGATCCGCTACGCGCGCCTGGCGCGCGAGGTCGGCCTCTCCGACTGGATCAAGCTCGAGGTCATCGGCGACCAGAAGACGCTCTTCCCCGACGTCCCCGAGACTCTCCAGGCGGCCGAGGTCCTCCTCAAGGATGGATTCACGGTTCTCCCCTATATCAATGATGACCCGGTCGCCTGCCGGAAGCTCGAGGACATGGGGTGCTCGGCAGTCATGCCGCTCGCCGCCCCGATCGGATCGGGACTCGGCGTGCGGAATCCCGCGAACCTCCGGATCATCCGGGAGTTCGCGAACGTCCCGCTCATCGTCGACGCGGGCGTCGGCACCGCGTCCGACGCGGCCCTCGCGATGGAGCTCGGCGCGGACGCCGTCCTGATGAATACCGGCATCGCCGGCGCGAAGGATCCGGTCGCGATGGCGACCGCGATGAACCTCGCCGTCCGCGCGGGACGTCTCGCATTCCGCTCCGGCCGCATCGAGCGGAAGCTCTACGCCACCGCCTCGAGTCCCCTCACGGGGATGATCGACTAGCCGCGACGACTCTACCGGAATTTCCGGTTGAGCCGCTCGAACGCGAACGCCTCGACTTCGGCGATGACCGGGCCGACGATCTCACGCTGCTTCTCGACGAGAGCGGCGATCCCGCCGCGCGCGTGCGCGAGGAGCGTCTCGAGCTCGTCGTCGCCGAAGCTCCCCTTCTCCGCCGTCGCCTGCAGCTCGACGAAGCGCCCCTTCTCGGTGGCGATGACGTTCATGTCGACGTCGGCGCGGGAGTCTTCTTCGTAGTTGAGGTCGAGCATCGACACGCCGCCGACGAGGCCCACGGAGACGGCGGCGACGTACTCGCGGATCGGCCAGCTCGCGAGGCGCTTGCCGAGGTAGTGCCTGGCGAGAGCGAGGGAGAGAGCGACGAAGGCGCCGGTGATCGCGGCCGTGCGGGTGCCGCCGTCGGCCTGGAGGACGTCGCAGTCGAGAATCACGGTGCGCTCGCCGAGGAGCTCGGGATCGATCGCGGCACGCAGAGCGCGGCCGATGAGACGCTGGATCTCCATCGTGCGGCCGCCCTGTTTGCCGCGCGCGGCCTCGCGCTGCGTCCGCTCGGTCGTCGCGCGCGGGAGCATCCCGTACTCCGCGGTCACCCACCCCTTGCCGCTGCGCTGGAGGAACGGGGGCACCTTCTCGTCGATCGACGCCGTGCAGAGCACCCGCGTGTCGCCGACCTCGATGAGCGCCGACCCTTCGGCGTGCTTGACCCAGTGCGGCCGGATCGTCACCGGGCGCAGCTCGTCCATCGCCCGCCCGTCTTTTCTGCCCTTGCCCGCGTCGCTCACGATGTCGTCTCCGGGACCAGCGCCGGCTGCTCCTGCAGCACCATGCCCTTCGGGATCACGACGATTCCCGTAGCGGTCACGGTGAAGCGCTGCCGGTCGAGCTCGAGATCGTAGCCGATGACCGTGTTCGGCGGAATGTGAACGCCCTTGTCGATGATCGCGCGGCGGACGCGCGAGTGGCGCCCGATGTCCACGCCGTCCATCAGGATCGACTCGTCGACGTGCGAGTAGGAGTTGATCTTCACGCGCGGATGGAGGACCGAGCGGTTGATCGTCCCTCCCGAGATGATGGCGCCGTCGCAGACCAGCGAGTCGGTCGCGATCCCGATCCGGTGGCTCTCCTTGTCGGCGAAGACGAACTTCGCCGGCGGGAGCTGGAGGTTCGCCGAGAGGATCGGCCAGCGGTTGTTGTAGAGGTTGAAGGTCGGAGTGACCTCGACCAGGTCCATCGCCGCGTCGAAATACGATTCGATCGTGCCGACGTCGCGCCAGTAGCCGCGGCTCGCCTCGTTCTCCCCCGGCACGACGTTCGTGGCGAAGTCGTACGCATAGACGCTCATCTCCGGATACATCTCCGGGACGATCTCCTTGCCGAAGTCGTGCGCCGCGTCGCGGAGCGCGTTGTGCTCGAGAACGTCGATCATCACCCGCGACTTGAAGATGTAGTTCCCCATCGAGGCGAGGACCATGTCGGGCCGGCCGGGGATCGTCTTCGCTCCGGACTTCGGCTTCTCGACGAACCCGATGACGCGGTGGTTCTCGTCGACCTCCACGATCCCGAAGTGATGCGCCTCCGAGACCGGCACCGGGATCGTCGCGATCGTCAGGTCGGCGCCGATCTCGATGTGGTACTCGAGCATCTGGAGGACGTCCATCTTGTAGATGTGGTCCCCGCCGAAGACGCAGACGTGCTCCGGCTGCTCGTCGAAGATGAGCTCGAGGTTCTGGTAGACGGCGTCCGCCGTTCCCCGGAACCAGAACGGCCCCTTCCGCATCTGCGCCGGGACGATCTCGACGTACTGCCCGATCTCCGGCAGCAGGCGCCACGTGCGCGTGATGTGCTCGATGAGAGAGCTCGACTTGAACTGCGTGAGGACCTTGACCTTCGAGAAACCGGAGTTGATGAAGTTGTTCAGCGCGAAGTCGATGATGCGGTAGCGCCCCCCGAACGGGACCGCGGGCTTGGCGCGGTCGCGCGTCAAGGGGTAGAGCCGCTCGCCCATACCGCCCGCCAAAACGAGCGAGAGGACGTTCCGCACAATCGACGATCGGATCATGGCATCAAACGTGGTTCGGTCGAAGCGGGCCTCTTCGTCAATGCACGACTGCGACCAACTTTCGGTATGCTTTTACCACACGGCTCGAGCGATGGACCGTGTCGTCGAGCCGATTTCCTCGACTCGATTCTGACCCATGGCCGACCGGACGTACTACGACATTCTCGGCGTCGACAAGAAGGCGTCCGAAGAGGACATCAAGAAGGCGTACCGGAAGCTCGCCCGGAAATATCACCCCGACGTCAACCCCGGCGACAAGGAAGCCGAGGCGAAGTTCAAGGAGCTGTCGGAGGCGTACGCGGTCCTTTCGGACAAGGAGAAGCGGGAGCAGTACGACCGCCTCGGGCGGGAAGCGTTTTCATTCGGCGGCGGCGATCCCTTCGCCCCCGGCGGCCCGTTCGCCGGCTTCCACTTCGACTTCGGAGATCTCGGCGGCGGGCGCGGCGGTCGCGCGGGCGGCCAGAGACGGTCCGCGCGGCCCGGCGGCGGATTCGGCGACATCTTCTCGGACCTGTTCGGCGGCGCCGCGGGCGGCGGATTCCAGAACGCGCCGCGCAAGGGAGGCCACGTCGAAGCCGAGACGACGATCGACTTCCGCGACGCCGTCAGCGGCACGACGATGCAGCTCGGCATCACGCGTCAGCGCGAGTGTCCCCAGTGCGGCGGCCTCGGCCACGTCGGAAACTCCGTCTGCCCGCGCTGCGGCGGCAGCGGCGTCGTCGCCCAGCCGGAGAGCGTGAAGGTGAAGATCCCCGAAGGCGTGCGCGACGGGCAGAGGATCCGGATTCCGGGCAAGGGAAGCGCGGGCGTCGCGGGCGGACCCCCGGGCGACCTGATGCTGCTCGTCCGCGTCCGGCCGCACCCGTTCTTTCAGCAGAAGGGGAACGACATTCACACGGACGTGCCGATCACGATCGGGGAAGCGATCCGCGGCGGCGAGATCGAGGTGCCGACGATTCACGGACCCGTCCGCGCGAAGATCCCGCCGGGAACACAGGGAGGGCAGACCTTCCGCCTCACGGGCAAGGGAGTGAAGAAGGGGAAGAACGGCGGGTTCGGCGACCACTATTACAAAGTGCAGATCGTGGCGCCGGCGCGGATGACGGATGACGCGAAGAGCGCGCTCGACACGATCGAAAGCGCGTACGACGAGAACCCGCGGGCGAAGCTTCCGAAGGGGTTGTGAGGCCGCCGTGCGCATCGAGCTGATCGAAGGAGACATCACCACGCTCGAGGCCGACGTGATCGTGAACGCCGCGAACGAGTCGCTGCAGCACGGCGGCGGCGTCGCGGGGGCGATCGTGCGCCGGGGCGGAGCATCGATCCAGGAGGAGAGCGAGCGGATCGGATTCGTCCCGACCGGCGGCGCCGCGGCGACGGGTGCGGGGACGCTGAAGGCGAAATGGGTCATCCACGCGGTGGGGCCGCGGATGGGCGAAGGGGACGAGGACCGGAAGCTGCATGACGCCACGACAGCCGCGCTCGACTGCGCGGAGCGCCTCGGCGCGCGCTCGATCGCTTTTCCGGCCATCTCGGCCGGAATCTTCGGCTATCCTCTCGATCGTTGCGCGCGCACGATGCTGCGCGCGGCGCGCGCGTTCGAGCCGCGGGCGCGGTCGGTCGAGAGCGTCACGTTCTGTCTGTTCGGACGCGAGGCCCTCGAGGTCTTCCGCGCGACCTGGGACGAAATGAGCCAATGAGCAGCGACGGCCGCATCTGGATCTTCGGCGACTCGCACGTCGGCCTCGGCGCCGGCGACGAGCGGCGGATGGTCGCCTGGCTCGACCGCCTCGCGCGCCGCGGACCGCGCGCGCTCTATCTCAATGGCGACGTCTTCCACTACTACATCGGGAATCCCAAGTTCCAGACGCCCGCCGTCGATGGCTTCCTCGCGAAGCTCCGCGAGCTGCGCGACGGCGGCGTCGACGTCGTTTGGGTCGAAGGAAACCGCGACTTCTTCGTCCGCGGATCGGCGGCGGAGCGGGCCGTGTCGCGCGTCGTCGACTTCGAAGCCGTCAGCGCGGGGCCCCGCCGCTATTTCGTCGTGCACGGCGACATGATCAACGACCGCGACATCCCGTACCGCTTCTGGCGCGCGTTCTCGAAGAACCCGGTCATGGAGACCGCCGTGCGCCTCGTGCCGAAGCGGATCGCGCGGCGGATCGTCGACCGCGTCGAGAGGAAGCTCGCGCGATCGAATTTCAAGCACAAGACGCGGCTGCCGGTCGAGCTCATGGCGGCCTACGGCCGAGAGCGCCGCGCGGAAGGGCACGACGTCGTCGTCTTCGGGCACTTCCACCACAAGCTGCTCCTTCCGCCGGAGCGGCCGGAAGTCATCGTCCTCCCCGCCTGGTTCGAGGGAGAGGAAGCGCTGGCGATCTCGCCGGAGACGGGCGAGTGGAGCTTCGAGGTCGCCTGACGTGCGCGTGACGTTTCTCGGCACCGGCACCTCGACGGGCGTTCCCGTCGTCGGCTGCCGCTGCGCGATCTGCACTTCCGACGATCCGCGCAACCAGCGCCTCCGCCAGTCCGCGAAGATCGAGATGGAGGGGCGGGTGTTCCTCATCGACACGACCCCCGATCTCCGGACGCAGCTGCTCCGCTATCCGATCGACCGCCTCGACTTCGTTCTCTTCACGCACTCGCACGCCGATCACCTGATGGGACTGGATGACATCCGGCCGTTCAACTTCTTTCAGCGGAGGACGATCGTCGCGTTCGCGAACGAGCCGACCGCGCGCGCGATCCGCCGCGCGTTCGGCTACATCTGGGATCCGAACAGCCAGATCGGCGGCGGGAAACCGCAGGTCGACCTCCGCGTCGTCGAAGAAGCGTTCGTGCACGAGGGGATCGACATCGTGCCGATTCCCGTCCGGCACGGCGAGTGGACGATTCTCGGATGGCGCATCGGCCCGTTCGCCTACATCACCGACACGAACGGGATCCCGGACGAATCGATGGCTCTGCTCGAAGGCCTCGAAGTCCTCGCGCTCGACGGCCTCCGCGTCGGGCCGCCGCATCCGACGCACTTCATCATCGAGGAGGCGGTCGAGGTCGCGCAGCGCATCGGCGCCGCGACGACGTACCTCATTCACCTCAGTCACGACGTCGACCACGCGACGGTGGACGCGACGCTCCCCGAGGGCGTGCGGCTCGCGTACGACGGGATGGTGCTGGAGTTCAGTCGCTAGTTGTCGCTGGTCGCGTCATCCCGAGCGTAGCGAGGGATCAGGGACGGGCGGGATGCGCGGGACGGGCAACGTATATCGGCGGATGAGCGAGTCTTCGTCCCTTCGCCGAACGACGCTGCTCCGATCAGGCCCGTCCCGCCCGACCCTGATCCCTCGCTACGCTCGGGATGACGTGCGGTCTGGTTTGTGATTTCCTGTCCTGGCGACTAGCGACTAGCGACTAGCTACTGACTACTGACTACTGACTACTGACTACGAAATGAAAACCATCGACAAGCACACCCCCTTCAACGCAACCATCGACGCGCCGGCGTCGAAATCGGTGAGCGTCCGCGCGCTTCTGCTCGCTGCGATGAGCGAGGGCGAGACGACCGTCACGGATCTGCTCGACGCCGATGACACGCGCTATATGGCCGACGCGCTCCGCAAGATCGGATTCGACGTCAGCGGCTCGTTTCGCGACGGGCTGACCATCGGCCCGCGGCGGACGATGTCCGCGAACGACGTCGAGCTCTTCGTCGGCAACGCGGGGACGGCGATGCGCTTCCTCACGGGGTGGCTCGCCTTCACGCCGGGACGGTTCATCCTCAAAGGCGACGCGCGCATGCACGAGCGGCCGATCGGTGAGCTCGTCGACGCGCTCCGCATGCTCGAGACCGACGTCGCGTACCTCGAGAAGGAAGGCTATCCGCCCATCTCGATCCGCGGCCGCCGGATGCGTGGCGGTTTCGAGGTCGAGGTCGAAGGAGACCGTTCGAGCCAGTTCGTCTCCGCGATGATGCTCGCGGGCGCGACGCTCCCCGACGGCATCGCGATCCGCACGGAGGGACTCTCGTCGCGGCCGTACGTCGACGTGACGGCCCAGGTACTCGCGGCGTTCGGCGCGACGGTCACCGAGGACGAGCCGGGCCTGTTTCGCGTCCGCGCCTCCCGTCTCGCGTGCGACCGGTTCCGCGTGGACGGCGACTGGTCCTCGGCGTCCTACTGGTTCGCCGCGGCCGCCGCCACGGGTGGAACCGTGACGGTCCGGAACATCCGCGCCGCCTCGGCCCAGGGCGACCGGCGCTTTGTCGACATCCTCGAGGCGATGGGAGCGCGCGTTGTTCGCGGCGAGAACGAGACGCGCGTCGAAGGCCCCGCGGCACTCCAGGGCGGAACGTTCGACTGCAACGCGACTCCCGACATCGTCCCGACGCTCGCCGCGATCGCGCCCCTCGCCACCTCCCCCGTGGACATCACGAACGTCGCCACGCTCCGCATCAAAGAGTCGGACCGGATCGCCGTCGTCGCGTCGGAGCTGCGCAAGCTCGGCGCGCGCGTCGAGGAGCGCGCCGACGGTCTCCGCATCGAGCCCGGCTGGAGTGGCGAAGAGGCCGTGATCGACACGCACGAGGACCACCGGATCGCGATGGCGTTCGCGATCGCCGGCCTCGCGCGCGGCGGCGTCACGATCGAGCGCGAACAAGTCGTCGGCAAGTCGTATCCGCGCTTCTGGCGGACTCTCGACGAGGCCCTCGCCAGCTCCTGACCGGCGATCCGGGCACCATCGTTGCTCGGGCTCCCGGGCGGATGCCGGACCCATCGGAACGTCCTACACCTCCCTCGCGCGGGTGGACGAGCGCGGACGTGCTCCGCACGATCGCCATCGTCGCGGCAGTCTGGCTCGCGCTGCGGCTGCTCTGGGACGTCCGCGCGATCGTCATCGTGACGTTTTTCGGGATCCTCTTCGGCATTCTCCTCGCGGCCGCCGCGACGCGCCTCGAGCGCCTCCACGTCCCGCGGGCTCTCGGCGCGACACTCGTTCTCGCCGCGATTCTGGGAGGACTCGTCGCGGCCGGCGCGGCCCTGGCTCCGACGCTTCAGAAGCAGTTCCGCGAGATTCGAGAGGAGTTGCCGTCGCTCCTCGACCGCGCCGAACGCTCGGCCGGCCTTCCCGACGGGACGATCGGCGCGGCCGTCGGCGAGCAGACCCGGCGCGCCGCGAGAGGCGGCGCGGCGCAGGCCGAACAGACGCGGCAGGCGCAGCAGACGCGCGAAGGTCTTCGCCGCACCGTCACGGACAACCTCGGCGAGCTGCGGCGCATGCTCTTTCCGATGGCGGCGGCGACGGTCAACATCCTCACCGGCTTCGTCGTCTTCCTCTTCATCATGCTCTTCTACGCGATCGCGCCGGACTTCTACTTCCGCGGAACGCTCCGGCTCCTTCCGCCGCGCGGGCGTGACGAGGCCGCGGACGTCATGCACGCGGTGGCGGCGACGCTGAAGCAGTGGGTGGTCGCGCGGCTGATCGCGATGGTGATCATCGGCCTGGTCGTCGGCACGGCACTCGGATTGATCGGCGTCCGCGCCGCGATCCTCCTCGGCGTCATCGCCGGCGTGCTCGAGCTGATTCCGTTCTTCGGCCCGATCGTTTCGGCGATCCCGGCGATCGGCATGGCCCTGCTCGACTCCCCGCAGAAGGCGGTCATCGTCCTCGTCCTCTTCATCGTCGTCCAGCAGCTCGAAGGAAACGTGCTCACGCCGCTCCTTCTCGAGAACCGCGCCGAGGTTCCTCCGCTCCTCACGATCGTGATGGTTCCGGCGCTCACGCTCGTTTTCGGGCTGCTGGGCGCTCTCGTCGCGGAGCCGCTCCTCGCCACGGCTCTCGTCCTCGTCCGCCGGTTGTGGGTCGAGGGGCGGCTGGAGCGAAAGGGATAACGCTCGCGAGCGGCGCCGGAGGCGCGGAGGAGGGTAGCGGTGGTGACGGCCCAGAGGGCCGGAACCACCGGACCAACGCGGATCACACGATTGCGCCCTGGAGGGGCGCCGCCATTGGCCCCTCCGGGGGCCCGAGCCGAATTGAACGTGAGCGTGATGACCGGGACGTAGCTGAACGCGCGCGGCTGCCCCGAACCCGATTGATACAATGCGCGGCGCCCTCGTGTCCGGGAACGGGCACGCACCGATGACTGCGCTCTATCTCTTCCTCGCCGCGCTGTTCGTGCTCGCGAACGGCTATTTCGTCGCCGCAGAGTTCGCGATCGTCAAGGTCCGATCCACGCAGCTCGCGGAGCTCGCCGCGAGCGGGAACCGCCGCGCGCGTATGGCGCTGCGGCTGACCCGAAACCTCGACGCGTACCTTTCCGCGACGCAGCTCGGCATCACGCTCGCCTCCCTGGCCCTCGGATGGATCGGCGAGCCCGCCTTCGCGCGCCTCATCGAACCGGCCCTCGCGCGCTTCGGCACGTTCTCCGAAGCCGTCGCCCACAGCATCTCCGCGACGATCGCCTTCACGATCATCTCGGTCCTCCACATCGTCTTCGGCGAGCTCGCTCCGAAGAGCGTCGCGATCCGGAAGCCGGTCGCGATGTCGCTCTGGATCGCGCACCTCCTCAGCTTCTTCTACTACGTCATGTTTCCCGCCATCTGGCTGCTGAACGGGCTGTCGAACCTCGTTCTCCGCGCGATCGGTATGCGCCCGGCGACGGAAGGGGAGATCGCGCATTCGGAGGAAGAGCTCCGGCTCATCCTGGCGCACTCCGGAGAGGCGGGTGTCCTCTCCGAGCCGAACCTCGAGATCATTCAGGGCGTCTTCCAGTTCCGGCGCCGGACCGCGCGGCAGATCATGGTCCCACGCACGGACGTCGTGATTCTTTCGACGAAACGGAGCATCGAGGAGAACCTCGAGACGATCCGCACCGCCGGCCACACGCGTTATCCGCTCTGTGACGGAAGCCTCGACAACACGATCGGCTTCATCCACGTCAAGGACCTCTTCCTCGGCCAGCTCCGCGGGCCGGGACGGCCGCTCACAGATCTCCGGCGCGACATCCTCTTCGTCCCCGAGAACACGACGGTCGAGAATCTCCTCAACCAGTTCCTCGAGACGAGGACGCACATGGCCGTCGTGATCGACGAGTACGGCGGCGCATCGGGAATCGTGTTCCTCGAGAACATCACCGAGGAGCTCTTCGGGCAGATCCAGGACGAGTTCGACCGCGAGCGGATGGAGGTCGAGCCGCTCGGCAACGGGAAGTACCGCGTGCGCGGCGACTACCTGATCGAGGACCTCGCGGACCGCCTCGAGATCCGGATCGACGAGCCGCCCGAGGAGACGATCGGCGGCTACGTCGTGGCGCGCATCGGCCGCGAGATCGAGCCGGGCGACCGCTGCCGCCTCGGGAACCTCGAGATCGAGGTCGTCGAAGGAGAGCGCTTCCGCGTCCGCTGGGTCATCGTGACGAAAATTGCGGAGGAACCGCCATCGTGACGATCGCCCCCCACGCCTGGATGACGACCCGGATGCCGCTCCACGAGCTCGACTCGCGATCGGGCGCGACCCGCGTCCTTGCCGCCTTGCGCGGCCTCGCCGGCGTCCGCTCCGCGGCGATCGAGCCGGGCTCCCGGACCGCCGTCGTCGAGCACCTCACGGCTCTCGACGCGGCCGAGCTGGTCCGCACCGTGCGCGCGGCCGGCGGCGATCCGGGTATCGCCGAGCTCACGATGCCGCTCGCGAATACGGCGGGAAGCGAGGGAGCCGCCTCTCTGGTCGAGGCCGATCTGCGGGCGCTCCCTGGCGTCCGCGAGGCCGCGGCCGACCTCGCGATCGGAGAGATCCTCGTTCGCTACGATCCGCGTGAGACCGATGCGGAGTCGATCCGCCGCCGGATCCGCGCCTTCGGATGGGACGTCGGCCATCCGGGCGCGGCAACGTCGGCCGTGATGGACGAGGTCGAGGCGCGCGCGACGAGGCGGATCGCCGCC
>JBOGJQ010000375.1:0-38164 GCA_050745405.1 Thermoanaerobaculia bacterium | reverse complement strand
GTGGGCGGGCATCGCCCTCGCCCTCCGCGCGTGGCGGAACGCGCCCGAGGTCCTCACGACGATCCTGCTGAACTTCGTCGCCCTTCACCTGCTGGGGTGGCTGGTGAACGGACCGATGCAGGAGAAGGGTGGACAGTATCCGCAGACCGACGCGGTCCCGGCGGCGGGGCGTCTCGCGACGTACGGGACGACGCGCCTCCATGCGGGGCTGTGGCTGGCGCTCGCGGCGGCCGTCATCCTCTATCTATTTCTCTTTCACTCGCGGATCGGGCTGCGGCTCCGGGCGGCGGGACTGAATCCGTTCGCGGCGCGATGGGCGGGGGTCGACGTGGGGCGGCAGATCGCCCTCGCGATGCTCGCCTCCGGCGCGATCGCCGGTATCGGCGGCGCGGTCGAGCTTCTGGGCGTCACGCACCGCCTGTACGAGCGCTTCGCGACCGGCGCCGGGTACAGCGGCATTGCCGTCGCTCTTCTCGCGCAGCTCCATCCGCTCGGCGCGATGGCGGCGGCCCTCTTTTTCGGCGGCCTCGCGACCGGCGCGGGCGAGCTGCAGCGGAGCCAGGGCGTCTCGGCTTCGGTCGCCGTCATGATCCAGGGCGTCGCCGTGCTGTTCGTGATCGCCGCGAGCGCGGGACCGTTTCGCGCTCTCGAAGGACTGCGCGGCCTGCAACGGAGGCGCTCGTGAGCGGCGCGATCGGCCTCGCTCTGATCGCCGGAACGCCGCTCCTGCTCGCGGTGATGGGCGAGCTCGTGCTCCAGCGCGGCGGCGTCATCAACATCGCGCTCGAGGGGATGATCCTCGGCGGCGCGTTCGGCGCCGCCGTGGGAGCCGCCGCGACAGGAAGCGCGTGGGGCGGAGTCGCCGGCGGCGTTGCCGGCGCGGCCGGCCCGGCGATCGTCTTCGGCCTTCTCGTTCTCTGGCGCGGCGCCGATCAGATCGTGAGCGGCATCGCTCTCAATCTCGTCGTGCTCGGCGCGACGGGGATGCTCTACCGCGAGATGAACGAGGCGAACCGCCTCGTCGCGTCGATCCCCCGCTTTCCGTCGCGAGGCTTCGGCGGCATCGCCGTCGATCCGCTCCTGCTGTGCGCGTGGACGATCGTCCCCGCGGTCGCGTTCGCGATCCTC
Organism: Thermoanaerobaculia bacterium; assembly: GCA_050745405.1. Taxonomy (GTDB): domain Bacteria; phylum Acidobacteriota; class Thermoanaerobaculia; order Gp7-AA8; family Gp7-AA8; genus JBOGJQ01. The sequence goes on along the minus strand of JBOGJQ010000375.1, from coordinate 37,036 downwards.
TGGCGGACGCGTGCGGGCTTGCGCCTTCGCGCCGCGGGCGAGAATCCGGCGTCGATCGCTCTCGGCGGCCTTCGGGTCGGCGCGTATCGCGGAGGGGCGCTCGCGTTCGAAACGATCCTCGCGGGCCTCGCGGGCGCATATCTCGTTCTCGGACTCGGGAGCGGGTTCGCCGAGAACATGGCCGGCGGGCGGGGTTTCATCGCGCTGGCAATCGTGATCTTCGCGCGGTGGCGCGTCGGGGGGGCGGTCGCGGCCGTCGCCCTCTTCGCCGCCGCCGTCGCGCTGCAGTACAGCGCGCAGGCCGCGGGCACCGGCGTGCCGTTCCACCTTCTCCTCGGCGTGCCGTACGTGCTCACGCTTTTGGCGCTGATTTTCGTGCCGGGTAGCGTGCGCGCTCCCGCGGCATTGGGGAAAAGCTAGAGATAGGACGTATAGGACGAATAGGACGTATAGGACACATAGGACAGGCAGGGCTTAGAGATCTCGCTCGTCGTATACGTCCTATTCGTCCTATACGTCCTATTCGTCCTATTCGTCCTATTAACCTTCCCTCCCGAATCTCCCGGCTAGCTCCCAGACACTCGGGCTCTCGGCCCTTACCCCCACCCGCTCCACGCGTGCTCCCACGACCGACAGCACCGCCGCAAGCGCAACGGCCTCCGCCGAATCGGGAGGGCGGAGGTCCTTCTCGTGGTCGGTGACGAAGTGGGTGCTCACCTGTCCGCCGCGGAAGGCCGGATGCACGACGACGCGACCGAGCCACGTCGTGTTCGTGACGACGCCCAGAAGGACGCACTCGCCGAGAGCGCGCGCGAGACGCTCGATGGCGCGCTCGCGCGTCGTCCCCCACGCGATCAGCTTCGCGAGCATCGGATCGTAGCGAACCGTGACCTCGGATCCCGCGGCCACGCCCGCGTCGATCCGGACGCCCGGGCCTCCGGGAACGTCGAACCGCGCGAGGCGTCCGGTCTGGGGAAGGAATCCCTCATCGGGATTCTCGGCGTAAATCCGCGCCTCGATCGCGTGGCCGCGCTGCGCGAGCTGCTCCTGACTCCACGGAAGCGGCGCGCCGCCCGCGACCTCGATCTGCGCGCGGACGAGATCGACTCCGAGAACCATCTCCGTCACCGGATGCTCGACCTGAAGACGCGTGTTCATCTCGAGAAAGTAGTAGTTCCCTTCCGGATCGACGATGAACTCGACGGTGCCCGCGCTCTCGTAGCCGACTCCGCGCGCGGCATCGATCGCCGATCGCGCCATGCGCATTCGCAGGTCGTCCGCGTACACGGGCGCGGGCGATTCTTCGATCACCTTCTGATGACGCCGCTGGATCGAGCAGTCACGCTCGAACAGGTGGACGACGTTCCCCGCGGAATCGCCGAAGACCTGAAACTCGACGTGGCGCGGCCTCTCGACGAAGCGCTCGAGAAGGAGCGCGTCGTTTCCGAACGCCCGGGCCGCCTCGCGCCGCGCGGACGCGAGAGCTTCCGGGAGATCGCGCGGCGTCCACGCGATCTTCATCCCCTTCCCACCGCCACCGGCCGAGGCTTTCACGATTATGGGAAAGCCGATCCTCTCCGCCTCCCGCTGCAGCGTCGCGTCGTTCTGATCGTCGCCGTGGTATCCGGGGACGACGGGAACGCCGAGCCTCTCCATCAGCGCGCGTGCGCCCGCTTTCGATCCCATCGCATCGATCGCCTCGGGCGAGGGGCCGATGAAACGGATGCCGCGATCGCGGCAGGCGGCGGCGAGCTCCTCCCGCTCGGAGAGAAATCCGTAGCCGGGGTGGATCGCGTCGGCGCCCGTCGCGGCGGCCGCATCCATGATTTTTCCGACGTCGAGGTACGTCTCGCGCGCTTCGCCGCCACCGAGCGACACCGTCTCGTCGAAGAAGCGGCGGGGGTATGCCTCGCGTTCGTCCTCGGCGAAGGCGAGGACCGACCGGACCTTCATTTCGGCGCACGTGCGCGCGATCCGCACGGCGATCTCGCCGCGGTTCGCGACGAGCACCGAACGGATCACTCCTTCACCCACGGCGCCTTTTCCTTCCGGAGGAAGGCCTGCATGCCCGCCTGTCCTTCCTCCGAGACTCGGCGCTCGGCGATCGCGTCGATCGTGTAGGGGATCGCGTCGACGCGGTGGTGCGTCGAGACGTGGGCGATGAGCCGCTTGCACTCGCGCACCGCCTCGGGTCCCGAGCCGAGGAGCTGCTCGACGGTCTCGCCGACGAGACGGTCGAGATCTTCCTCTCCCGGCGCCACCCAGTGGATGAGGCCGATCTGGAGCGCGCGATCCGCGGTGAAGCGCTCTCCCGTCAGAAAGAGGGCGCGCGCGTGCGACGCGCCGATCTTCGCGATCACGTACGGCGAGATCACGGCGGGAAGGATTCCGAGCTTCACTTCGGAGAGGCCGAACCGCGTCCGCGACTCCGCGATCGCGATGTCGCACGCCGCGACGAGGCCGACGCCTCCGCCGATCGCCGCGCCGTGAATGCGGCCGATCACGGCAAGGGGCAGCCGGTCGAGCAGCTCGTACATCTTCGCGAGCTGCGCCGAGTCGCGGACGTTCTCGTCACGCGTGTACGACACCATCCGCGACATCCACTTCAGATCGGCACCGGCGCAGAAGCTCGGGCCGTTCCCCCGCAGAATGATGACGCGCGCGCCCTCGGGGTCGCGCTCGAGCTTCTCGAGCAGCGCGATCATCTCGCCGATCAGAACGTCGTCGAACGCGTTGTGCACGTCGGGACGGTTCAGCGCGATCGTGAGCACGTCGCCCTCGCGCGAGACCTCGAGCGTCGTGTAGTCCGGCATCGGCTCGTATTCTAGTGGTTAGTAGCTGGTAGCTAGTAGTTCGTAGCTCGTGACTAGAGCGCGTCATCCTGAGCGAGGCGGTGCGGGGTGGGCGTGAGCGAAGGATCTCCTCAGCCGGGTCTCGATCCGGGAGGTTGTCGCGAGTCTGAGTCGCGGATCAGGAGATCCTTCGTCGCTTCGCTCCTCAGGATGACGACGCACCAGCTACCAGGTACTAGCTACTATCAACTAGCTACCAGCAGTCGACGAATCGAGGACATGGTCCGTCGCGTGGATCGGGATATCGACGATGAACGTCGTCCCGCGGCCGACGGCCGATTCGCACCGGATCGTGCCGCCGTGCATCCGGACGATCTCGCGGGTGATGAAGAGGCCGAGGCCCGTCCCCTTCACCGTCTCGCCACCCTCCTCGAGCCGGTAGAAGCGCTCGAAGATGAGCGGGATCTTCGACTCGGGGATGCCCTGCCCTTCGTCGCGGACGCGAATCAGGAGGCGGTCCCGCTCCACGTCGACCGAGACGTCGATGCGCGATCCTTCCGGCGAGTACTTCACGGCGTTCGAGACGAGGTTCTCGACGGCCTGCCCGAGGCGGACCGGGTCGGCCATGACCGGCGGGATGCCCTCCCCCATCCGGAGCTCGATGCGGTGGCGCGAGGTCGCGGCGTACCGCTCGACGACGCGCCGGACGACGTCGGACACGTCGGTCTCCTGCAGGTGGACGGTGAACTTGCCGCCCCCGATGCGCGACACCTCGAGCAGGTCTTCGGCGAACCGCTGGATGCGCGCGGCCTCGGTCCGGACGACGCCGAGGGACTCGAGCGCCTCGTCCTGCTTCCCTTCGCCGATCGCGCCCTCGGCGAGATCGAGATACCCGCGGACCGAGGTGAGCGGGTTCTTGATCTCGTGAGTCGTGAGGGAGAGGAACTCGTCGCGCTCGCCGATCGCCCTCTGCTCGCGCCGGAGCAGCTCGGCGTTGCGCAGCGCGATCGCGGCCTGCGAAGCAACCGTCCCGAGGAGCTGTCTCTGCTGATCGTTGTAGACGTCGAACTGGAAGCTCTGGACCGAGATCGCGCCGAGCGCCTCGCTGCCGAACATCATCGGCGCGACGAGGATCGATCGGGGACGCCGCCGGCCGCGGATCGTGTCCTCGACGTCGGCGGTCCCCTTCTCCCCTTCCTTCCGCTCGTAAAGGAGCGCCTCGCCCGAGTCCATCGCGCGCCCCGTCAGTCCGGCCCGCCGCGGGATCGTCCGCTGCGCGATCTCCGTCCCTCCGGCGGTCATGAAGATGATCTGGACCGTCTCGCCGTCGGGCTGGGCCGTCGCGATGAAGAACCCGTCCCACGGCAGAACGCTGCGCGTCTCGCGGGCCAGGATCCGGAAGATCTGCGTCGCATCGAGACTGGCGGCCAGAAGCTGGCCGATCCGGTTGATGGTTCTGAGCTCCTCGTTGCCGCTCCGCAGGCCGACGTTCAGCCGCAGCATCGTCGCGATGCCGGCCATCAGCAGAAACACGAAAAGGAGGGCCAGCGTGAGGGCCATCTCCCGCGCCAGTTCCCACAGGATGATGGCGAACCCGACACAGCTCGCGACGCTCACGGCCGTCCACGCGACGACCCGGAGCCACACGGGCCCGGTGAGCTCGGCCCATCCCGCGCGGGCGGCGACGCCTGCCGATCCGAGAAGGAGCGCCGTCAGCAGGTAGACGATGCCGAACAGCGCCAGCCCCGCGTACGTGTTGAACTCGCCGAGGGGCGCAAAAAGCACCGGCCGCTCGAGAGCCGACTGCACGACGAGGCCGCCCGCGAGCGCCGCGAAAATGTAGACGCCGGCGTTGAACAGGCCGTAAAGCGGCGTCTGCGCCGTCTGACGGCGGAAGAGCGCGACGATCCACCCCAGAACGCGGGCGAGTCCCTCGAGCAGAGCGGCCGCGACGCCGCCGGCGACGAGAAAATAGAGGAGCGTGAACGTCGGCGAGAAGGAGTAGTACGCGCCCGGCGCGACGCGCGTCCGGAAGAACGCGTCCGCGAGAACGCTCGCCACGAGAAACACCCCGAGGTACGCCATGCTCAGCGGTGGGCGGAGGAAGAGGAGCGCCACGAGCGTGACGACGGCCGAAAGGCCGACCAGCCAGCGGAACGCCACGGCCCGCATCGGCATCTCCGCCGTGGGGGTCTTCCGCCCGAGGGTCGTGGACTCTGCCTCGCTGTGCACCGACATGGAGATGAGACGATTGCCCGGCCGGACGCGTCACGCGTGCCCGAAGAGGGCGATCTTCTATTCGGCTTTCGTGCCGGAGCCGTTCCGGCGAAGGGAACGGAAAACTGGTGCCCGAGGCGGGAGTCGAACCCGCATGCCCGTGAGGGCGGTCGATTTTGAGTCGACTACGTCTGCCATTCCGTCACTCGGGCAACGGCGGAAGTATAAGAACAACGGATCGGGGCCGGAGAGTCCGGAGTCACGAGGCGCTCGCGGGCGCGCGGCTCTCGCGCCAGCGGGCGACGGTCGCGTGGAGCTCGGCGTCGGTCAGCACGCGCGTCGAGGCCTTCGCCTGCTGGAAGATCGCCTTCGCGAGGTCCTCGTCCGTCGTGGGGTAGCCGTGCTCGTCGAGCCAGTGGATCACGTTCGAGAGGCCGCACATCGGGCCGACCTCGATGATCTGCCGGAGGCCGAACATCTCGGCAGGGACGCCCGAATAGACGCGGTCGGCGAGCCAGTCGTCGCCCTTCTTGCGCGCCTTGATGATCGCGGCGGCGTGGACGCCGGTTCCGGTGCGGAACGCGTCGCGGCCGAACACGGGGTACTGATCCGTCAGCGGCACGGCCGTGGCGTCGGCCACGGCGCGAACGTAGCGCGGCAGAGCGCGCAAATCGTTGTCGATCCACCCCATCAGCTTGAGGTTCACCATGAGGAGGTCCATCGGTGTGTTGCCGACGCGCTCGCCGATCCCGAGGCCGCAGGCATGGACGCGGTCGGCGCCGGCCTCGAGCGCGGCGATCGAGTTGATCACGCCGAGTCCGCGATCGGAGTGGCCGTGCCAGTCGATTTTCACGCCGGGATCCTTGCGGTCGACGAGCTCCCGCACGAACCGGATCAGGTTCCGCACGCCCCACGGCGTCGCGTGGCCCACCGTGTCGCAGACGCAGACGCGCCGCGCGCCGGCGTCGATCGCGGCACCGTAGAGCCGCTCCACGTCCTCCGGCCGGGCGCGCGTGGTGTCTTCGGTCACGTACATCACCGGGAGCCCTTCGCCGACCGCGAACGTCACCGCCTTGACCGTCTGCTCGACGAGCCAGTCGACCGTCCACTCCTCGGCGTACTGCCGGATCGGCGACGAGCCGATGAACGTGCACGCCTCGATGGGAATCCCGACGCGCTGCGAGATCTCGGCGATCGGACGGATGTCGTTCTCGTGCGTGCGCGCCGCGCAGTTCGGCGAGATGGGGAGATCGTTGTCGCGGATCTCGCGCGCGAGGCGCTCGACGGTGGCCTGGACGTGCGGCCCCGCGCCCGGAAGGCCGATGTCGGCGGCGTGGACGCCGATCTCGCACATCAGGTGAAGGATCTCGAGCTTCTGCTCGATCGTCGGATCGACGACGGAAGGGGACTGGAGGCCGTCGCGCAGCGTCTCGTCGTTCAGCTCGAACGGCCGCGCGGGCGAGGGCGTCTCGCCGTCGGTGTTCCAGTCGTGAACCAGCGAGTCGAGGTGTTCCCGCATATCCCCCTCCTGATCGCGCTTTAACGGTCCAACGCCCTAGTCCCGGCCACGATTCCTTGAACGCAGAACGCAAAACGCAGAACGCAGAAGCCAGAAACCCGCCCACCCTTTCTTACTTCTACGTTCTGCGTTCTGCGTTCTGCGTTCTGCATTCTTTTCCCATCAACGACCTTTGAAGTCGGCCTTCCTCTTTTCCAGAAACGCGCGCATCCCTTCCTTCGTGTCCTCGCTCGCGCAGAGGAGGCCGAAGAGCGTCGCCTCGAGGAACTGCCCCTCCTCGAACGCCATGTCGAGCCCGGAATTGACCGCCTCGATAGCGGCGCGTACCGCGAGCGGGCCGCGCGACATGACTTTCCTGGCCATCTCCTCGGCCGTCGCGCGGAGCTGGTCCGCCGGAACGACCTTGTTCACGAGACCGATCCGCTCGGCCTCGGCGGCCGGGATCCGGTCGCCGGTGAGGATCAGCTCGAGCGCTTTCCCTTTTCCGAGAAGGCGCGCCATCCGCTGCGTGCCGCCGTACCCCGGAATGATCCCGAGCGTGACTTCGGGCAAGCCGATCTGCGCGTTCTCCGAAGCGATCCGGACGTGACACGCGAGCGCGATCTCGCAGCCGCCGCCGAGGGCGAAGCCGTTGATCGCCGCGATGACGAGCTTCGGGAAGCGCTCGATCGACGAGAGGATCTTCTGCCCGTCCTCCGAGGTCAGTTTCCCGGTCACCGGCGTCTTCTGCGCGAGCTCGTTGATGTCGGCACCGGCGACGAAGGCCTTTTCGCCGCCGCCCGTGAGGATCACGGCCTTGACCGCGTCGTCCGTCCTCGCCTCGGCGAAGACGCGCCCGATCTCTTCGACCGTCTCGGCGTTCAGCGCGTTGAGGACCTTCGGCCGGTCGATCGTGACCCAGAGGATCCCGTCCTGGTTTTCGGTGCGAACGTTGTTCAGGTTCTCGTACGGCATCGGCTCCTCACTTCGCGTCCATCGGCACGGGTGCCGCGCCCGAATAGTCGTAGAACCCGGAGCCGCTCTTCCGTCCGTGCTTTCCGGCGAGGACCATCTTCTTGAGGAGCGGCGGCGGCGCGAAGCGTTTCTCGCGGTACTCCGTGAACATGATCTCGGCGATGTAGTACGTCGTGTCGAGGCCGACGAAATCGAGCAGCGTGAACGGCCCCATCGGATAGCCGCAGCCGAGCTGCATCCCCTTGTCGATGTCGGGGATCGACCCGACCCCCTCCTCGAACGCGCGGATCGCGTCGAGGAGATACGGGACGAGCAGCCGGTTCACGATGAACCCCGAGTTGTCGCGGCAGGCGACCGGCTCCTTCCCCAGCTTCCGGGCGAAGTCGAACGCGCGATCGAATGCCTCGTTCGAGGTGAGGATCGTCCGCACGACTTCGACGAGCTTCATGATGGGAACGGGATTGAAGAAGTGGAGGCCGACGAACTGCGCCGGCCGCGCCGTGGCCATCGACAGCTCCGTGATCGTGAGGGACGAGGTGTTCGACGCGAAGATCGCGTCCTTCTTCACGATCGTGTCGAGGGCGGCGTACGTCTCGCGCTTGATCCCGACGTTCTCGACGATCGCCTCGATGACGATGTCGCAGGCGGCGAGATCGTCGAGCGTCGTGGTTCCCTGGAGCCGTCCCATCATCGCGTCCTTGTCGGACGCGGTCATCTTTCCTTTTTCGACGAACTTGCCGGCGCTCTTCTCGATCGACGCGAAGCCCTTGTCGAGAAGCTTCTGCTCCACCTCGCGCACGACGACCTCGAAGCCGGCCTGTGCCGCCGTCTGCGCGATGCCGGAGCCCATGAGGCCGCACCCCAGGACGCCGACACGTTTGATTTCCGCCATGTGTTCCACCTCCGGCGCGGATTCTATCGTGTGTGGCCGGGCCGTCCCGGCCCGGAACCCCGATCGCGGCAAACCTCACGCCGGGTTCCGGGGCGAGACGCCCCGGCCACGCGCGATCGGCAACGTCGCCGCGGCCGCGAGGGCGAGTCCCGCGCCCGACGCGAAAGCCGCCAGCGGTGAGACGGTCTGATAGAGCCAGCCGAACAGGGCCGTCCCCGCGAGCGTGCCGAGTCCCACGACGAGGTAATAGGCGCCGAACCCCTTGCCGCGCGACTCGGCGGCGAGAAACCGGGCGACCCACGCCCGCTCGGTGCCCTCGGTCAGCGCGAACGGAATCCCGTATATGACGAGGAGCGCGAGAAACGCCGGCAGGGACCGCGCGAAGGGGAACGCGACGTAAACGGCGGCGTACACGATCCACCCCGCCGCAAGCATCCGCCTCCGCCCGATCCGATCCGACCACGCGCCGGCGTGCGTCGTCAGCAGCGCCTTCACCGTGTGATGCGCCGCCCAGAGAAGAGGAATCGCGAGCGTCGACACGCCGGCGGCATGCGCGCGCAGGATGAGAAACACGTCGCTCGAGTTCGCGAGGGAAAAGAGCGCGATCGGCACGAGCGCGCGGCGGAACGGGGACGGCAGCCGCTCGCCGGTGAGCGGCTCCGCCGCCTCCGCCACCTCTCGCTCCGGCTCGCGGAGCGCGGCGATCAGCAGCGCGACGCCCACGAACGCCGGGACGATCGCGACGGCGAAGACGGCGCGCAGCGAGAGGCCGAGCGCGAGGAGTCCCGCCGCGAGGAGCGGCCCGATGATCGCGCCCGTGTGATCCAGAGCCCGCTGCAGGCCGAAAGCCTTCCCGCGCTGCTCGTCCGCGGCCACATCCGCGATCAGCGCGTCGCGCGGCGCCGAGCGGATCCCCTTCCCGGTCCTGTCGAGCAGCCGCGCGGCGAACACGAGTCCCCAGTGCCGCGCCACCGCGATCAGGATCCGCGAGGCTCCCGCCAGACCGTAGCCCCACACGACGAACGCCTTGCGCCGCCGCACCCGGTCCGACCACCGTCCCGCGACGAGCTTGAGGATCGACGCGAGCGCGTCGGCCGTCCCTTCGATCAATCCGATGATGAGAGGCGTCGCGCCGACGTACGTCGAGAGAAAGATCGGCAGGAGCGGATAGATGATGTCGCTCGACGCGTCGTTGAGGAGAGAAGCGAAACCGAGGAGGACGACCGCGCGGGGAACCCGTTTTCGCGCCGCCGCCTCATTCATTGTGTTGAACAGTTGAACAGTTGCACAGTTGAACAGTCAATGCGCCCGGCCGACCGGGCAACTGTTCAACTGTGCAACTGAATACAAAAGAGCCCGAAGGGGCAACGGCTGCCGCACCGGCTCGCGAATGCCGGGGTTTCTCTCCCCGCGGTGCGCTCAAGGACTGAGGCACTCGCACGAGGAGGCGCCGTTCCCGGATGCGCATCCAGGACCGGCGATGTTCTCGCCGCGCCCGTTCGGGCTCACTCGATTTTAACAGCGGATCCCCCTTCCGTGCTCCCGGCCGGGGCCGCCACAAGCGAATTTTTTCCGCCCCTGGCGCCCAATCCCGTCAGGAAGGGAATCGTGCTGCGTCCTCGGCCGTTCCGGAACGCCAGAAAGGACGGTCCCCTCTGATGAAGCACGCGACTCTCCTCACGATCGCGGCCGCGCTCCTCTGCGCCGCCGCGGCCGGCGCCGCGACCCCCGAGCTGCAGAAACAGGAGCTCGATCGCGTCCTCGCGACGTTCCTTCCTCCCTGCCCCGATCCGATCTCGGTTCGCGCGGAAGGGCTCCCGATCGACCTCGGGAACGACATCCGCGCTTCGATGGTCCGCATCGACAGCGAGAACGCCTGGTGCGACACGCAGCTCCTCGCGCTCGGCCGCGGGAACGGCTACTCCCTCGGCATGCCGTGGCTGCTGAATGGACTCATCGGCACGCCCGCCGAGAAGATCCGTCAGTTCGCCTGGAACCGCCTCCATCTCGCCGTCGAGCCGAGGCTCGCCATGGCGCCGCGCAAGGACGGCTTCATCCCCGTCGTGGTCGAGGAGACGACCGAGCACGGCGTCGTCAAGCTCGAGGGCCTCGTCGATCCGCAGGGAACGATCTTCATCCCCGGCGATCTCAGCCCGCTCAGCGAGGGTCCCGCGCGGATGCGCCTCGAGAAGCTCGCGCCGATCGTGAAGAAGGCGCCGTCGAAGGGCGGATCGAGCCCCGCCGTGACCGTCTACGAGTTCTCCGATTTCCAGTGTCCCGCCTGCCGGCGCGCGACCGGCTACGCCGACAAGCTGCTCTCGGAGTTCGGCGATCGCGTCCGTTACGTGCGCCTCGACCTTCCTCTCGTCGGCAACCACCCGTGGGCCTTCCCCGCGGCGCTCATCGGCCGGGCGATCTGGAATCAGAGCCCCGAGGCATTCTGGACGTACAAGCAGCAGATCTACGCGAACCAGGACAACCTGAACTCGTTCACCATTGGCGAGTTCGGCCGAAAGTTCGCCGAGGATTACGGACTCGATCTCGCGAAGTACGACGCGGCCGTCAACTCGGAGGCGCTGAAGAACGAGATCCTCGCGAGCATCAGCGCGGCGCGATCGCTCCAGCTCAACGGCACGCCGACATTCCTCGTCGACGGCGCCGTCGTGATCCCCGGCGAAGGGGGCGAGACCCTCTTCGCGACGGTGCGGAAGAAGCTCCAGCCATAGGAACTCCCGTGTGGCCGGGGCGTCTCGCCCCGGAACCCGAAGTACCGGTTCACGAAAGTGTGGGTTGCGGGCCGAGACGGCCCGCCCACATTGCTCAGCGCGGAGTGACCCGCGCAGCGACGCTCTTGAACGCGGGCGTCTTCGATTTGCCGTCGATCATGCGCGGCACGAGACGGTTCGCCTCGGGGTAGTACATCGCGACGTTGCCGGGGCGGATGTCGAGCACCGAGACGACGACGTCCATCGCGGCGCCGTTCGCCTCGACGCGCACCGCGTCGCCCTCGCGCAGGCCGAGTCGCGCCGCGTCCTCGGCCGCCATCATCACGACGTCGCGCCGCGTCGTCCCGCGATACAGGTCCTCCTCCTCGTACACGACCGTGTTGAACTGCCCCTCGGAGCGGAGCGTCATCAGGCGCAGCTCGCCGTCCCCGACGAGCGGCTCCGGCAGCGGCGTCACGACGAAGTGTGCCTTCCCGTCCTCGGTCGCGAAGCGCGGCTCGTGAAACGTCCGGCCGCCGATCTGGAACTCCTCGCCGCGGTCGATGCGCGCCATCGACTCGAATCCCGGGACAATCCGCGCGATCTCCTGGCGCAGGCGCGCATGCGAGCGGAAGGCGCGCCAGTCGAACCGTTCCGGCGGAAGAATGCGCTCGGCGAGCGAGGCGATGATCTCGACCTCGGAGCGCATGTCGCCGGGCACGGAGGGAACGCCTCCCTCACTGAGGCGGACGAAGTTGAACATCGACTCCTGCGTCGTCGCCTGCCCCTCTTCGTCGCGCGCGAGGGCGGGAAGGACGATCATCTCGCGCCCGAGGGCGTGGACGTGGTGCTCGTTGAGCTTGGTCGTGACCGAGATCGTCGTCGGTACGCGGCGGAGTGCCGCCTCGGCCCACGCGCGATCGGGATTCGAGGCGAGCAGGTTGCCGCCGAGGAGGAAGGCGGCGTCGATCTCGCCGTTCGCCGAGGCGACCATGCAGCCGAACGTGTCGAGCCCTCCCTTGACCTGACGGATGCCGTACGCCTCCCCCATCCGCGCGGCGAAGGCTTTCTTCATCGCCGGCGACACCCCCATCGAGCCGACGCCCTGGACGTTCGAGTGGCCGCGGATCGGAAGCAGACCGCTACCGGGACGGCCGAGCCACCCGCGCGCGAGCGCGACGTTCGCGAGCGCGAGGACGTTCTCGACTCCGTTCGCGTGCTGCGTGAGCCCCATCGCCCAGAGACAGATTCCGCGCGGCGATGAGGCGAGGACGTCGACGGTCGCGTCGATCTGCTCCCGCGGCACACCGGACACGGCCACGAGCTCGTCCCACGACGCGGCGAGAGCGTCGTCGCGGACCTCATTCCATCCGGCGGTGAATCGCGCGACGAAGTCATCGTCCACTGCGCGCCTCTCGATGAGTCCCTTGAGCAGAGCCTTGTAGAGAGCGACGTCGCCGCCGATGTGCGGCTGGAGATAAATGTCCGCGATTTTCGAGCCGAAGAGCATGCTCCGCCACATCGACGGGACGCGGAACCGGACGAGACCGAGCTCGCGGATCGGATTGATGACGACGACGCGTCCGCCGCGGCGGCGCAGCTCGACGAGCTGCGTGATCAGGCGCGGGTGGTTGCTCGCGGGATTCGCCCCGGCGACGACCGCCACGTCCGCGTCCCGGAGGTCGTCGAGAACGATGGAGGACGTTCCCGACCCGTAGACCTGCGCGAGCGCGACGCCGGACGCCTGATGGCAGTAGTAGCTGCAGTTATTGATGTTCGGCGATCCGAAGGCCCTCGCGACGACCTGCATCAGAAAGGCGGCCTCGTTGCTCGACCGCCCCGACGAGTAGAAGAAGCTCCGATCCGGCCCGGCCTCGCGCAAGGCGCGGGCGGCGCGCTCGTACGCCTCATCCCAGCCGATCCGGCGGAAGTGCGTCGCGCCCTCTTCGTAAAGCAGGGGAAACGTGACGCGCCCGAGGTTCTCGAGCTCGCGCGGCGAAAGGGTCTGCAGGGTGGCGATCGGGGTGGAGCGGAACGTCTCCTCCGGGATCGCGCCGATCATGTCCGCGGTCTGCGCCTGGACGGACTTCTTGCAGACCTCCGGGAAGTGGCCGGCCTCATTGACCATGCCGCCGCGCTGGCCGCCCATTCCGAGAGCGCACGTCTTGCATGTATTCTTCGCCCTGAGACGGCGGTAGAGCCGGAGCATGCCGGTCTGGCGGCCCTTCTCGAAAACGTAGCGAAGTGCGGCGAAGCCGCCGCCAGCGGTGATGCGGGGTGTGGCCATGCGCGAAGTGTAGGTGAATCGATGACGACCGCGAAACTGATTCTGGACGGAAGCGAGTACGAGCTCCCCCTGATCGTCGGGAGCGAAGAGGAAACCGGCGTCGACGTGACGCAGCTCCGCGCCAAAAGCGGCGCGATCACGTTCGATCCCGGCTACGGGAACACCGGCTCGTGCCGGTGCGCGATCACGTTCATCGACGGCGAGCGGGGGATTCTGCGGTACCGCGGGTACCCCATCGAGCAGATCGCGGCCCACGCCTCGTTCGTCGAGGTCTGTTATCTATTGATCTACGGTCATCTGCCGACACCGGCCGAGCTCGCCGCCTTCCGCCACAAGCTGACGCGCCACAGCCTCATCCACGAGGACATGAAGAAGTTCTTCGAGGGCTTCCCGCCGTCCGCCCACCCGATGGCGATCCTCTCGGCGATGATCGCGTCCCTGTCGGCCTACTACCCCGACGCGACGCGGCAGGGCGACACGGACCTCAACATCGTCCGGCTGCTCGCGAAGGTGAAGACGATCGCCGCGTTCTCGTACAAGAAGTCGATCGGCCAGCCGTTCATCTATCCGAAGAACGATCTCACCTACACGCAGAACTTCCTCCGAATGATGTTCGCGGTTCCGGCCGAGCCCTACGAGGTGCCGCCGCAGCTCGACCGCGCGCTCAATCTGCTGCTGATCCTGCACGCCGATCACGAGCAGAACTGCTCGACCTCCACGGTGCGCATGGTCGGCAGCAGCGAGGCGAACCTCTTCGCGTCGATCTCCGCCGGCGTCTGCGCCCTCTGGGGACCGCTGCACGGCGGCGCGAATCAGCAGGTCATCGAGATGCTCCAGCGGATGCGCGACGACGGCGGGGATTACCGGAAATTCGTCGAGAAGGCGAAGGACAAGAGCTCCGGGTTCAGGCTGATGGGATTCGGCCACCGCGTCTACAAGAATTTCGACCCGCGGGCGCGGATTCTCAAGCAGGCCGCCGACGACGTGCTCGGCTCGCTCGGCCTGCGCGACCCGCTCCTCGACATCGCGAAGGAGCTCGAGAACGTCGCGCTCAGCGACCCCTACTTCATCGAGCGGAAGCTCTACCCGAACGTCGATTTCTACAGCGGCATCATCTATCGCGCGATGGGGATCCCGACCGAGATGTTCACGGTCATGTTCGCCCTCGGGCGGCTCCCCGGATGGATCGCCCACTGGAAAGAGATGGTCGAGGACCCCACGATGCGGATCAACCGCCCGCGCCAGATCTACACCGGCGAGACCGAGCGGGAGTGGCTCGCGATCGAGAAGCGCGGCGCGCCGGAGCTGGTCGAGTCATCCCGAGCGTAGCGAGGGATGACGGCCTGCTCCATCCGCACGTCGTGCCGGTCCACCGCTCGGGATGACGGCTCTCTCCCTTGTTGAGAGGCGTCCAGGGCGGTCGCGCCCGCGTTTTCAGAGTTTTTCATCGAGCCTTTCAGGACTCCCGAAAAGACGCCCCCTACTCTGCCGGTATCTCGAAAGGAGCAGGGGAATGCGAACATTTGGCAGAATCGCTCTAGGTCTGGCGCTGGGCCTCACCGTCTCGGTCAGCGCCGTCGCTCAATCGGCGTCGTGGGTTTTCGACTCCGTCGCGCCCGTCGTCCCTCCGCCGGGCTGCGAGGTCTATGCGAACATCACCGGTCTCGGGTTCGATGCGATCGACCGCGGCGTCGCCGGATGGCAGGCAAACTGGGGATGCGGCGGCACCGGAATCATGGCGTGGGCGCGGAAGGACGGAGGCGTCTGGGTCGCGAACCAGATCGTCGATCCTTCCAGCACACCAGGCCTGCAGCCGCGGGGGCTCCCGGCGGATCTCGAGGTCGGCCCCGACGGAACGCCGTACTACGCGTTCGCCTCGGTCGGCTCGGCATACATCTTCGGCAACTTCGGATGGTTCCAGGTCACCGTCGCCGACCTCGATGCGAACCCGACCGGATCGACCGATCGGCGCCGCTTGATTCAGCAGTACCAGGACTGCACGAGCGCCTACCCGAATTTCGCGATGGCGTTCACCGCCGGCAACACCAGGCCCAACGTCCTCACGGGAACGCGGTGCATGTACGGCGGATGGCTCGCGCTCGACGCCGAAGGTGAATCGATCGGCGCTCTGCACGGGGCGCCCATCTTCACCACGGCCGCGGGGACGGGCGGCGAATTCATCAGCACGGACTACGCGACGGGGCCGGCGGGCGGCCACCACATTGTTTATTACTACGAGCGGGGGGGCCCGACCGGCTGGGGCGTCGGTTACAACAACGGCACGCCGGGACATGAACTGCAGCTCGCGGTGCCGCATCGCAACCGCGGCGCGGAAGTCAGCATCGTCACTGACGCGACCGGACGCATCCACGTGGCAATCGGCGGGATTCCGACCTGCAACAACGCGTTCGAAGGAGGCCTTCTCTACGCGACCTCTTCGGACGGCGTGTCCTGGGACAAGACGTTCGTCGACGTCGTCAGCGGGCGCCTTCCCTCCATCGCGATCGATGGGAGCGGCAATCCGACGATCTCCTATTACCGCTATGGCGACGAGATCCGTCTCGCGCGCAAGACGAGCGACGGATGGACGAGCGAGGTCGTGACCAGGCAATCGACCGCGGTGGCGACGCCGTCGACGCGGCTCGCCTTCGACGGCGAGCAGCAGCCGAACGTGCTCTTCTACGACAAGGCGGCGAGCGAGATCGTCCTCGCGACCGGCCCGGCAGCCCCTCCGTTTCTGACTCTCCCAAGCCCCGGCGACCAGACCGGGGCCACCGGCCGGACCGTATCCCTCGTCCTCGCTGCCACCGGCGGCGACGGCGGTCTTTCCTACCAGGCGACCTGTCTGCCCGCCGGACTTTCGATCGATCCGGCGACCGGAACGATCACCGGGACGCTGCCCGCGGACGCCGGCGAGAGCCGGGCGACGGTCACCGTCACGGACGAGGCGGGGACCACGGCGGCCGTGAGCTTCGTCTGGACGTTCGCCTCACCCCCGCCGAACACCGCGCCGGCAGCTGTGAGCCGAAACGTTTCGACACCGGAGGACACGCCCGTCGATCTGACGCTCCTCGCGGACGACGCCGACGGCGACTCGCTCACGTACGCGCTCGTGTCGGCTCCCGCGCACGGCACGATCGCGATCGCCGGCGACCTCGCGACGTATACGCCGGAGGCGAACTACCACGGACCCGACGCATTCTCGTTCCGAGCGAACGACGGGACCGCCGACAGCAACGAGGCGGTCGTCTACATCACCGTCGAGGCGGTCAACGACGCCCCGACGCTCGCAGCGGTCGCCGACCAGACGGTCACGGCAGGAACGCCGATCTCCTTCGCGCTCAGTGCGACCGATATCGACGGCGATGCCCTCGCGTTCGGCGCATCACCGCTGCCGGCGGGAGCATCGCTCGATCCGCAGACGGGAGCGTTTTCGTGGACGCCGTCGGCGGCTCAGGCGGGAAGCTACACGATCCCCTTCCACGTCACGGATCCGGGCGGTCTTTCGGCTTCCCGAGAGGCGACGATCACCGTCCTTCGCCCTCTTCCCGTGGTCGACTGCACGGGAGCGCGCCCGAACGTGGCGGAGATCTGGCCTCCCAACCACCAGACCGTCGCGATCGAGATCCTCGGCGTCACGAACGCCACCGGCGTCTCCGTGATCTCCGTGCTGCAGGATGAGCCGACGGACACGTTCGGCGACGGAACGACCTCCGTCGACGGCGGCGGCACCGGCAGCCCGCGCGCCTGGGTCCGCGCGGAGCGGAGCGGGACGAAGAAGGTCCCCGGCAACGGCCGTGTGTACGAGATCCGGTTCACCGCGCAAGACGCCGGCGGCGGCACCTGCGACGGAAGCGTCTTCGTCGGCGTGCCTCACGACAAGGGACGAGGCCCGGCGATCGACGACGGCATTCGTTACGACTCGACCGTCGCCGGTGGCCCGCCGCTGCCGTGATGTATGTGGGCGGCTAGTCGTCTTTCGCGCCGGAGGCGCGTCAGAGGGTAGCCGGTGGTGAGCGCGAAGCGCGAACCACCGGATCTAGGGCGGAATACGTCGCCGCCCCGGGAGGGGCGGCGCATCCGGCGCCCCTCCCGGGGCGCAAAATTCTTGAATCGGCGTTCCGGTGGTTCCGGCCCTCCGGGCCGTCACCACCGGCTACCCTCCGACGCGCCTTCGGCGCGTCACGTCGGGTGCGCGCCGGTCGGGGGACGTCGGTCGCGCGGGCCATGGTTCGATCGAAATACCCATTCACCCCGTCCGGTTCTTGACCCTGCGCTTCCGCGGGTGCTAGCGTTCGCGCGCACTGCGAAGCACGTACGATTCGGGGCCGTAGCTCAGTTTGGGAGAGCGCCTGAATGGCATTCAGGAGGTCGTCGGTTCGATCCCGATCGGCTCCACCAACCGAATCCATCACCGCCGCCGGCACTCCGGCGGCTTTTTTTGCGCTGGCGAGCGGAAGCGAATTCGGAGTTTTCCAACCCTTTCCCCGGTTGAGGCGGACGCGGAGGGAAAATCCCTTCGCTGGAGTATGTTCGACCGCACGCTCATCGAATCGTCTCCCCGGAAACGCTCGGCGGACTCTGCTTTTTCGGCCGCCGTGTCGGCGACGCTCCACGTGGTGCTCGTCGGGGGCGTTCTGGTGGGCCTCGCGGCGCGGGCGACGCCCGAGCAGGTGCAGGAGCCCATCCGCGCGTTTCTCGTGGGCGGCAATCCCGCCCCCCCGCCCCCGCCGCCTCCCCCGCCGCCCGGCAGCGGCGCGGAGAGCCTCGTGGCGGAAGTCCAGCCGGTCGAGCCGGACCCGGTCCCGATCGAGGAGACGTTCGTCGCCCCGCGCGAGATCCCGCTCGAGGTGCCGGAGCCGAAGCTTTCCGAGCCCGCGGTCGTCGAAGAGGAGACTGGCGTCGCGGGCGGAGTGCCGGGCGGGGTGCAGGGCGGTGTGGTGGGGGGCGTGGTGGAGGGGGTCATCGGCGGCGTCATCGGCGGCCAGATCGGCGGCACGATCGGAGGAACGATCGGCGGGACCGGCACCGGAACGGGGCCGCTGCGCGTCGGCGGCGACGTCAAGCCGCCCGTTGTGATCTATCGCGTCGAGCCGGATTACACCGAGGACGCGCGGAAGTCGCGGCTGCAGGGAATCGTCATCATCGAGGCGATCATCGACACGAACGGCGCGGTCACGCAGGCGAGAATCCTCAAGGGGCTCGCCGGAGGCCTCGACGACTCGGCGCTCGCCGCAGTGAAGCAGTGGAAGTTCCGTCCGGGAACGCTCGACGGGAAGGCCGTGCCGGTCATCTTCGACCTCATGGTGCGATTCCGTCTCCAGTGACGAGCCAACAGCAGAAGAAGAAGGCGGGGAGGAACGGGCAGCAATGGATACGACGCATTTCACGGTAGCGGGGATGTGGGACGCGATGGGACCGACGGCGAGGGTCGTCGTCATCATCCTCGCGGCGATGTCGATCTGGTCCCTGGCGATCGCGATCGACCGCCTATGGCGCTTCCACCGCGCGCGGCGCGAGTCGCTCGAGATCGCGACGGGCGTGGCTCCGCTCCTCAAGGGACGGAAGTACGACGACGCGATCCGGCTGACCAGCGACCGCCGCTACCGCAACAGCCACGTCGCGCGCGTCCTCAACGCCGGACTCGAGGAGTTCCGCTACGGAACGACCAACGACGTCCCCGAGGATTACGACGCGATCGACTCCTCGAAGCGGGCGATCGAGCGCGAGGCCCTCATGACGACCGCCGACCTGAAGAAGGGAATCGGCAATCTCGCGACGATCTCGACGACGGCGCCGTTCATCGGCCTTTTCGGAACCGTCGTCGGCATCATCAACTCCTTCCGCGGCATGGCGGCCTCGGGCTCGGGCGGCCTCGGCGCCGTCTCCGGCGGCATCGCCGAGGCGCTCTTCGCCACGGCCCTTGGCCTCGGCGTCGCCATCCCCGCGGTCTGGCTCTACAACTACCTCACGAACAAGATCGAGCGCTTCAACGTCGAGATGACGAACGCCTCGTCCGAGCTGCTCGATTACTACATGAAGACGAAGAGAGCCTGAGCCGATGGCATTGGGCGGCAACGGCGACGGGATGGAAGTCCGCGCGGAGATCAACGTCACTCCGCTCGTGGACGTCTGCCTCGTTCTCCTCATCATCTTCATGGTCGTGACGCCGATGCTCCAGCAGGGCGTCGACGTCCTCCTTCCCGCCGGTCCGCACGCGGAGAAAAAGCCGGGGGAAGAGAGCGATCTCGTGATCTCGATCAAGAACGACGGCACCGTCTTCGTCGGGCAGAGCTGGATCCCGGACGCGGACCTGGTCGAGTACCTCCGCGCCGAGTACGAGAAAGATCCGGGGCGCGACGTGCTCCTGAAGGCCGACGCGCGGCTGCAGTTCGGCAAGGTGCGCGATGTCATGCAGAAGGCGACCGAGGCGGAGTTCCGGCAGGTGGCGATCCTGACCGAGGGCGGAGAGGCGAGGTAGGCGGATGGCGGGTCCGGTATCGAGCGGCTCCGGCATTCGCGGCGAGATCAACGTCACGCCCCTCGTCGACGTCGTTCTCGTCCTCCTCATCATTTTCATGGTGACGACGCCGGTGCTGCAGATGGGCCTCGACGTCGAGGTTCCGCCGAAGGTCGAGATCACCGGACCGCCGCCGGAGACGCTGACCGAGCAGCTGGTCCTCGACGTGCGCCCGGACGGGTTCTATCTCAACCGGGAGAAGCTGGCCGGCCTCGATGCCGGCGATCTCACGGCGATTCAGAACCGGCTGGCGCCCCTCATGCTCGGGCGGGCGGAAGACACGCGCGTGGTCTTCATCAGCGCGGACGACCGCGTGCCGTTCGCCCAGGCGGTGCGCGCGATGGACATCGCGCATGCGTCGGGCGCGACGCGGATAGGCTTTCTGACTGATAGAGTCACCGGGTCCGACGGAGAACGGCCGGCGGACGACTGATTCGAGGAGGCGCATGGGGTCTGGCGGCCCCCGCGGTCTTCAAAACCGTTGTCTCGGCGCGGAAGCGTCGAGAGGTCGGTTCGATTCCGACACGCCTCCGCCATATTTTCAGTTGAACAGTTGCACAGTTGAACCGTTGCACAGTGAATGGTCCGTCAACTGTCCAACTGTTCAACTGTTCAACTGAAAAATATGACACGAATCGGGATCATCGGCACCGGCTGGGGCTCCCGCGTCCAGGTCCCGGCGTTCCGGCGCGCGGGGCTCGAGGTCGTGGCGATCGCGGGGCACGACGCGAAGAAGACCGCGGCGATCGCGAAGGACATGGAGGTCGAGGCGTTCGACACGGCCGAGCACCTCATAGACGAGGCGCGGGTCGATCTGGTCAGCATCGTCTCTCCTCCGGCGACGCATCGCGGGTACGCCGTTCGCGCCCTCGAGCGCGGCCGCCACGTCCTCTGCGAGAAGCCGACCGCGCTCGATGCGAGCGAAGCGGAGGCGATGCAAACCGCCGCTGCGGCGCGGCCCCGGCAGCTCGCTCTCATCGATCACGAGCTCCGTTTCCTTCCGGCGTGGAAGGAGGCGCGGCGGCGCCTCGAAACGCTCGGCCGCATCCGCTTCGCCGAGGTCCGCTACGCGAGTCCGAGCCGCAGCGATCCGAATCGTCCATGGAACTGGTGGAGCGACGCCGCGCAGGGCGGAGGCGTCTGGGGCGCCGTCGGATCGCATTTCGTCGACGCCGTCCGCTACTTCATCGGCGAGGTCGAGGCCGCGCAGGCCGTGCTCGCGACGTTCATCGCGCAGCGGCCGTATCCCGGGGCCGGCCGGCGCGAGGTGACTGTGGACGACTTCGCCGCCGTCCATCTCCGTCTCGCCGGCGGCGCGCTGGCGACGATGACCTTCACCGTCGTCGCCGCGGTCGACGAGGAGACGGCGCTGACGATCGTCGCCGAGGGAGGAGCCGTCCGCCTCATCGGAGATCGTCTCGAAATCGCCGAGCCTCGTGGCGAGTGGAAAGAGGTCATCCCGACGGAGAACGCCGGCATACCCGGCGACTCCCCCGGCGGCGCCTTCGGCACCGGCACGATCCACCTCGGGCGCGCTCTCCGTGCGGCTCTGGACGAAGGCGACCTGGCCGCGCTCTCCCCCGCCGCCACGTTCGTCGACGGCGTGCACCAGCAGCGCGTGCTCGATGCCGCGCGGCGCTCTCCGGCCGGCGGCGGGTGGGTCGCCGTCTGAGGCAGAGGCTGGTTGGTCCGATACAATCCGCTACAATCCGTCCCTCCCGGGACGATCGATGAAGGAGGTCGCATGCCGACCCGTTTTCGCATCGCACCCCTGGCGATCATTCTCGTGACGATCTCGATCCCCACGCTCGCGCAGGCGCTGAAATATCCGGAGACTCGCAAGGTCGATCACGTCGACGTCTATCACGGCGTCGAGGTCGCCGATCCGTACCGATGGCTCGAGGACGACGTCCGCAACTCCGAGGCGGTCCGCGCCTGGGTCGAAGGCCAGAACCGCGTCACCTCGGCCTTTCTCGGCCGCATCGACGAGCGCGCGGCCATCGAGGAGCGCCTGACGGAGCTCTGGAATTACGAGAAGCGATCCACGCCCGTGAAAAAGGGCGGACGCTACTACTTCAGCAAGAACGACGGGCTCCAGAACCAGTCCGTCCTCTACGTCCAGGACTCGCTCGTCGAGGAGCCGCGCGTGCTCATCGACCCGAACACCTGGTCCGACGACGGCACGGTCGCTCTCGCGGGAACGGCGTTCAGCGACGACGGCCGGTACATCGCCTATGGCGTGGCCGAGGCGGGATCCGACTGGCGGACGTGGCGCGTGATGGAGATCGCGTCGGGCGAGATCCTTCCGGACGAGATCCGGTGGGTCAAATTCTCCGAGGTCGACTGGGACGGCGACAGCCAGGGCTTCTTCTACGGCCGTTACCCGGAGCCGCTCCCCGGCGCCCGCTTCCAGAGTCTCAACAAGAACATGAAGGTGTACTACCACCGCCTCGGCACACCGCAGGACGAGGACGTCGTCGTGTACGAGCGCCCGGACCAGCCGGAGTGGGGCTTCTCGCCGAAGGTGACCGAGGACGGGCGGTATCTCGTGATCACGGTGTGGAAGGGGACGGACGCGCGGTACCAGGTCCTGTACAAGGACCTCGAGGGGCCGCTCTCGGCGCCGGTCACGCTCGTCGGCGCGTTCGAGAACGACTACACGTTCGTCGGCAACGAGGGGGCGGTGTTCTACTTCCGGACGGACCTCGACGCGCCGCGCGGGCGCGTCATCGCGATCGACACGCGCGAGCCGGCGCGGGAGAAGTGGCGCGAGATCGTTCCGGAGCAGGAGGCGACGCTTCTCGGAACGAGCTACATCGGCAACCTGCTCGTCGCCGAGTACCTTCAGGACGCGAAGAGCCGCGTCCGCATCTTCACCGACGAGGGGAAGCACGTCCGGGACGTCGAGCTGGGCGAGATCGGAACGGCGAGCGGGTTCAACGGAACGCGCAACGACAGCGAGACCTTCTATACCTTCTCGAGCTTCACGGTTCCGCCGACGACGTACCGGTACGACGTGGCGACCGGCGAGCGAGCGCTCGTGCACCGCCCGGACGTCGCGTTCGACCCCGACTCATTCGTCGTGAAGCAGGTGTTCTATCACTCGAAGGACGGGACGCGCGTTCCGATGTTCCTCGCGCACCGGAAGGACGTCGAGCTCGACGGCGACAATCCGACGCTGCTGTACGGCTACGGCGGGTTCAACGTCTCGCTGACGCCCGGCTTTTCGGTCTCGAGGCTCGTCTGGATGGAGATGGGCGGGGTCCTCGCGATCCCGAACCTCCGCGGCGGCGGCGAGTACGGCGAGGAGTGGCACGACGCCGGGACGAAGCTCCAGAAGCAGAACGTGTTCGACGACTTCATCGCGGCCGCCGAGTGGCTCATCGAGAATCGCTACACGCGGCCGGAGAAGCTGGCGATCCAGGGCGGTAGCAATGGCGGGCTTCTCGTCGGCGCGGTGATGACGCAGCGCCCGGAGCTGTTCGGCGCCACGCTGCCGTCGGTCGGCGTCATGGACATGCTCCGGTTCCACGAATTCACCGCCGGCCGGTTCTGGGTCGACGACTACGGCTCGGCCGACGATCCGGAGGAATTCGAGGCGCTCTACGCCTACTCGCCGTACCACAACCTGCGGGAGGGCGTGGCATATCCGGCGACGCTCGTCACGACGGCGGACACGGACGACCGGGTGGTCCCGGGGCACAGCTTCAAATTCGCGGCGCGCCTTCAGGAAATGCAGAGCGGCAAGGCCCCGGTCCTGATCCGCATCGAGACGCGCGCGGGGCACGGCGCCGGCACGCCGACCAAGAAGATCATCGAGGAGATCGCCGACGAGTGGGCGTTCCTCGTCGAGACGCTCGACGTGGAGTCGGACGCTGGTCGCTAGTCGCTAGTCGCTAGTCGCTGGGCCGCCGTCATCCCGAGCGTAGCGAGGGATCAGGGTCGGGTGGGACGCGCGGAACGGGTCTCGTGCTTTGGCGGGAGAGCGAAGATTCGTCTTCCCGCCGATCCCGGCTGCACCGATCAGGGGTTTTCCACCCGTCCCTGATCCCTCGCTACGCTCGGGATGACGAGCAACGAGAAATCACACGTCGCTCGTCATGATGAAGATCGGCTGGCGGTGGAAGTTGTAGATCGGCCGGAGACGCTCGGTGTTGTAGTAGTGCGAGACGTCGACCATCTTCTTCCGTCCGGTCACGACCTCGATCGGCACGTTGTCGTACACCCCGTTCCGGACGTTGACCAGCCGGCCGGAGATGTTCCGCAGGACGAGGTCGAGCGCGAGGTTGCCGAACGCCATCGGCACGATCGAATCGAGTGCGTCGGGCTCGCCCGAGCGGACCATGTAGCCGAGCCGCTGGTTGACGACGTTGATGCGGCGCCCGTTGTTGTACTTCCCGGACAGCTCCTTGATCCGCTCCGACACCTTGTCGCCGATGCCGCCGAGCTTCCGGTGGCCGTACTGGTCCGTCTCCTCCCCTTCGTACGACATCCCCTCGTGCGCCGTGATCCGCGCCCCCTCCGAGATGAGGACGACGCTGTACCGGCTCGGATGGCGGTTCCGGTCGTAGATCATCAGCTCGGTGAGGTGCTCGGGCTCGAACGGATACTCCGGGATGACGCAGCGGTCCGCGGCGCCCGCCATCGTCGGCAGGAGGGCGGTGAAGCCGGCGTAGCGGCCGAAGACTTCGATGACGAGGAACCGCTCGTGCGACCCGGCAGTCGTCCGGAGCTGGTGCGCGAGCTCGATCGTCCGGGTGACGCAGGTCGAGAAGCCGATGCAGTAATCCGTGCCGGGGACGTCGTTGTCCATCGTCTTCGGGATCGCGATGACCTTCGATCCCTCCGTATGGAGCCTCTGGCCGTAGCTGAGCGTATCGTCGCCTCCGATCGGGATCAGGTAATCGATGCCGAGGTACTCGATGTTCTTGAGGACGTCGGGAGTGACGTCGTTGATCTCGTCGGTGTAGCGGTCGCGCAGGTGAGCCGGGACGACCGAGCGCGGCAGATGGCTCGGCCGCGTTCGCGACGTGTGCAGGAACGTCCCTCCCGTCCGTCCCGCGCGATTGACGAGGTCCTCGGTCAGTACCTGGACGTTCTGCGAGTTGTCGGCGTCGGCTTCCGGGATGAGATCGACCAGGCCCGCCCATCCGCGGCGAATGCCGAGCACGCGGTATCCCTCACGAATCGCGCGGATCGTGATCGCGCGGATCGCCGGATTGAGGCCCGGGACGTCTCCGCCGCCCGTCAGGATCGCGATCGTTCCTTTGCTGCTCATGAAACACCCTCCCTCAGAAATCGCTCGGAGGCTACCATGGCGAGGGAGCGGGTCGTCTAGAGGGTCGACAGCGAGCGGGCGACTTCACGCGGCGCCGGCTCGTCGCCGAGAAGCGCGGCGATCTCGTCCATGCGCGCTTCGCCGTCCGCTTCGCCGATCTCGAGGAGCCGG
Source organism: Thermoanaerobaculia bacterium (assembly GCA_050745405.1). Classification (GTDB taxonomy): domain Bacteria; phylum Acidobacteriota; class Thermoanaerobaculia; order Gp7-AA8; family Gp7-AA8; genus JBOGJQ01. Next base: position 11,701 of record JBOGJQ010000375.1, on the reverse strand, counting down.
TTGAGGTAGTCCGGCTCGAAGAGAAGGAGGCTGAGGAAGTCGGGGCTCGAAGTTTCCTTCGACCCGAGGCCGCGGAGGAGGAATCGCAGCGGCGGGGGAACCTGAATCTCGTATTCGCCGGCGAGCCGGCCGAGGTCGACCGAAGGACGGATCACGACGAGGCCGACCTCGCGCATCCCTTCTCTCTCCTCCTCGGGCAGTTTCGCGAGGAGCGCGTTGAGGCGCTCGAGGCGGAGCGCGTCCTGGTCGATGACGTCGAGAAAGATCGCGTTCATGAGGTGACCGGCGACTTCCACGGGCGACGGATAGCCGACGCTCTGCGGGCGATCCGCCTCCTCGAACGTCTTCTGGTAGCGCGTCGTCATCGCGAGGATGCGATGGGCGCCGAGGTGGAGCGCGGGAGAGAGAGGCGCGGCGAGACGGACGCCGCCGTCGCCGTGCCACGCGTCGCCGAGCCTCACCGCCGGAAAAACGAGCGGCAGCGCGGCGGAGGCCATGACGTGCCGCACGGTGAGGCGCGCGTGCACGCTCCGGCGGTTGGGCCGCTCCCACAGATCGATCCCGCGTCCCATCACCCACGTCACGGTCTGTCCCGTGGAGTAGTTCAGCGTCGTGACGGCGATCGCCTTGAGCGGTCCCGAAGAGAGCTTCTCCATCAGGCCAGTGATCTCGTCGTTGCCGCTGCACATCAAGCCGCTCAGAAGCTGCGCGAGCGGCGAGGTGTCGAGCATCGCCCGCGGGTTCGGCCGCATGCGGTTGCTCCCCGAGAGCAGTCGCCATCCCCACCGCGTGACGTTCGCCGCAAGCGAAGGAGAATCGGAGCGAAAGATCTCGTGGGAGCGGAGACCCTTCCACATCGCGACGAGCTCCTCGACCGCCCGCGCGAACTCGACCGAGCGGCACGACAGATACACCGCGTTGATTGCGCCGGCGGAGACGCCGGTCACGATCTGGACCTGGAGATCGGGATAGCGGCGCGCGATGGCCCGCAGAACGCCGACCTGATAGGCGGCGCGCGCTCCCCCCCCGGTGAGCACGATCGCGAGATCACCGCGTTGGGGCGCAGCGCCCGGATCGAGGCTGCGCCTCCGATCGGTCATCGGAGAGATTATCGCTCATCGGCCGCGGACGCGGCGCCGGCCCGCAGGGCCGCGGAGAGTAGCCGGGAGCGAGCGCCCGCAGGGCGCGCTGCCCCCGGACATGTCGCGAGGAGTGGATTCGCGCCCCGCCAGGGGCGCGGGAACACCTGCAGCTCCGACGATGCGCATCAAACGGGTGTGCCGGGGTCTCTCTCCTGAACGTGGCTCTCGCGGATGTCGGACACGCCGTGCTCCGCCGCCCAGAGAAGGAGCGCCGTCTCGTCGTCGGCCCAGCTCGCCCGCGGCGACGGCACCGGATGCCATGCCGTCCGTCCGCGCCGGATTCCGTCGAGCACCGCGAGAACGAGGTGGCCGAAGACGAGCTGCCGCTTCGCGTCGTTGCGGTTGATGTCGCCCCCGCGGCCGCTCAGCTCCGCGACCTCGCGACGCAGCTCGTCGTGCGCGCGATCGAACGCGGCGTCGGGCGAGCCCGTCACGGTGCGGATCGCGGCGACGCGCGCCGGATCGAAGCGCGCCGCGAGCGCGTCCCACACCCGTTCGATCGTCCAGACCTCGCGCGAAGTCATGCCCCGATCTTTCCAAAGTCGTGCCGGATGTGCAGAATAACGGAATGGGCGATTCCGGAAAGGCGTTGTTTCCGGCGTCCAGTCCCCGATGCGGAGGTCCTCGTCCATGAAGCTCGACGCGCGGCGAGCGTTGCGTCTCGTTCCCCCGGCGCTCGCTCTCGCTCTGCTGGCGGCGCCGCCTGCCAGCGACGCGGCGACGCTGCGCGGCTCGCGCAGCTCCCTGCTCCGGCAGCAGCGAATCGCCCGGCAGCACGACTACACGCACCTGCGCAATCGCGCCCACGTCCGGCGCTTCGTGAGCGCCGGCCTGCTCGTCCCCGTCCCCGAGTCGCGCACGCTCCAGATCGACGGCGCGTCGTATCCCTACGCCCGTCCCGAAGTGAGGGTCTTCCTCGGGCGCATCGCGCGCGAGTACGCAAGCGCCTGCGGCGAGCCGCTCGTCGTGACGAGCCTCACGCGGCCGCGCTCCGAGCAGCCCCGGAACTCCTCTCCCTACTCGGTGCATCCGACCGGGATGGCGCTCGACCTGCGGAAGAGCCGGAAGGGATCGTGCCGGAGGTGGCTCGAGTCGCGCCTTCTGACGCTCGAGCGCCAGGGCGTCCTCGACGCGACCGAAGAGTTCCGCCCGCCGCACTACCACGTGGCGCTCTATCCGAAGCCGTACGCCTCGTTCGTCACGGACGGAGGGATCCCGAAGCCCAGCGGCAAAACGCTCCGCGTCGAACGGGGCGATACTCTGTGGGATATCGCGCGCCGCTTCGGCACGACCGTCGCCGCGATCAAGCAGATCAACGGGATCCGCGGCTCGACGATCCGTCCGGGCCAGGTCCTGCAGCTGCCCTGAACCGTTCGGCGGCCCGGCCGGCGGGAACCGCGTCCGGGCCGAACGATTCCTCGACGAACTCCCCTTCTCCGCCCTCGCCGACGAGGATCACGGACGAGGACCTCGTTCCGTACTCGCTCCCGCGGATGAAGATCGGCGAGAGCATCTTCTCGCGGTCGGGGCCGACGCCCGTATCCGGCAGATCGCCGTCGCCCGCGGGTGTCGCGTCGCGCAGGACGTCGAGGAAGGTGTCCGTCAGTGCCTCCCATGTGGCCGCGGCGTCTCGCCGCGAGCCCTCCCGCGCCGACGTTACGTTCTGACGGGGTGCGCGCCGGGACGGCGCGCCCACACTCGTCTCTCCGAGGGCCCGCTCGAATGCGGCGAGACCCCGCACGACCTTGGGCCACGGGTCGCCGAGCAGGCCGTTGCTGATGGCATAGCGTCCGGGCGGGAGCGTCCGCACGGAGCCGGAGCGGTTCGAGAAGTGAGCGAGCGTCTCGAGGTCGGAGGCGAAGAGGCTGAAGCCGGCGTACGCATCAGCGCGCGCGGCGACGCGCTCGAGCCACGAGGCCGGATCGCCTCCCTCTCGCAGGTACTCCGTGACGAGGCCGCCGCGGCTCGGCGCCGGCCCGGGAACCGCGGCCGGTTCGCGAAAGTTCGTCAGAGCCGCGAACCGCCCGTCGCGATGGACGCCCATCCACGTTCCGCCGCCGCGGAGGTCCCGTCCCGCGAGAATTCCGTCCTCATCGTTCCAAGCGTGCAGCGCCGCCGTCGGCCGCTCGTGAAACTCGTCCCGGTTCGCCGCCACGACGAGGCGCCACGCCGCGTCGGCGCGAAAGGAGAGATAGATCACGCACATGCCGTGGAATCCGCCCGTCCTATGCGTCCCATAGGTCCCATACGTCCTATTCGTCCTATCGGTCTCTGATAGGACGAATAGGACATATAGGACGAATAGGACAAATAGGACCGCGAGCGCGGGGGACCTACTCGTAAATCAGATACTTCGCCCTCCGCTCGAGAAAGCTCTCGAGCGATGGGGCCCAGAGGCGCATGACTTCTTCCCTCGACGCGCCCGTCTCGATCGCCTCGACCGACTCGGGGTGCTGCAGGAGGACGTCGGCCTTCGCGACGTTGAGGTGCTCCGGATACAGGCGCTGGAGCGTCGTCGCGAGGAGGGCGCCGAGCTCGAGAGCATTGAGGCGCTCCCGGTCGAGCAGCTCGATGCGGACGCCTTCGGCGCGCTCGCCCGTGTAGAGGCTCGCGTCGGGCGTGAACGTCTGCGGCACGAACCGCACGCCCGCGAGTCCCGCCGCATTGAGCTCCGCCGCGAGTGCTTTCCCGTCGACCCATGGCGCGCCGACCCACTCGAACGGGATCGGCGTCCCCCGCCCCATCGACAGGCGCGTTCTCTCGAGAATGCAGAGGCCCGGGTAGAGAGTGGCCGCCGTGAGGTTGCGGATGTTCGGCGAGGTATTGATCCACGGCAGGCCGGTCTGATTGAACCAGCGGTCGCGCGTCCAGTTCCGCACCTGGACGACGGTGAGATCGGCGCCGAGGTTCTTCTCGTCGTTGAACATCCGGGCGAGCTCGCCCACGGTCATCCCGTGCCGCACGGCGATCGGATGCCACGCCGTGAAGGTCTGGTCGACGATCGTCGCCGGCCCTTCGACGTACGCTCCGGTGATCGGGTTGACGCGGTCGAGCACGACGAACGGCACGCCCGCCTTCGCGGCAGCTTCCATCGCGAGGCCCATCGTCGAGATGTACGTGTAGAACCGTGCGCCGATGTCCTGGATGTCGAACACGAGAACGTCGAGCCCGGCGAGCTGCTCCGGCGAGGGAGCGCGCCGCTCCCCGTAGAGACTGTAGACCGGGAGGCCGCTCACGGGATCGACGGTGTCGCCGACCTTCTCGTCGCGGTCGCCGCGGATGCCGTGCTCGGGGCTGAAGAGCGCGACGAGCTCGACGCCCGGGGCGCTGCGGAGGAGATCGATCGTGAGATTGCCGTAACGGTCGCGGCCGGTGTGGTTCGTGATGAGGCCGACGCGTTTGCCGCGAAGCGACTCGAACTCCTGGGCGGAGAGGATGTCGATCCCGTTCCGCGCCGAGCCACCGCGCGTCCCGTAAATGAGGCGCGGATCCGTTTTCTCGGCGTACCCGGCGCCGCGCACCGCGTGCGAGGCGAGCTGCCCGAGCTCCTCCTGGAGCTTGAGCACGCTGCCGCTCCCGTCCGGATGCACGCGGTTCGTGAGGAACACGAAGAAGGTATCCGACGCCGGATCGATCCAGATGAACGGCCCCGTCCAGCCGGTATGACCGAACGACCCCCACGGAAAATCGCCGCGGGGGCGGGAGAAGGTCGTCTCCATGTCCCATCCGAGGGCGCGTTTCGGCGCGACGTTGGGCGGGCTCGCGACGGAAGTCATGAGCTCCACGGTCTCCGGCTTCATGATCCGCACGCCGTCGAGCTCGCCGCGGTTGAGGATCATGCCGGCGTACCGGCGCAGGTCGTCGACCGTCGAGAAGAGACCGGCGTGGCCGGCGACGCCTTCCATCCGGCGCGAAGTCGGATCGTGGACGACGCCGCGGAGCATCCGGTCCCCTTCGACCATCTCGGTCGGCGCGATCCGTGTGAGCTTCTCGCGCGGCGGAAGGAAGCCGGTGTCCACCATGCCGAGCGGCTCGTAGACCTCGCGGCGGGCGAACTCGTTCAGAGGGGCGCCGGAGACGCGGCGGACGATCTCGCCGAGAAGGATGAAGTTGATGTCGCTGTAGCGGAAGACGTGGCCGGGGCGGTTGATGACGCGCTCGGCCGTCGCGCGGCGGATGCCCTCCACGTAGCCCGACCACGGCTCGGCGAGCGAGAGGCTCGGCCGCAGGCCCGATGTATGCGTCATGAGATGACGGACCGTGATCTCTTTTTCCCGCATCTCGGGGATGTAGCGGGCGACGGGAGCGTCGAGATCGACCAGGCCGCGTTCGACGAGGATCATGATCGACGGCGTCGTCGCGACGACTTTCGTCAGCGACGCCATGTCGTAAATCGTGTCGTAGGAGATCGCTTCCCGCTCGGGGACGGTCGACCGGACGCCGTAGGTGCGTCCGTAGCGGTCACCGGCGCTGTCGATGAAGAACACGCCGCCGATGATGTCGCCTTCCGCGATCGCGCTCTCGACCGCAGCATCGATCTCGGTGATGCGCGCGCGCTCGAGGCGCGACGGGGCCGCCGGCGCCGTGGCGCAGGCCACGGAGGCGAGGGCGAGCGAGAGGACGAGAGAGAGGGTGCGGAGGGAGCGAACGGACATATTCGGATGATAATGCACCGAGGCCGGAAAAAAGGAGATCGAAGATGCAGATCGTCGAGCTGACCGAGACGTTTCAACTCGCCGACTACGAGTCGTGGGCGCACCTCGCGGTGGAGGTCCGCAACCTCCGGAGCGAGGCGCAGCGCCTGGTCCCCGAGCTCGAGGGACGGCGCGTCTGGATGGTGAACTCGACGGCCGCCGGGGGCGGCGTGGCCGAGATGCTCCCGAAGCTCCTGTCGATCCTGCGGGAGCTCGGCGTCGACGCGCGCTGGGCCGTCATCGAGAGCGACGACCCGCACTTTTTCGCGATCACGAAGCAGATCCACAACCTCATCCACGGCCTCGGCGAGCCCTCTCTCGGACCCGAGGACCGCGAGGTCTACGACCGGGTGAACCGCGAAAACGCGGAGGCGCTCGCGAAGTATCTGCTGCCGGGGGACGTCCTCGTCGTCCACGACCCGCAGCCGGCGGGACTCGGCGCGATGCTCAGCCGCGCCGTCCTCGGAAACACGTTCATCTGGCGATGCCACATCGGTCTCGATCGCAAAACGCCGGCGACCGAAGCCGCCTGGAACTTTCTTCGCGACGACGTGACCGCCGCCGATCACACCATCTTCTCCGCCCCCGATTACATCCCCGAGTTCCTGCGCGGCAAGGCGTCGATCATTCACCCCGCGATCGACCCGCTGAGCCCGAAGAACCGCGAGTTCTCGCCGCGGAAGCTGCAGGGGATCCTCTGCAACGCGCACCTCGCGACCGAGATCGCGCCGGTCCTCTATCCGCCATACGAGCACCCGGCGCTCCGTCTCGCACCGGACGGCAACTGGTTGCCGGCGAACGAGCATGACGAGATCGGCCTGCTGTTCCGGCCGATCATCTCGCAGATCTCCCGGTGGGACCGGCTGAAGGGGTGGGCACCGCTGCTCGAGGGATTCGTGCTGCTCAAGGAGCGCGCGCTCCATCGGAGCTTTCCCGACCTGCAGCGCCGGCGGCTGCAGATCATGCGCCTCGTGCTCGCCGGGCCCGACCCGCGCTCGGTCACGGACGATCCCGAAGGAAAAGAGGTGCTCGACGATCTCGTCAAGCGGTGCCTCTCCCTCTCCCCCGAGATCCAGCGCGACATCGCTCTCCTTCTCCTTCCGATGGCCTCGCGGAACGAGAACGCGTACATGGTCAACGCGATCCAGCGCTGCTCGACGGTCGTCGTCCAGAACTCGATCGAGGAAGGTTTCGGTCTGACGGTCACCGAGGCGATGTGGAAGCGGGTCGCGGTGCTCGGCTCCAATGCGGTGGGGATCCGGCAGCAGATCCGCCCGGGCGTGGACGGCGTCCGCATCAGCGATCCGACCAACGTCGAGGAGCTCGCCGACGCCCTCGGGGAGCTCCTCGCGGACCCGAACCGGCGCGCGCATCTCGCCGGAAACGCCCAGCGGCGCGTCTACGACGAGTTCCTCGTGTTTTCGCAGGTGCGGTCGTGGCTGCGCACGCTCGTTTCCGTCGTCCGCGCGAGCGGGGTCCGGACGGAACTCCCGCCGGCCGCGTCGTAGGCAGGAAACGACGGATCGGCGCGCTTCCTGCTCCCGAGAGCGGAGACGCATGTTCGGGAACGCGATCACGATTTTCCGCCTGGCGGGTTTCGACGTCCGCATCGATCTGAGCTGGCTGATCGTGTTCGCCCTCGTCGTCTGGTCGCTGGCCTCGGGAGTGTTTCCGGACGTCTATCCCGGGCTGAACGCACCGGCGTACTGGGGGATGGGCATCGCGGGGGCGCTGCTGCTCTTCTTCTCGATCCTGCTGCACGAGCTCGCGCACGCGGCGGTGGGACGGCGCCACGGCCTTCAGGTCCGCTCGATCACGCTCTTCGTCTTCGGCGGGGTCGCCGATCTCCACGAGGAGCCGCCGACCGCCGAGGCCGAGCTGAAGATGGCGCTGGCGGGACCGGCGACGAGCCTCGCGATCGCGGGCGTCCTCTTTCTGGCGGCGATCCTCGCCGACATCGCGGGCCTGCCGCGGATCGCGTGGGTCGTGGCGGGATATCTGGCGGCGATGAATCTCGTTCTTTTTCTGTTCAACATGATCCCCGCCTTTCCGCTGGACGGCGGACGCGTTCTGCGCGCGTGGCTCTGGTATCGGTCGGGCGACATTCGTTCCGCGACGCGGCGCGCGTCCGTCTCGGGCAGCTTCTTCGGGATCCTGATCATGGCGCTCGGCGTGCTGTTTCTCTTCGCCGGAAATTTCATCGGCGGCCTGTGGTGGATCCTGATCGGATTCTTCATCCGGAACGCCGCGCACCTCTCCTACAGCCAGCTCTTCATCCGCGACGCGCTCGAGGGGAAGCCGGTCCGGTCGTTCATGACGCCGGATCCGGTGAAAGTGCCGCGGTCGATCTCGATCCGGGAGCTGGTGAACGAGTACTTCTACCGCTCGCATCACAAGCTGTATCCGGTGGTCGACGACGACCGCCTGATCGGCTGCGTGACGACGGGCGCGGTCCGGCAGCTTCCGATGGACGAGTGGGACCGGCAGACCGTCGGCTCGATCGCGGAGTCGTGTTCGCCGGAGAACGCGGTCGCGGCCGACGAGGACGCGCTGGAAGCGCTCGTCCGGATGACGCGCAGCAAGCGCTCGCGCCTGGTGGTCCTCGAAGGCGACCGCCTCGTCGGCGTCGTCACGCTGAAGGACCTCCTGTCGTTCCTTTCCGTGAAGATGGAGATCGAAGCGCGGAAGTAGAGGCGACCGCGTCTATATACCTCGCGCCTCCGGCGCGGTCCCAACCAGCGACTGGCGACCGCGACCATCGCGACGGTACACTGGCGCACATGGCCGACGCGATCGACACGAAAGCCGTGCACGCCGGGGAGCCCGATCCGCGGCCGGGCGGCGCGATCGCCATGCCGATCTTTCAGTCCTCGACGTTCGAGACGACCGATGTCCAGAGCTACCACGACGTCCGGTACGCGCGGCTGAGCAACACGCCGAACCATCTCGCGCTCCACGCGAAGCTCGCCGCGCTCGAGAACGCCGAGGCGGCGCTCGTCACGGCGAGCGGGATGGCGGCGATCGCGACGACGCTCCTCACGGTTCTTCACGCCGGCGACCACGTCCTGTTCCAGCGGGTCCTCTACGGCGGCACCCGCGGCCTCGCCGATCACGACTTCCCCGCGCTCGGGCTTTCGTTCGACCTCCTCGATCCGGCGGCCCCCGAGAGCTGGAGCGGCCAGGTCCGGCCGAACACGCGCGCGGTGTACGTCGAGACCATCGCCAACCCGACGGTGGAGGTCCCGGATCACGACGCGGTCGTCGCGTTCGCGCGACGCCACGGCCTCGTCTCGGTCGTCGACAATACCTTCGCCTCGCCCGTGAACTTCCGCCCCGCCGAGCACGGATACGACCTTTCGGTTCACAGCGCGACGAAGTACCTCAACGGCCACTCCGATCTGATCGCCGGCGCGATCATCGGTCGCGGGGAGCTCGTCGCGAAGATCAAGACGAAGCTCGATCACCTCGGCGGATCGCTCGACCCGCACGCCTGCTTCCTGCTTCACCGCGGCCTCAAGACGCTCCCCCTCCGCGTCCGCCAGCAGAACGCGAACGCGCTCCGGATCGCCACGTGGCTCGAACGGCATCCGGCGGTCGAACGGGTGAACTATCCCGGCCTGCCCAGCTCCCCCTCGCACGAGAGGGCGCGTCGCACCCTCGACGGGTTCGGCGGGATGCTGAGCTTCGTTCCGCGGGACGGGCTCGAGGCGGCGCGGCGGTTCTGCTCGAAACTGCGCCTCGCGATCTTCGCCCCGAGCCTCGGCGGGGTCGAGACACTGGTCACGCGTCCCGCCGAGACGTCCCACAGCAGCCTTCCGCGGCAAGACCGCGAGGCGCTCGGGATCCCGGACGGCCTCGTCCGCGTCTCCGTCGGCATCGAAGACGCCGACGATCTGATCGCCGACTTCGACGCGGCGCTGGTGTAGTGTCTACACCGGCGTGAGCGCGGGTCACGTTCCGGTGGTCGTCGTTCCGGTGGTCGTCGTCTCTTCCGCCTCGGGCGCCGCCACGGTGAATTCGGCGGTCAACGCGGCGGCTTCGGGAACGGACGCGCGCCAGGTGCCCGGCTGCAGCTCGACGGTCACCGTCCGCGTCTCGAGCGGCTGCAGCGGCGCTTCGATCGCCGTGCGCCCGCCGGGACCCTCGATCACGAGCGAGTAGACCTGGCTCCCGTCATTCGTCACCTGGAACTCCGTCGGGCCGGGGATGAGATCTTCTCCCTCGATGGTGACGGCGCTGTCGGTGATCGAGACGGGGACCGGGTCCTCGAGCGCGAGCTTCACCGCCTCGGGATCGAGAACGGCGTCGGTCGTCGTCACGGCCGTGTCGGCGGTGCCGGTCGCCACCGGTTCGGCCGGCTCCTCGCGGCCGTCGCAGCCGGCCGCGAGCGCCGCTCCGATCGCGAGCAACAGAATCGATGTACGCATCCGAACCTCCTGCTTTCGGGCGGCTCCTCGCCGCCGCAGTCGGATGAGCCTGCCGGAGGCGTGCCAGCCGTGATTCCGAACGCGGGAGAGTTCCACTCGGACGCACGTCCGCTCCCGCCTTCGGCCCGCAGGGCCCGCGGACAATAGCCGGGGGCGAGCGCCCGCAGGGCGCGCTGCCCCCGGATCAGCGCGCGTTCCTCGTCTTGCGCCGTGAAACGGCGCGGGGATCCGCGCCCCGGGTCGTTCGCTTGCCCCTGGGGGCGTCGCCCCTTAAGATGAATAAGTGCGGAATGGGTGGGTGGTGGTGTCGCTCTGCGGAGTCCTTCTCGCCGGGCCGATCCTGGCCGGCGAGATGCGGCAGGCGTCTCTCGCCGACGGGCGCATCGTCCGGCTCGAGGCCGATCAGGAGATCGCTCTCCTCGTCGAGCCGGAGCGCGGCGACGCCTGGACCCGCCTCGCTCTCCGCCTCACCGGCGACGCGTCGAACTGGCGCGAGCTCGCCCGCCTCAACGGCATGGGCGAGAACCTCCTCTTCGGCCGCCGCGTCCGCGTCCCCTTCGCGATGCTCCGCCCCTCGCTGCAGCGCGGGGCGATCCGCGCTCTCTTTCCGGGCGATCGTCCGGACGACGGCGGGTGGCGCCATCTCATCGTCGCGGGCACCGACGCGGAAGGGGAGACGCTGTGGCGCATCGCCGAGTGGTTCACCGGCGACGGCGCGAACTACGCGCGCATCCGCGAGGCGAACCCAGGACAGTCGCTCTCGACGCGCCGCGGCGAATCCGTCCTGATCCCGACCGCGATCCTCTCCGACGCCTTCCGCGACGAGCGTCCCGTGACGCGCATCGCCGAGGACGATCCCGTGAGCGCGCCCGATCCGGTGACTCCTTCGGCCGTGCAGGCCATCGCCGTCGCGAATCAGGGCGACATTCAGCTCGAATACGTGCGGAAGGGGGTGCGGCCCTACGCGGTGTACCGGCTGCAGCAGGGTGAAGCGCTCTATTCGTCCGTCGCGATTCGCTTCACCGGGCGCGTCTATGCGAAGGACGTGAACGAGGTCGTCGCGCAGGTCGTCGAGTTCAACGGCATCGCCGACGTTTCGAGGATCCCGGTGGATTACCCGGTGCGCATCCCGATGGAGCTCCTGACGCCGGAGTGGCGTCCGCCCGACGATCCGACGCGCCTCGCGCGCGAGCGGACGCAGCGCGAGAGCGCGGAGCTCGCGAGCCGCGTCAAGGGAACGGCGACGCTGGAGAACGTCCACGTCATCCTCGACGCGGGCCACGGCGGGCGCGACGTCGGCACGGCGCACGAGGGCGTGTGGGAGTCGGTCTACGTGTACGACGTCGCGTGCCGGCTCAAGGCGACTCTCGAGCGGCGAACGGAAGCGCGCGTTTCGGTCCTCACGCGGTCGCGCAGCCTCGGCTGCAAGATTCCCGAG
>JBOGJQ010000374.1:0-15363 GCA_050745405.1 Thermoanaerobaculia bacterium | reverse complement strand
GTTCGTTGTTCGTTGTTCGTTGTTCGTCGGGAAGCAAGACATAAGCGCCGTCATCCTGAGGAGCGAAGCGACGAAGGATCTCCTCGGCCGCGTCTCAAGCTCGCGACTCTGCCGGATTGAGACGCGGCTGAGGAGATCCTTCGCTCACACCCGCCCGCACCACCTCGCTCAGGATGACGGCGATTGTGATATGCAAGGAGTACCGGCAACCGGCAACCGGCAACCGGCAACCGGCAACCGGCAACCGGCAACCGGCAACCGGCAACCGGCAACCGGCAACCGGCGACTAGCTACAGACCGTCTCGATCAGGACCGCACAAACCTCGTACGGATCCATGTTCGCGGCGGGGCGGCGGTCCTCGAAATATCCCTTGCCGTCCTTCGCCGTGGCCATGGGGATGCGGACCGAGGCGCCGCGGTCGCTCACGCCCCAGCGGAAGGCGTGGATCGGCGCGGTCTCGTGGAGCCCTGTGAGGCGCTCCTCGTTGTGCGCGCCGTAGACGCGGATGTGATCGTCGTGGCGCGCTTCGAGCTTCGCCATGGCCTCCTCGATGACCTTGATGCCGCCGTCCCCGCGCATCGCCTTCGTGGAGAAGTTCGTGTGCGCGCCGGCTCCGTTCCAGTCGCCCTTCATCGGCTTCGGGTAGAGGGTCGCGCTCACACCGAAGTCCTCGCCGACGCGGTAGAGGAGCCATCGCCCGAGCCACACCTCGTCGGCGACGTCGAGCGGACCGAGCGCGCCGATCTGGAACTCCCACTGCGCCGGCATGACCTCGGAGTTCGTCCCCACGAGATGAATTCCGGCGCGGATGCAGGCCTCGGTATGCGCGTCGACGACTTCGCGGCCGTAGACCTCGTCGACCCCGACGCCGCAGTAGTAGCCGCCCTGCGGCGCGGGGAAGCCCCGCTCCGGCCAGTTCAGCGGCTTGTTCCCCTCGAAGAGGGTGTACTCCTGCTCGATCCCGAAGATCGGCTCGTGTTTGGCGAACTTTTCCGTCATCTCGCGCAGCCGAGCGCGCGTGTTGCTCCAGTGGACCGTGCCGTCGGGGTTGAAGACCTCGCAGAGGACGAGGATGTCCTTCTCGTCGTGGAGCGGGTCGCGCACGAAGCGAACGGGCTTCAGCAGAAGGTCGCTGAAATGCCCTTCCGCCTGATACGTGCTCGAGCCGTCGAAGCCCCATTCGGGGATGTCGTCGACGGTGCGGACCTCGTGGTCGAGGACCTTGGTTTTGGAGCGGAGTTTCGCGGTCGGTCTCTGGCCGTCGATCCAGATGTATTCGGCTAAAATCTTACTCAAGACGTTTCTCCTTCAGTTCGTGATGATTCTCTATCCTGCGTGTAAAGTTCCCGCCCGGACACCCCGCCCAGCGAAGACGATCCCTCGGCGCGACTGACGACGATCCGTCCCTTTCCCTGCGACTTCGCCATGTACATCGCGGCGTCGGCGCGCTTGAGGAGATTGTTCTTCCGCCCTTCGGTCGAATCGAAGTCTCGCTGATTCGGGACGTATTCGGCGACCCCGAACGAGGCCGAGAGGATGTTGCTGAGGTTGAGCGCCGGCATGCCGAAGCCGTAGTCGCGATCGATGAACGTGTTCTCCGTGATCGCTGCCTTGAGGGTCTCGGCGAGCGAGACGGCGCGGTCGACGGTCGTGCCGGGGAGAACGATGACGAACTCGTCGCCGCCGTAGCGCGCCGTCACCGCCCCCTCGGCGTCGACGACGCGCTTCAGGATGAAGCCGACCTCGCGCAGCACCTGGCTCCCGGCGAGATGGCCGTGCGAGTCGTTGATCGTCTTGAAGTAGTCGAGGTCCATGAAGATGAGCGCGCACGGACTGCCGGAGACGTCGGCGTCGCTCAGGATCTCGGAGAGGCGGACGTGGAGCCAGCGGTCGTTGTACAGGCCCGTGAGATCGTCGCGCTTCGCCAGCTCCTGCGCGCGTCGCGCATCGAGCGCGTTCTGCAGCGTGAACGAGGTGTATCCCGCGAAGATCTCGAGCAGCGTCATGTCGCGGTCCGTGAAAACGCCGCCGTCGCTCCGGTTGATCAGCTCGAGGACGCCGCAGACGTTCTTTCCGATGTAGATCGGCACGCAGACGATCGAATCCGTCCGGAAGCCGAGCTGCTCGTCGATGCCCGGGAAGAAGTTCTGGTCGGCGCGCGGCTGGCGAGAAAGGTAGGGCTGGCCCGTCTGGTAGACGCGGCCGACGATCCCGTGCGCCGCCGAAAGGCTCTGGCCGATCAGGCTCTCGCTCCCCTCGCCGAACGTCGCGATGAACACGAGGTCGTTCTCGCTCCGCGCCGGGCTCTTCCGGAGCGGGTCGTCGAGCAGGATCGAGCCCGAGCGCGAGGGGACGAACTCGTTCGCCTTGCGGAGGATCTCCCGCAAGATCAGGTCGAGATCGATCTCGGTGCGGAGAGAGAAGGACGCCTTGTGCCGCTCGAGAAATCGCTCGAGATGGGAGGCATCAAGCGAATGGACTTCCAACATGAAAGGAAGGGGGTACCCCGGCACCCGAATTATAGGGGCTCCGCGCTCCTTTCACTAAATCGGGCCGCGCTCGCCGTGGTCGCGCTCGGCGGCGCGCGCCTCCCGCTCGAAGCTGATCGCGCGATAGGCCGCGACGTGTCCCAGACCGCGCAGACGGAGCGCGAGGTACTCCCGGACGTAGGCCGCGAGAAAACGGACGAGGCCGAGCCGGCGGACCTGGTCGACGTGCGCCAGCTCGTGACGGATCACGGCCTCGAGTCGCGCCTCGCCGCGGCCGAGGAGCTCGGGGGCGAGAAAGATGCGCCGCCCCAGCGTGATCCCGACCACTCCCCGCAGGAGAAGCGGGCGGAGCCAGAGCGGAAACCCGATCCGGATCCGCGCGCCGGCGCGCGCGATCTCGGCCGAAAGGGGAGACGGCAGGGGCGGAAGAGGACTCGGCATTCGCGAGATAGAATAAGGAAAACGACCGCAACGGAGGTCCCGTGAAGACGTCATTCTCGCTGTTCGCCCTCGCCGTCTGCGTGCCCGCGCTCGCCCTCGCCCAGCAGGATTTCTCCAATGTCGAGATCGAGGTGCATGCCGTCGCCGGCGCGGTCTATATGCTCGAAGGCGCGGGCGGCAACATCGGCGTGTCCGTCGGCGAGGACGGGATCGCGATCGTGGACGATCAGTTCGCGCCGCTCGCCCCGAAGATCAAGGCGGCTCTCGCGTCGATCACGGACGAGCCCGTCCGGTTCGTTCTCAACACGCACTATCACGGCGACCACACCGGCGGGAACGAGATCTTCGGCGAGAGCGCGCCGATCGTCGCACACGACAACGTGCGGAAGCGCCTCGCGGAGGGCGTCCCGGCGCGCGACATCCCGCCGGCGGTGCCGGCCGCGCTCCCCGTGATCACGTTCGGCGACCGCGTCAGCATCCACCTCAATGGCGAGGAGATCCGCGCGACGCATCACCCGCACGCCCACACGGACGGCGACAGCGTCATCTTTTTCATGAGCTCGAACGTCGTCCACATGGGCGACATCTTCTTCAACGGCCGCTTTCCGTTCATCGACGCCGGCAGCGGCGGGAGCAGCGCGGGGATGATCCGCGCCGTCGAGGCGGTCCTGCCGAAGATCCCCGAGGGAGCGAAGATCATCCCCGGGCACGGGGCGCTCGCGACCGTGGACGATCTCGAGGCCTACCTCGACATGCTCCGCGGCACGCGCGCCGCCGTCGCCGCCGCGCTCGCGGCCGGAAAAACGCCCGAGCAGATGAAGGAAGAGAAGATCCTCGCCGCGTGGTCGTCGTTCGACGGCGGATTCATCTCCGCCGACCGGTTCATCGACACGCTCGCGCAGGAGTTGGGGCGATAGCCTTTTTTTCGTTGTTCGTCGTTGGTTGCTCGTTGGCCGTTCGTGGCCCGGCAGCGCGCCGGAGGCGTGCCAGACGGTAGCTCGGGGTGTCCCGCGAAGCGGGACCCCCGGATTCGGTGATCCCGATGAATCCTGCACCCCGGAGGGGTGCCAGACGCGAATCACAACGCGCGGATCGCCCGCCGCCCGTCTTACACCCCTTCAGGGTGCGATTGAAATCGGATCGCCATTCCGGGGGTCGTACCGCTTCGCGGCACGACCCCCGGCTACCGTCTTGCACGCCTTCGGCGTGCGTTTCTCCTCCTCAGGCGGTCCGGGCTAGAGCAGCAGCCCGAAATACCACCGCTCGAGCGCCCGGCCGAAGAAAAGAACGATGAAAAAGGCGATGCCGAGAAAGACGCCGAACGGGAGGGCGAACTGGAGCCCTTCTTTCCTCCGCAGCGCGATGCCGACGCCGACGACGGCGCCGACGGCCGACGCGATGAAGACCACCGGGAGGACGGCGGCCCAGCCGCAGGCGGCGCCGATCATCGCGATCATCTTGACGTCGCCGAGTCCCATCCCCTCGATCTTGCGGACGAGACGGTAGGAGAGAGCAACGGCCAGGAGGAGCGCCGCGCCGAAGGCGGCTCCGAGGAGCGAATCGAGCAGAGACGACGCGAGGACCAGATTCGGATGGGCGATCCCCGCGTGAAGCGCACCGAGGCCGATGCCGACGGCGATGCCGGGAAGGTCGATGACGTCAGGGAGGATCTGGATCTCGAGGTCGATGAAGACGAGGGCGATCGTCATCGAGCAGAGGATCGCGACGAGGAGCGCCTCGACGGAGGTCCCGAGGTGAAGCCACGCCGCGAGCCAGAACAGAGCGCTCCCGAGCTCGATCAGCGGATAACGGAGCGAGATCGGCGCGCGGCACGCGCGGCATCGCCCGCGCAGCAGGATCCAGCTCACGACGGGGATGTTGTCCCACGGCCGGATCCGCGTTCCGCACGCCGGACAGCGGCTCGGCGGAAAGACGACCGACTCCTCCCGCGGATAGCGGTGCACGACGACGTTGAGAAAGCTCCCGACGATCGCGCCGATCAGGAAGGCGTAGAGGGCGAAGAGGAGCTCCATTCGACGGAGGCCATTGTAGACAAGGACGGCGAAGTCCTCACCGACGGGCTGTCAGCACTGACATGCACAACGAGGGGAGGGCCGCCGTCGAAGCGGCAGCCCTCCAGGCCATCACTTTCATCGCTTGTCGTGCAGCACCGTCACGGTCGTGGCGCAGGGAAGCGCCTGGTTCCCAGCGAGGTCCGTTGCGCCGTAGCCGAAGGTATACAGACGCCCGTCTCCTTCGCTGAATCGTTCGGCGCGGACCAATCCCTCGGTATCCGCGGTGGTAAGAGCGAACTGCTGCATGTCGTCCGGCAGATCGTCCTTCTCGCCGGTTTGATCCGGCTCGTCGCTGGTCGCGACATCGAGGGTGAACCCGAGCGGGCCGGAGAGCGCATCCGAGAGATCGATCGTGACGGTGACGGGGACCATCTGATGGTTCGGCGGCCAGATCGAATCCGGCGCGGCCACGCACGCGAGCAGCGGCGCGGTCAGATCGATGTGAATGCCGTCCACGATGCCCGATGCGGTGTTGTCGGCGAAGTCGGCGCACGTGGCACTCGCGCTCTGGTTCGCTCCTTCGCCGGTGAGCGTCTGAGAGAGAAATGGCGCGATCGGGCCGGAGAGCCCATCGCTGCAGCTCCACTGGATCGCGACATCTCCATTGTTCCAGCCGTGCTCGTTCGGCGCGGTGCGGGCGACGAAGGCGACGACTGGTGGCGTGAGGTCGATATGGATCTCCGTCTCGGTGTGGGATTTCGTGTTGTCCGCGAGATCGACGCAGGTGGCGGTCGCGCTCTGGTCCGCGCCCTCGGTCCCGAACGTCTGAGAGAGGAGCTTCGCGACGACACCCGAGAGCGCATCGGTGCAGCTCCACTCGAGGCTCACGCTCTCGTTGTTCCAGCCATGCCCGTTTGCGGATGTGCGAGCGACGAGAGCGATCTCGGGCTGGGTGAGATCGATGTGAATCTCGCTTTCGGTATGCGAGGTGGTATGGCCCGCATGGTCGCGACACGTGCCCGTCGCGCTCTGAGTGGCTCCCTCCTCCGTCAGCGTCTCCGAGAGGAGCTCCGTGACGACGCCGGAGGTGGCATCCGTGCAGCTCCACTCGAGCGTCACGGCCTCGTTGTTCCAGCCTTCGTCGTTCGCGGCCGTGCGGGCGACGAGCTCGATCTCCGGAGCCGTCGTGTCCCGCTCGACCGTGACGGTGACGGAGTCCGTTCCGCCGGCACTCGTCGCCGTGCAGCTGTAGCTCGTCCCGGCCGAATCGGTGGAGAGAACCGACTCCTCGCAGCCACTGGTCTCGGTGATTGCGGAGCCGGGATCGGTCACGCTCCACGACACGGTCACGTCGTCGATATACCAGTCACCGTCTCCCTTCGTGCCGGTGACCGTCGGCTCGATCACGGGCGGAGAGGTGTCGACGATCGAGATCGTGCTCGTGAGAATGGCGGTGTTGTCCGCCTGATCGGTCGCGAAGAACTTGATCTCGTGATCGCCGAGGAAGAACTTCACGCCCCCCTCGGCGGTTTCCAGGTCGACTCCCACCGCAGGCTCGGAGTCAAGGTTGTCGGTGGCCGACGCTCCCGTGAGAAACGCGGCGATCGCCGGCTCGCTGGCGGGAACTCCCTCGATCAGCGACTCGACGACGATCGGTTCGGGGACGGTGAGCATCGGATCGGTCAGATCGATGTTGATCTCCCCGCTCGCGACGATCGCGCTGAGGTTCCCCGCCACATCACGGCACCGGCCCGTCCGGGACTGTCCCGCCCCCTCCATCGCGACATCGAGCGGTCCGTCGCAATCCTCGATCCCCGAAACCGTCTGCGTCGTGAGTGTCGGGTCGATCGCCGAAAACACGACCCTGACCTGCTCGTTATGCCACCCATTTTCGTTCGCTACAGGAAAGAGCTCGACCGTGGCGACGGGAGCCGTCTTGTCGATCCGGACCACCACGGACTTCATTGGCTCGATCAGCCCCGGAAGGACGTCGCGCGCATGGTAACTGACCGTCGTCTTCCCCTCCTTCGTGAGAAAAAGTTCCGCGGTTGGCCGGTGCCTCGTGTCGGCATCGAACGTCTCCGCACCGCTCCCGCTGTAGGTGATCGACTCGACTCCTCCTCCGTTGGCAGACGCGGTCGCCGTCATCGTCACTGTGACCTGGGTGTTGTTCCAGCCGGCCTCGTTCGGTGGCGGCGAAAGCGTCGCCGTCGTCGTCGGCGCGTCCGCAACGCCGATCTTCTCCCACATCTGGATGTACATCTCGGCCGAGTTGAAGAGCGGGTCGAGGTTGAGCGGCGTGACCACTTCGTCCTCGCCCGCCGCGGCTTCCTGAGCCGCCTGGACCTTTTTCATGTCCTCGATCAGGTCGGGCAGCAGCCCGACGTGAGCGAGTCCGTCGCGATTGATGTCGAAGGTCCTGTTCCCAGTGATCTGCCTCGAGAACGATCCGCCGTAATGTCCGCTGAACGGATACGTGACGTGATTGCCGTCGAGCGGCGTCGAGCCGGGGTAGCGCGGCGGCGGCATGTTCACGAAGCCGTTGAGGTCCGTTCCCATCGCGACCGCCGGTTGCGAATAGGGCCCGCCGGACATCTGCTCGACCGCGTATTTGTAGTTCTCGAGGAAGCGCTCGGACGAACCGAGCCCCGGGCCGATGAGACTTCCGAGATCCCGAAGCCGCGCGAGCTGCTCCGGCGTCTTCTGCCCTTCCGTCCGCCCGCCCGGCGCCGCCATCTCGCGGAAGCCGATGTGCCCGACGACGAGAGGGTAGTTCCGCGCTTCGGCCATCTCGAGAGTCCGATTCAGCGACTTCAGCGAGAGGTGATCGACGTCGATCATCATTTTCCGGTTCATCAGCTCCGTGATGAGGGTCTCTCCGAGAGGAGTCAGCCCGCGATCGTTGCAGTGCGGGCCGGCCGGAAGAACGGGAGGCGTCGAATTCGTTCCGAAGAAGGCCGTCGCCAGCTTGATGCCCAGAGGATCGGGCTGCAGAGCGAAGTCGTACCCCGGCTCGGTGCAGGTCACGGCATCGAAGTACGAGCCGTTGACGACCTTGTTTCCGACGTTGAAGAGACTGTCGTAGATGGACGCACCGCCGAAGGCGTTGTCGAAGACGTGCACGGGGAAGATGTGACGCACACCCCGGTCGTAGTAGCGCGCGAGCTCCTGGCGGACGTAATCCGGCGCGTTCGCGGCCGAAATGAGGGTGCCGTTCCGGTCGTGGCACCCTTCCGCCCCGCAGTTGAAGAGCGAATCGACCTCGATGCCGAGAACGACCGCCATCTTTCCGCCGTTGATCGCCGCGCGCGCCTCCTCCGGCGTCCGCACGATGCGGTACCAGCCTTTTCCCGGCCCGCCGGACTGCGCATCGATGTAGCTCTGGAGCCCGTACGCGCCGTCGAGTTGACGATCCACGGCGGACATGTCGTCACAGCCGAATCCCTCGCGCGTGGACGCGGCGCCGCACAGGACCTCGTTGTTCACGGCCAGCATCACCATGAGTCGCAGCCCGCCCTTGAACGCCCGCTCGAGCCAGCGGTAGTACATCTGCTGGTGCGTGATCTGGTTCCAGGCCGGCCAGCCGTCGAAGTCGGGAACTCCCTCGATGGAGTGACCGAGGAGCTCGTTCCGGACGTTGTTTGTCAGATCGAGAATGCCGAACGGCCCATGCTGCGGCGAGCCCGCGCCCGGAAAATACGTCGGAATCGTGGTGATGTCGAAGACGTCGAAGACCGCGACGTCCGGAAGAATCGTCTTAGCCTGGATGAAGTCGCACGTCCGCAGCGCGGCACTGATCCCGTCCGGATGATAGGGCGCCCCGGCGAAGAGAACGCCACCGAACCCGACATTCGAGAACTGATGCGCATGGATGTCCGCGAACCCGAGAACCGGAGCGTGCGGCGCGCCGGTCGACAGCGTCGCGACGCAGTTACAGTCGGGCTCGTCCACCTGCGGGATCGGTCCACAGGCGGTGAAGAGTCCCGCGCTGCGGAGGCCCTGATCGCAGCCCGGAACGCTGGACAAGCAGGGAGTCTCTCCGTCTGCGCCGCAGTTCGAACAGGAGCCGACAATGGGAATCTCAGGAATCGCATTCATCCTGTTGTCATTGCATAGCGGCCCGGAGACGCAGGCCTGCTGCCTGTGGCCTCCACACGGCGTGCAGGTAATCCCCGGATTGAGCCGGTTGTTATTGCACAGCCCACCGGAGAAGCACATCATCTGACCTGCTCCGCCACACGGCTCGCATCTGGTGAGGAGGTTGTTCAGGCGATTGTTGTTGCAACTGTACTCGATCGACGGAATGATGCACGCTCCGAAGACCCTCAAGATGCAGCCGGTCACCCGCAGGCACGGGACCTCTCCCGGTCCTCCGCAGGCGAATGCTTCGGCCGGGTTGAACAGAATTGCGCCGGCCAGAATGGCGGGCGCGAGGACACCGATCCCGAGCCTCGAACGAAGCATCTTCGCCTCCGAGCTACATTTTTGATTGGACAGTTTCGACCGTACCACACGACGTCCGCGTGATCCGGCCAATAATGGAACGATGAAGGAGCCGGGCTAGAATCCGCGCATGAACCCCTTCGCTCCGCGCGAGATCACACGCGTGCCCAAGCCGTGGGGGCATGAGCTCATCTGGGCGAGGACCGAACGCTACGTCGGCAAGATCCTCCACATTCGCGCGGGGGAGTCGCTCAGCCTCCAGTACCACGAGCGGAAGGAAGAAACGCTTTATCTGCTCGACGGGAGCGTCCGCCTGACGCTCGGCAAGGATGGAGAGACACGCACCGTGTCGATGGCGCCCGGCGAGGCGTTTCACATTCCTCCTTTTCTGATCCACCGCATCGAGGCGCTCGAGAGCTCGAATCTTCTCGAGGTCTCGACGACGGAGCTCGACGACGTCGTCCGGCTCGAGGACCGTTACGGCCGCGAGGGGACCAGCGCCCCATGAACTTCGTCGGGAAGGAGCTCCGCCCGGATCGCCACCTCTTTCTTTATTACCTTCTCGGATCCCTCCTGCTCGGCCCCTTCTTCTTCGTGGCGCTCATCCCGCTCTACTTCCGCTATCACACGCTGCGCTACCGGTTCGACGACGAGGGCGTCTCGATGCGCTGGGGAATCCTTTTCCGGCGCGAGATCACGCTGACGTACGCGCGCATTCAGGACATCCACCTGTCGAGCAACCTGGTCGAACGGTGGCTCGACCTGGGCCGGGTGCAGATCCAGACGGCCAGCGGCAGCGCCAGCGCGGAGATGACGATCGAGGGGCTGAAGAATTTCGAGGAGATCCGCGACTTCCTCTACTCGAAAATGCGCGGCGCGCGCGAGGAGGCGAAGAGCGCCGCCGCGGCGCCGAGTGAAGCCGGCGGCGACGAGCTGACCGCCACGCTCCGCGAGATCGCCGCGGAAATGCGCCGGATCCGCGAGCGCCTCGAGGCGGAGCGCTGATGCGCGAGCTCGCCCTCCGCCTGCTCCGCGTCCCTCCGGCGCCGGCGCCGCCCGCCGGCGGCGAGCTGCGCGTCTTCCGCGCCGCCGACAATTTCTTCCGCTACAAACAGATCACGTGGCTGCTGGGACAGATCGGCGCCGTCGCCGGCCTCGTCGGCGCCCTGATCGCCATGCCGATCATCAGGAGGGAGGTCGCGACCGGGCCCGTTTTCGACATCATCGTCGTGGTCGAGATCTTCGGCTGGATCGCCCTCATCCTCCAGATCCCGTTCACGTACGCCGTCCTGAAGCTCGATTTCGAGCTGCGGTGGTACATGGTGACGGACCGGAGCCTCCGGATCCGCGAAGGGATCACGCGCGTCGTCGAGAAGACGATGACGTTCCGGAACATCCAGAACATCTCCATCCGACAGGGACCGCTGCAGCGGCTGCTCGGCATCGCCGACCTCGAAGTGCGCACCGCGGGCGGCGGCGGGTCACAGTCGGGAACCGAGGGACACAAGGGGAAGGGGCATGAGGACCTCCACGTCGCGTACTTCCGCGGCGTCGGCAACGCGGCCGAGATCCGCGATCTGATCCGCGAACGCGTTCGCCGCCACCGCGACTCCGGCCTCGGAGACCCGGACGAGCCGGCCGCCGAGGAGGCGCAGACAGCCGATGCGGTTCACGCGGCACGGGAGCTGCTCGAAGAGACGCGGGCACTCGCGCGTGTGCTCGTTGGTCGTTGATCGTTGGTCGTTGTTCGTTGTTCGTTGCCCGTTGCCCGTTGATCGTTGGTCGTTGATCGTTGTCCGTTTGTTGGGGCGGCGTCATCCTGAGCGAGGAGGGGTGGGCGGGTGTGAGCGAAGGATCTCCTCAGCCGCGTCTCAATCGGGCAGCGTCGCGAGTCTGAGTCGCAGCTGAGGAGATCCTTCCTCGCTTCGCTCGTCAGGAGGACGACGCCGCGATGACGAACAACGAACAACGAACAACGATATAGTGACGCGCCGTGAACGCGATCGGCATTCGTAAGGAAGACAAGAACAAGTGGGAGCGGCGCGCGCCGCTGACGCCGGACCACGTCGCCGAGCTCGTGAAGATGCACCGGGTCGAGGTCGTCGTGCAACCGTCGTCGCGCCGCGTCTTTCACGACCTCGACTACGAGCGCGCCGGCGCCACGCTCTCCCTCGACCTCGAGCCCACCGCCGTCATTCTCGGCGTCAAGGAAGTGCCGCCCGAGAAGATCCTCCCCGGAAAGGCGTATCTGATCTTCCCGCACGTGACGAAGGGGCAGGACTACAACATGCCGATGCTCGCGCGCTTCCTCGATGCGGGATGCACGCTCATCGATTACGAGCTGATCGTCGATCCGAAGCGCGGCCGGCGTCTCATCTTCTTCGGACGTCACGCGGGATACGCCGGGATGCTCGACACGTTCTGGGCGCTCGGCCGGCGGTTGGTGCACGAGGGCTTCACGACGCCGTTCGAGGATCTCCGCCTCGCGCATCAGTACTCGAGCCTCGACGAGGCGCTGCGCGACGTCGCGCGAGCCGGCGACGCGATCCGTCACGAGGGACTGCCGCCGGGACTCCGCCCGATCGTGTTCGCCTTCACCGGGTCGGGCAACGTCACCCAGGGAGCGCTCGAAGTCTTCGAGCGGATGCCGCACGTCACGATCGAGCCGGAGGAGCTTCCGGAGATCGAGGAGGATCGCGACCGTCCGCGGAACGTGGTCTACAAGACGGTCCTCGAGCGGCACCACCGGTTCGAGCGGATCGACGGCCGCCCGTTCGACGCCGCGGATTTCGCGGAAGCGCCCGGCGAGTACCGCAGCGCGCTGCCGCGCTTCCTGCCGCACGTCACCGTCCTCGTCAACGGCGTTTTCTGGGATCCCGCGCAGCCGCGGCTCGTCTCGCGCGAGGATCTCCGCGTCCTCTTCGCGGCCGAGACGCAGCCGAAGCTGCGGGTGATCGGCGACATCACGTGCGACATCGAAGGATCGATCGAGGCGACCGTCCAGGCGACGACGCCAGGCGATCCGATCTACGTCTACGAGGCCGAGCGCGGCGTCGCGTCGCCCGGCGCCGCCGGACGCGGCGTCGTCGTGCTCGCCGTGGACAATCTTCCGTGCGAGCTTCCGGCCGAGGCGTCGCAGCACTTCGGCGACTCGCTCATCGGTTTCGTCCCGGCGCTCGCGCGCTGCGACTGGAGCGCTCCGTACGAGCGGCTCGATCTGCCGGGCGAGCTCCGCGACGCGGTGATCGCGCACCGTGGAGAGCTCACGCCGCGCTGGAAAGGGCTGGCGTCGCAGCTGGAGGCGCACGCCGCGCGATGAAGCACGTTCTCGTCCTCGGCGCCGGACTCGTCTCTCCCCCGCTCGTCCGCTACTTTCTCGCGCGCGGCGACTGGCACCTCACCATCGCCGCCGCCGAGCTGGGGCGAATCGAACCGATCATCGCCGACCGGCTCCGCGCGCGCAGCCTCCGCGCCGACGTCTCCGACGCGGCCGCGCTGCGGGAGCTCATGCGCGACGCCGACGTCGTCGTCAATCTCCTTCCCGCAACGATGCTTCCCCACGTTGCCCGAGCCGCGATCGACGAACGGAAGCCGATGGTCTCGACCTCGTATCTTCCCGGCGCCCTCCTCGAGATGAACGAGGAAGCGGAGCGCGCCGGCGTCCTGCTGCTGTGCGAGGCCGGCTTCGATCCCGGCCTCGACCACATGTCCGCGATTCGCGTCATTCGCGGCCTCCGCCACCGCGGCGGCAGGGTGACGCACGTCTCGAGCCACGCCGGCGGCTTCCCCGCCCTCGATGCGAACAGCAATCCGTGGGGCTACAAATTCTCTTGGAGCCCGCGCGCCGCGATCCTCGCCGCCCGCAACGGCGCGCGATTCCTCAGTGAGGGACGCGTCGTCGAGATCGCGGGGCCGGACCTGTTCGCCCACCGATGGCGTCGCGAGATCGAAGGAGCCGGCGTGTTCGAGATCTACGCGAACCGCGATGCGCTCGTCTACCTCGAGCCTTACCGTCTCGCCGACGATGCCCTGGGGATGTTCCGCGGCACGATCCGCCGCGCCGGCTGGAGCGCCACGATGCAGGCGGTCGCAAGCCTCGGCCTTTTCGAATCCGAACCCGTGGCGTGGCCCGACGGGACGACGTGGCGCGACGTGATCGCGCGCCGCATCCCGGCGGGGAAGGGATCGATCGTCGAGCGCGTCGCCGGCTTCGTCGGAACGGACGCCGACTCGGACATCATCACGCGCCTCGAATGGGCGGGGCTTCTCTCCGACAGACCCGTCGCAGAACGCAACGCCTCGCCGCTCGATCTCTTCATCGGCCGCCTCGAGAGGCTCATGCACTATGAGCCGGGCGAGCGCGACATGATCGCGATGCAGCACGAATTCCGCGCCGAGTTTCCGGACGGTCGCGTCGAGGAGATCACTTCCTGGCTCGTTCGCGAAGGGCAGCCGTGGGGCGACAGCGCGATGTCGCAGACCGTCTCCGTCCCCGCCGCGATCGCGGCACGCCTCATCGGCTCGGGCACGATCCGCGCGACGGGCGTCCACATCCCCGTCTCTCCCGAGATCGTCTATCCCATCCTCGACGAGCTCGAGGAGCGCGGGATCCGGTTCGAAGAGCGCACGCAGACGAAGTTTCCCGGTCCGGTCTGAGGTCCTGATAGAGTCACCAGCGATGGAGATCCGCCACGCCCCCGAACGCCGCCGCTTCGAATCCGATCATCCCGATCCGGGAGTTCTCAACTATGCGGTCCGAGGCGAGGGGAGGCTGGAGCTGAAGAGCACCGAAGTGCCGGCCAGCCTCGAGGGACAGGGCGTCGGCTCCGCTCTCGCGCGCGAGGCGATGGATTACGCGCGCGCGCACGACTATCGCGTGATCGCCACGTGCCCGTTCGTCCGGGGGTGGCTCGAGCGCCACCCCGAATACTCCGACATCGTCGAGTGAATCACGACCCGTGTCCTGGCGGACACTAGATCGTGACGCTTCCCTTCGGGACGCGCGCGAGATCGAACCGCCCAAGCGCCTCCTCCAGCATCGCCTCGGGGCGATCGAGGGCGACGCCCGCGACGCCGAGAACCTCGAGGGCGCGCGCGAGCGTCGCGGAGACGCGATCCGCGTCGAGCGAGGGCAGCGGCAGGGCCGCCGTCCGCTTACCGAGCTTCGCGCCGTCGGGACCGATGACGAGCGGGAGGTGAGCGTAGCGCGGAACCGGGTGGCCGAGCGCCTCGAGAAGCGCGATCTGGCGCGGCGTCGAGCCGACGAGATCTCCCCCGCGCACGACTTCCGTCACCCCCTGCTCGGCGTCGTCCACGACGACCGCGAGCTGATACGCGAACGGCCCGTCGGCGCGCTTGATCACGAAGTCGCCCGTCTCGCGCGCGAGGTCTTCTTCGAGAGATCCGAGGACGGCGTCATCGAAGTGGATGCGGCGGCCGGGGACTCGGAAGCGCGTCGCGCGCGCGAGCTTCCCTTCCGGAAGACCGTCGCGGCAGGTGCCGGGATAGACCGCGGCGTCGACGGGATCTCCCTTCGCGGGCGCCGAGGCGGCGCGCTGCAGGTCGGCGCGCGTACAGCCGCAGTCGAACGCGAGGCCGCGGGCGCGCAACGCCTCGAGCGCCGCGGCATAACGCTCCTGCCGGCGCGACTGCCATACCGGCTCGCCGTCCCAGCGAAGCGCGTAGCGCTCGAGCGCGCGAAGGATCTCGTCGTCCGACCCCGGGACGACGCGCGCCGTATCGAGGTCCTCGATGCGGACGAGCCACCGCCCGCCCGCGCGCCGCGCGGAGAGCCACGAACCCACCGCGGCGACCAGAGAGCCGAAGTGTAGCGGACCAGTGGGAGAGGGGGCGAAGCGGCCGGTCATTTCGAAATAGGACGTGTAGGACGAATAGGACCTATAGGACGTATAGGACGGAACTCAGGTTTGTCCTATTCGTCCCATACGTCCTATTCGTCCTATACGTCCTATTT
>JBOGJQ010000373.1:0-2209 GCA_050745405.1 Thermoanaerobaculia bacterium | reverse complement strand
GGAAGCAGCTCGCTGAGGCGCCGTCCAACGCCCGCGTGGGCCTCGGCGATTTCCTCCTGCGTCAGTGAGCGGTCGTACGCCTGGTACACCATGCCGAGAGCGGTCTTCACTTCGCTGCCGCCCGGCGGGACGAATCGATCCCACAGCCCGATCTGCTCGAGGTGCGGCACGTCGAGCGCGCGAATCTGCGACACGATCCGCTCGTAGCTCAGATCCGGCGCGTGAAGCATCGCCAGGACCATCGGAACCGCGGGGAAGCGCGAGGGCGGCTCCATCCTCCACTCTCCCCCGCTCTCGGCCAGGGCGCCGAGGTCGAGCTCCGCGAAGAGAACGTCGCCTTTGAGATCGAAGCGGTCGAGGACCTCGCGCGCCACGGCGCCCGCGTCGCCGATGCGGCGCTCGCCGGAAAAGATCCCCGCTCCGGTCCCCTTTCGCATCCACGGCAGCGCCTCCGGCCGGAACGAAAGCCCGGCGTGCACGCGCGCCGCGAGCACCTCGATGTGTCCCTTGAGATCGAAAAAGTCCCAGGCGCGGCGCGTCTCGCCCCATTCGAGACCCGTCTGCCC
This sequence comes from Thermoanaerobaculia bacterium, assembly GCA_050745405.1. Taxonomy (GTDB): domain Bacteria; phylum Acidobacteriota; class Thermoanaerobaculia; order Gp7-AA8; family Gp7-AA8; genus JBOGJQ01. The sequence continues at coordinate 1,643 of JBOGJQ010000373.1, read as the reverse complement.
GAACAGAACGATTCCCACCTTCGGCCGCTCGACGATTCCGTCCGGACCGCGATGATAGGTCCGGCCGATCTCGAAGAGCGCGCCGTCACGATTGCCGTAGCTCCGGTTGAACGCGACGGTCTGAAGGAGGCCGGGCGCGAGCGAGAGGCGCATCGACGCGATGTTCTCCGTCAGCGCGTTCCCGATCGCCAGCGGCTCCTCGGTCGAGAAGAGCGCGTTGTGGCCGGCATGGATGAACGCGTAGGTGACCGCCTCGGCCGCCCCGGCCTCGACGAAAAGGTCGCGCGCCGTCTCCTCGAGCTCGGCGATCGGGTTGTGAACCGTGTCGCCGGAAGTCACCCGCGGCAGCGCGCTCGGCACCGAGTCATAGCCGAAGAAGCGCAGTGCCTCCTCGATCAGGTCGATCTCCTCGGCGATGTCTCCGCGCCACGTCGGCACGCCGACGAGAAGCGTGTCCCCGGCGCGCTGCGCGTCCATGCCGAGACGGCGCAGCAGCTCGAGCGTCCAGCCGAGGCCGATGCGCCCCGCCGACATCTCGTCGAGCCGCTGCTCGCGGAGCTGGATCCTCGGCGGCGCGATCTCCCGCGCGACGACGTCGACGAGCTCGCCCGGGGTGCCGCCCGCCTCTTCCAGGATCAGGTCCATGCACATCGAGATCGCGCGGATCGTGTCGTTGGGGTCGACGCCCCTCTCGAACCGGTACGAGGCGTCGGTCTTCATCCCGAGCCGGCGCGCCGCGCGCCGGACAGCGGGGGGATGGAAATGGGCGCACTCGAGCAGGATGTCGCGCGTATCGTCGCGGATCTCCGAGTTCGCTCCCCCCATGATGCCGCCGATCGCGACGCCGCGCTCCGCGTCCGCGATGACGGGAGTGCGCTCGTCGAGCGTCCGCTCTTCGCCGTCGAGAGTCCGGAGCTTCTCTCCCTCGGCCCCGGCACGGACGATGATCCGGTTTCCGTGCACGTCGCGGAGATCGAACGCGTGTAGGGGATGCCCGAGGGCGAGCATGACGTAGTTCGTCGCGTCCACGATGTTGTTGATGGGGCGGAGGCCGACGGCTTCGAGGCGGCGCTGCACCTTCTCGCTAGAGGGGCGCACGGTGACGCCGTGAATGACCTGGGCCGTGTAGCGGCTGCAGAGGTCCGGAGCGTCGACGCGAATCGCGACCTCGCGCGGCGTTTCGACGGGTTTCCGGTTCGTGTCCGGAACGCGCACGTCGCGCGCGAGCGCGGCGCCGAGCTCGCGCGCGATGCCGAGGTGCGACATCGCGTCGATCCGGTTCGCTGTGAACTCGATGTCGAACACGGTATCGCCCTCGTGCGTCTCGACGGCGTCGATCGCGTGGCCGATCGCCGTCAGGCGCTCGGCGAGATCGGCGTCGCTGAGGCCGTCGAGGTCGATGTAGTCGGTGAGCCAGTCTCGAGAGATCTTCATTTTCCGTAGCCGGTATCTAGTAGCTGGTAGCTAGTCGAGTAAATCACAAGCCGTCATCCCGAGCGTAGCCGTCATCCCGAGCGTAGCGAGGGATCAGGGACGGGCGGGACGCGCGCGACGCGGTAACGCGTATCGGCGGCAGAGCGAAGCTTCGCCCTCTCGCCGACCTGAGACATTCCGTTCACGGATTCCCCACCCGACCCTGATCC
>JBOGJQ010000372.1:0-2913 GCA_050745405.1 Thermoanaerobaculia bacterium | reverse complement strand
ACGTCGGGATGGGGGGGAACTTCAAGAAGGGCACGGGCGAGGAGATCGCGATTCAGGAAGACGTTTCGACGCGGAAAGGCGTCGAGAGGATCATCCGCTACGCGTTCGAGTTCGCGAAGAACAGCGGGCGGAAGTCCGTCTGCATGTCGGACAAAAACAACGTGATGCGCTACGGCGGCGACCTGTGGCTCCGGACGTTCGAAGAAGTGGCCGCGGAGTACCCCGGCATCGAGCATTTCCACATGTTCGTCGACGCGCTCACGATGCAGATGGTCCGCGCGCCGGAGATGTTCGACGTCATCGTGACGAACAACATGTTCGGCGACATCGTCACGGACCTCGGCGCGGCGCTCCAGGGAGGGCTCGGCGTGGCCGCCTCGGGGAACATCCACCCCGGCCGCATCTCCCTTTTCGAGCCGATCCACGGCAGCGCGCCGAAATACGCCGGCAAGGACACGGCGAATCCGTTCGGCGCGATCCTCACCGCCGCGATGATGCTCGACCATCTCGGCTACGCGGCGGCGTCGTCGCGGATCGAGCGGGCGGTCGAGCAGGCCGTTCGCGACGGTGCGACCACGCGCGACCTCGGCGGCGACCTGGGAACACGCGCCGCGGCTGAGGCTGTTGTCGGACGTTTGTAGGTACCCGCCCAAAGAAAGGACGATCGACTTGTACCGATACCTTCTGTTAGTGCTCTGCCTTCCCGCGCTCGCCTCCGGTCAGGGCATGTGGATGCCCGACCAGGTTCCCCAACTCGCCGATCAGCTGCAGGAGCGGGGTCTCGAGATCGAGCCCGAACAGCTCGCCGACCTGACCGGATATCCGATGGGCGCGATCGTCTCGACCGGCGGCTGCAGCGCGTCGTTCGTCTCGCCGCTCGGCCTCGTGGTGACGAATCATCACTGCGTCTATGGCTATCTCCAGTACAACTCGACCGAGGAGAAGGATCTGCTCGAGAACGGGTTTCTCGCGCGGACGCGTGACGAGGAGATCCAGGCCTCGCCCGACGCGCGGATCTACGTCACGACGGCGATCGACGACGTGACGGCGCGCGTCACCGGAAGGATCGGGTCGCGCCTTTCGGACGCCGAGCGCGCTCGTCTCATCGAGCGCCGGCAGAAGGAGATCGTGAGCGAGTGCGAGCGGCCGGGCGGCGTCCGCTGCCGCGTCGCCTCGTTCTTCGGCGGAACGCAGTATCTGCGGACGACGCAGATGGAGATCCGGGACGTCCGGCTCGTCTACGCGCCGGCCGAGGGGATCGGAACGTACGGCGGCGAAACGGACAACTGGATGTGGCCGCGGCACACGGGTGACTTCGGCTTCCTGCGGGGGTACGTCTCGCCCGAGGGAGAGCCGGCGGACTACTCGCCGCGGAACGTGCCGTACCGGCCGAAGCAGTGGCTCAAGGTCGCGACGGGCGATCTCGATCCGGGAGACCTCGTGATCGTGGCGGGATACCCGGGCGTGACGTTCCGCTACGAGACCGCGGCCGAGACGGCGATGAAGGTGGATCTCGTCTTCCCGCAGTCGATCGCGTACCGGCAGGCCCTCATCGACATTCTCGAGCGGGAAGGGGAGCGCGGGCGCGACGTCGCGATCCGCAACGCATCGCGGATCCGCGGCCTCGCGAACTATCTCAAGAAGTATCAGGGAACGCTCGAGGCGTTCGAGAAGGGGCGGTTGCGCGAGGAGCGGCAGGCCGAGGAAAGCCGCATGCGGGCGCTCGTCGCGAACGACGAGGCGCTCCTGCGCAGCCACGAGGCCATGATGCGCGAGCTCGACGCGATCTTCGCCGAAGAGAAACGGACGCTCCGGCGCGACACGGTCCTCGACTGGCTCTACACGGCCTCGCCCATGCTGAACCAGGCGGACGTGCTGTACGAGTTGAGCCGCCAGCGCGCGAAGAAGGAGATCGATCGCGATCCCCGATTCTCGGAGCGCGACTGGCCGCGCCTCGAGGCGCGGATCGCGCGGACGCAGCGGCAGATCGAGCCCGCCTCCGACCGCGCCGGCTTCGCTTATTTTCTGAAGGAAGCCGCGAACCTGCCCGAGGGGCAGCGGATCGAGGCCGTCGACCAGGCGCTCGCCGCGACGGGAGAGGAGACGGTCGACGCGCAGATCGAAGCGTTCCTCGATGATCTCTATGCGGGGACGAAGATCGCCGACCTCGAGTACCGAAAGGATCTCTTCGACGATTCGACCAAGGCGATCGTTGCCCGCGACGACTCGATGATCGACTTCGCGGTCGAGCTGCGGCCGCTGGCCGACGCGATCGACGACCGCGAGGACGAGTGGAAGGGCGCCTTCTCGCGTCTCCGGCCCGAGTACATGCGCGCGCTCCGGGCGGTGCGCGGCGGCGCTCTCGCGCCGGACGCGAACGGCACGTTGCGCGTGACGTTCGGCACCGTCGTCGGGTACCAGCCGAAGGACGCGGTCGCGTACGAGCCGTTCACGACCGTCGGCGGGATCCTCGAGAAGGAGACGGGGGAGGGAGAGTTCGATTCGCCCGACCGTCTCCTCGAGCTCGTGCGCGCCGACCGGTTCGGACCCTATGCGGACCCCGACCTCGGAACGCTCCCGGTCGATTTTCTCTCGACGTGCGATATCACGAACGGGAACTCCGGATCGGCGACGCTCAACGGAAGAGGCGAGCTCGTCGGCCTCGCCTTCGACGGCAACTACGAGGCCATGGGCTCCGATTACGTCTTCGACGAGGAGCTGCAGCGCGCGATCCATGTCGATGCGCGCTACATGCTCTGGGTCATGGACGCGATCGACGGCGCCGACGACCTGCTGCGCGAAATGGGCGTCGAACCGAGATTGTAGTCGCGCCTCCCGTGAACGTGCCCGAGCCCGTGCCCGGTTTTTCTGCCCGTCTCGGGCACGGGCACGGGCGCGGGCACGTTCACGGGG
>JBOGJQ010000371.1:0-8120 GCA_050745405.1 Thermoanaerobaculia bacterium | reverse complement strand
CTTGCCCCCGGCTATTTTCCGGCGTCCTGCGGACGCTGGATGGCAGCCGCCTTGCTCCGAACACGGTCGTGTCCGCCCGCTCCCGCCTCGCCGTCCTCGTTCTCGCCGGGTTCGTCGCTTTCGGCGCGGTCGCGGCTCTCGCGCTCGCGTGGTACGGCTTCCGCGTCTGGACCGAGATGTCGCCCGACTCCTGGCGCACGGCGACGGTCATCCTCGATCGGGAGGGCGAAACGGTCGTCGAGCTCTACGGCGGCGAATGGCGGCTGACCGAGCCGGTCCTTCTGGAGGATCTTCCCGAGCACGTTCCCGCCGCCTTCCTCGCGGCCGAGGATGTCCGGTTCCGGCGGCACCCCGGAATCGATCCGATCGGCGTCGCGCGCGCGGCGCTCGCGAACGTCCGCCACGGCGGGATCGCGCAGGGCGGGAGCACGATCACGCAGCAGCTCGCGAAGATGCGGTTCCTCTCGGCGGAGCGGACGTTCACGCGCAAAGCGGCCGAGGCCGTGCTGGCGCTTCTGATCGAGGCGCGCCTGTCGAAAGACGAGATTCTCGAGGCGTACCTCAACGACGTCTACCTCGGGCACCGCAACGGACGGAAGATCGTCGGCGTCGACGAAGCGGCTCGCGTCTACTTCGATACGGAGGCCGACGAGCTCGCGCCGGCGCAGGCGGCGATGCTCGCCGGCATGATCCGGGCGCCGAATCGCGACAACCCCGAGGAGCGGGCGAAGGTCGCGCACGAGCGGAGGGACGCGGTGCTGGGCACGATGCTCGAGCGCGAATGGATCTCGGACGAGGAGCACGAGGAGGCGACGAGCGGGCGGACGCGGTTCCGCGACGGATCGCTTTCGCGGGCGGCGCATCCTTACTATCTCGCCGCACTGCGCGCCGAGCTGATCGAGCGGGTCGGTGCGCGCCGGCTGCGCGCCGGCGGCCTGCGCGTCCAGACGGCGCTCGACCTCGACATGCAGGAAGCGGCGGAAGAAGCGGTGCGGCGCGGCACGCGACGCCTGCGCAACCGCTACCGCTGGCTGCGCACCGACGAGCCGCTGCAGGCGGCGATCCTCGCCGTCGACCCCGCGACCGGCGGTGTGCGGGCGCTCGTCGGCGGCACCGACTGGTCGGAGTCGCAGTTCGACCGGACGCGGAGCATGCGCCGGCAGCCGGGCTCCGCGCTCAAGCCGTTCACGTACGCCGCCGCGATCGCCGAACGCCGCATCACGCCGGCGACGCTCGTCGAGGACGCGCCCGTCGAGATCGAGCTCTCGCGCAACGACGTCTGGCGGCCGGAGAACTACGACGAGCGATACCGCGGCGCCGTCACCGTGCGCGAGGCGTTCGAGAAATCCCTCAACACGCCCGCCGTGCGCGTGGCGCAGGACGTCGGCGTCCGTCGCGTGCGGAACGTCCTCGACGAAGCGGGCGTTTCGGGCGAGCTCTCCGACACCCCCGCGATCGCGCTCGGCGTCGACGAGGTCTCCATGCGCGAGCTCCTTTCCGCCTACAGCATCTTCCCGAACCTCGGCGTCCGCTCCGAGCCGCATCTGGTCGGGCGCGTCGAGACGGCGAGCGGCCGTACGATCTACCAATGGGAAGAGCGTGGTGAGCGCGTCATCCGGCCGGCCGTAGCCTACGTCGTCCACTCGCTCATGCGCGGCGTCGTCCGGCGCGGCACCGCGTCGGCGCTCCGCCACTGGGATCTCGAGCACGTCGCGGGGAAGACCGGGACGACGAACGATTACCGCGACGCCTGGTTCGTCGGCTACGCCCCCGATCTACTCGCCGCCGCCTGGGTCGGGTTCGACGACGGGACGCCGCTGCGCATCTCGTCGGCCGAGGCCGCGCTCCCCGTCTGGGCGGCATTCATGGCGGACGCGGAGCACGATCGCGGAGACATCGAGCCGCCGGAAGGAGTGTCGGTCGTCACGATCGAACCGGCGAGCGGTCTGCTGTGGGCGCCCGGATGCGGCCGGCGCTTCGATGAAGCATTCCTCGAAGGGACCGAGCCCGAAGAGCGCTGCCGCGGGCGCGTCGAGCGGCCTCCGCTCCTCGTCGAATTCGAAGAGCCGCCGGTGATCAGTCCTGAAACCTACGAGGATCGTGTCGAGGACGCCCCGGAGATCGAGATCGTCATCCTCCCCCGCGACGACGACGACGATCCCGACGTCCTCTCCCCCGAGGAGCGTGAGGAGATCGACCGGCAGCTGGAAGAGGTTTTGCGGGAAGACGACGACGAGCAGGAGGAACGACCGCAGCCGCGCGAAAAGGAGCTGGAGCGCGAGCTCGAGAAACAGGAGCGCGAGCTCGAGAAGCGGCGGCGCGAGCTGGAGAAGGAGCTCGACGAGCGCGCGAAGGAGATCGAGCGCCAGATGCGGAAGGACAAGAAGGGATAATGTGGCCGGGCCGGCCGGATCACATATGCTGAACCGCTTCTTCTTCGATGGCGCTTTCGAGCGCGGAGCGACGATCGCGCTCGAGGGGGAAGAGTTCCATCACGCCGCGCGCGTCCATCGCACGCGCGAGGGCGATGAGATCGAGCTGTTCGACGGCAAAGGCAACGGCGTCGTCGCGGCCGTGCGCGCGATCGGCAGAGAGTCGCTCACGGCCGAGATCCTCCGCCGCGTCGAAGAAGTCCGCGAGGCGGCGGTCACTCTCGAGATCGCGGCGGCTCTGATCCAGCTCGAGAAATTCGAGCTGGTCCTGCAGAAGGGAACCGAGCTCGGAGCGGCATCGTTCGTCCCGGTCACGACGGCGCGAACGGAGATCCGTCCCGAGCGCGTCGCCGGGAAGCGAGACCGCTGGGAGAAGATCCTCCTCGAAGCGGCGAAGCAGTCCGGAAGGACGGTCGTCCCCCGGCTGGAGGAGACGCTTCCCTTCGAGGCCGCGCTCGCGCGGCCGGGCGTGAGCGTCGTGATGGATCCGTCCGGAACGCTCGCCGTTCCGGAGCACGATTCGCTCCGCATCGTCGTCGGCCCCGAGGGAGGATTCGCGGAGGACGAGCTCGACGCGGCGCGCGCCATGGGCGCGCAGATCTGGTGTCTCGGCACGCGCCGGCTCCGCGCGGAAACGGCCGCCATCGCCGCCGCGGCGAAGATCCTGCTTTAGCGTTGTTCGTTGTTCGTTGTTCGTTGTTCGTTAATCTCCCCAGCTGCGACTCAGACTCGCGACTCTGCCCGATCGAGAACCGGCTGAGGAGATCCTTCGCTCACACCCGCCCGCCCCTCCTCGCTCAGGATGACCGACAACCGACAACCGACAACCGACAACGATCAACGTACAACGATCAACGATCAACGATCAACGATCAACGATCAACGATCAACGATCAACGATCAACGAAGATCAGAACGAGCCCGACGAGCAGCACGCCCACGCCGGCGGCCGCGCCGATGCCGGTGTACGCGAGGCTCGACCAGAGGAGCCAGGCACACGTCATGACGAACAGCGCCGGCGTCACAGGGTAGAACGGGACTCGGAACGGGCGCGGCGCGGCCGGCTCGCGGCGCCGCAGGATGAAGAGCGACACCGCCGCGAGAAGGAAGAAGAGCCAGAAGACGGGCGCCGTGTAGTCGACCATCGTCTTGAATCCCTTCCGCGTGACGCTGCCGAACACGACGAGCGCGAGGGCGATCGCTCCCTGCAGGACGAGCGCGTTCCGCGGTGTTCCCCGGACCGCGTCCCATACGCCGATCCGCGCGAAGAGGCGGAAGTCCCGCCCCATCGCGAAGCTCGAACGGCCGCCGGTCAGGATCACCGCGTTCGCCGACGTGAGCGCGCTCGCGGCGATCAGAGCGCTGATCAGGATCGCGCCCCGCTCCCCGGCCACGATGCGCGTGAGGTCCGCGCCGACCGCTTCGGACCGCGCCATGCCGCCCGCACCCATCAGCCGCAGCAGGGCGAGATTGAATCCGACGTAGAGGACCGTGACGATCCCGATGCTCACGACGAGCACGGGGGCCATCCGCCGCCTCCCCTCGCGCAGCTCCGCGGAGATGTACGCCGCCTCGATACACCCGCCGTACGTCAGGAGAACGAACACCATCACGAGACCGAACGCCGAGGCGCTTGCTCCCTCGCCGGCCGCCGGCGGACCGACCGCCGTCGCGGGCGCGACCAGCGCCGCCGCGATCAGCAGCGCGAGCCCTCCGACCTGCGCCGCCGTGAGCCACTTCTGCGAGTGCCGCGTCGGGTTGATCCCCGAGACGTTCAGCGCGGTCAGGACGAGGACGGCGGCGGCCGCGTAGATCGCCGCCGAGTACGGGCCGATCCGGACGATCTGCGACATGTAATCGCCGAAAACGAACGCGAGGAGCGCGATCGATCCGGTCTGGATCACGCTCATCCGCGCCCACGCGAAGAGAAATCCGACCCACGATCCGAACGCGCGCGTCAGATAGTGGTAGTCGCCGCCGGGGTGCGGCCACGCGCTCGCGAGCTCCGCGTAGCAGAGCGCCCCGACGAGGGAGACGAACCCGCCGAGGATCCAGGCGAGGACGATGGCCGTGGCGCTCCCCGCGCTCGCGGCGACCCATGACGGACTCTCGAAGATCGCGGCGCCGACGACGATCCCGACGATTACGGCGACCGCGTCGGTGGCGCCGAGCGTCTCGCGCGGCTCGCTCACCGCTCCCGGCGCGCCGTCCACGCGGACGGCGAGGCGCCGCCGACCCGCGCGGTCCCCGCCATCGCATCGCGCGCGATGCGCGCTTCGACACGCCGCTCGACATTCCGCCCGCCGCGCATCTCCTGGATCGTGAACGCGATCTCGTCGCCCCGCAGCGTCGCCTGCGTCACCGGCCCGAGCTCCGTGTCGATGCTGATCTTCTGGAAATCCTGCGAGATCGTCATCGTCGAGCCGTCGTCCCAGACCCAGGTCCCCTCGACCTTCGCGGGAACGATCCACAGATAGATGTCGTCGTTCCCCATCGACTCGGCCGCGTCGGCCTCCCAGTCGCCCATGCTGAAGTCGTGCGAGACGACCGGCGTTCCGGGCCGCAGCTCCGCGAGGAGCTTCGGTCGCAGCCGCAGGTTCACCGTGTAGAGGAGATACAGCGTCACGACGCTCGCGGGACGGAGATCGGTCTTGAAGAGGTCTCCCTGAATGAACTCCACCCGATCCGTCACACCCGTCCGCCGCGCGTTCTCGTTCGCCTCGGCGATGCGCTGCGGGTCGATGTCGATCCCCACTCCCCGCGCGCCGTACTGCTGCGCCGCGGTGATCACGATCCGCCCATCGCCCGACCCGAGGTCGTACACGACGTCCTCCGAGGTGACGCCCGCCATCTCGAGCATCCGCTCGACCACCGGCTGCGGCGTCGGGACGTAGGGGACATCCCGCTCCACGGGGGCGGCGACTGCCGCCGGGAGATTTCCGCCGTCTCCCCCGCAGCCGGAAGCGAACAGCGTCAGAAGGATTCCGCAGGCAACCCCGGTCCGGTTCTCGGCCATGGCTCCTCCAGGAGTGTCGTGCCACATTAGATATGGGACTTCGACCGCTTACAATACGCGCCGATGCCGAAGCAGGCGGAATCGTCCCCTCTCCTTTCCGTCATCGTCCCCTGTTACAACGAGCGCTCGACGGTCGCCGAGCTCCTCCGGCACGTCCGCGCCGTCCCGATCGAGAAGGAGATCATCGTCGTCGACGACAGCTCGACGGACGGGTCCCGCGACATCGTCGCCGGCCTGGCGGCCGAATGGCCCGAGCTCCGGCACGAGATCCAGCCGCGGAACATGGGGAAGGGTGCCGCGATCCGCCGCGGCATCGAGGTCGCGCGCGGAGAGATCGTTCTCATCCAGGATGCCGATCTCGAGTACGACCCGGGCGAGTACCCGAAGCTGATCCAGCCGATCCTGGACGGCCACGCGGACGTCGTCTACGGGTCCCGCTTCGAAGGATACCCGCGCCGCGTCATGCTTTACTGGCACACGCTCGGGAATCGCTTCCTCACGTTCCTGTCGAACGCGACGACGAATCTGAACCTCACCGACATGGAGACCTGCTACAAGGTCTTCCGCCGGGACGTCATCCAGTCGATCCGCCTGAACTCGAACCGCTTCGGCTTCGAGCCGGAGGTCACCGCGAAGATCGCGAAGCGCGGGTATCGCGTCTACGAGGTGCCCATCGCCTACTACGGGCGCGACTACTGGGAAGGGAAGAAGATCAACTGGAAGGACGGATTCGCGGCGATCTGGACGACGCTGCGGTACGGTCTCTTCGAGGATCCCGGGAGCGAGCCGGTTGGATGGGTCACGCTGCGCCGGATGGCGTCGTTGCGGAACTATCACCGCTGGATCTGGGAGCGGATCCGGCCGTACGTCGGCCAGCGCGTCCTCGAGATCGGCGCCGGGACGGGAACGATGACGCGGTTTCTCTACGGGCGCGATCTGGTCGTCGCGACGGAAAGGGAGACGCCGTACCTCGATCGTCTCGCGAACGCCTTCCGCCGCCGGCCGGGCATCGAGGTGGAGGCGTTCGATCTCGAGAAGGACGATGCCGCGCGTTTCGCCGCGAGGCGCCTCGACACGGTCCTTCTCGTCAACGTCCTGGAGCACGTCCGCGACGACGCCGGAGCGCTGCGCAAGGTCCACTCGATCCTGCAACCGGGCGGGAGCATCGTCATCTACGTCCCGGCCGGCAAGCATCTGTACGGGACACTCGATCGCGGCGTGGGCCATGAGAGGCGCTACGACCGCGGCGAGCTCGAGGCGCTGCTGCGCGAGACGGGCTTCACCGTGACGGAGATCGGGTGGCAGAACCTCGTCGGGAAGTTCGGCTGGTGGCTGAACTCGACCGTCCTGCGGCGCAACGCGCTGCCGCTCGCGCAATCGCGCATCTTCGACCGCCTCGTTCCCCTCTTCCGCGCGTTCGAAGGCGACCATCCGGCCGGCGGGCTGAGTCTCGTCGCCGTCGGAACGAAGGCGGAGACATCGTGAGCGGGCGGGCGGCGATCCTCCTCGCGGGCGGCGCCGGAACGCGTCTCTGGCCTCTGAGCACCGACGAGACACCGAAGCAGTTCCTTCGCCTCTTCGACGGCCGGTCGCTCCTCCAGATCGCGTTCGACCGGATCCGCCGCGCGATTCCGGCCGAGCGGATCTTCGTGTCGACGAACGAGCGATACCGTCCGCAGGTCGAGGCGCAGCTCCCGTCGCTCGCCGCGGCGAACGTCCTGGTCGAGCCCGCGCGCCGCAATACCGCTCCCGCGATCGCCGTCTGCTCGAGCGAGGTCGCCGCGCGGCTCGGCGACGACCCGGAGATCGGCATCTTTCCCTCGGATCATTTCGTCGCGGACGAGGAGGCGTTCATCACGGCGGTCGAGCGCGCGTATGCCTTCGCCGGCGCCGAGCCGTACCTCGTCACGATCGGCATCGATCCCGATCATCCGAACACCGGGTTCGGCTGGCTCGAGCTCGGCGAGACCCTCGAGCCCGGCGTGATCCGCCTCCTCCGCTTCGTCGAAAAACCGCAGCGCGAGAAGGCGGAGGAGTTCCTGCGGGCGGGCAACGTCGTCTGGAACGGCGGGATGTTCGTCTGGCGCTCGAGCACGTTCGACGCCGTTCTGCGCGCCGTGGCGCCGGAGATCGCGTCCGTCCTCGATGCATGGCGGGCCGCACCGGCCGAGGAGCGCCGGGAGATCTACGAACGAATGCCGTCGATCTCGATCGACTTCGCGGTGATGGAAAAGGCGCCGAACGTGGCGACGGTCCGCGGCCGGTTCGGCTGGTCCGACGTCGGATCGTGGAAGGCCGTCGCGGCGATCGTCGGCCGCGGCCGTGAGAACGGCGTGATCCGCGACGACGCCTCTTCCGCGCTCGTCCACGCCGACGGCCGCCGCCCCGTCGTCGTGATCGGCGTCGAGAACGTCGCGATCGTCGACGCTCCCGAGGGGCTGCTCGTGATCGATCTGGAGAAATCGGAATTGCTGTCGGGGGTCGTGAAACGGCTGGACCGCCACGAAGCGTGATTTGTTCGTTGTTCGTTGATCGTTGATCGTTGTTCGTTGATCGTTGATCGTTGTCGGTTGTCAGTTGTCAGTTGTCAGTTTTCGGTTGTCAGTTGTCGGTTGTCGGTTGATCGTTCGCTCACCCCCGCGCAACCCCCCTCGCTCAGGATGACAACATCC
>JBOGJQ010000370.1:0-2379 GCA_050745405.1 Thermoanaerobaculia bacterium | reverse complement strand
CCCGGCTACCGTCTGGCACGCCTCCGGCGTGCTGCCGGAAGGCAAGAGCCGCGAAAAACCTGCGTAGAATGCGCGGCATGATCTGCCGCGCACTCGCTCTCGCCCTCCTCGCGCTTCTCTCGATCGCTGCCGCGCCCGCCCAGACGGCTCTCCTCGGATTCACCGACGAGTCCGCGGAAGCGCAGCGGCGGCTCGAGGCGCGCTACGACGCTCTCCTCCGCGCGTCGAATCTCGACGCGTGGATGAAGGATTTCTCGTCGACGCCGCACCACGTCGGCTCGCCGGGCAGCAAACGCGTCGCCGAGTCGATCGCCGAGAAGTTCCGCTCGTGGGGCTACGAGACCGAGATCGAGACGTACGAGGTCCTCTTCCCCACGCCGACGAAGCGCGTCGTCGAGCTCCTCGAGCCGGTGCGCTACGAAGCGCGGCTCACCGAGCCCGAGCTGGCCTCCGACTCCACCTCGTCGTTCCGCGAGAACCTCCTCCCTCCATACAACGCGTACTCGATCGACGGCGACGTCACGGGAGAGCTGGTCTACGTGAACTACGGCGTCCCCGCCGACTACGAGACCCTCGAGTCCCTCGGCGTCGACGTGAAGGGGAAGATCGTGATCGCCCGCTACGGCGGATCGTGGCGCGGCATCAAGCCGAAGGTCGCGGCGGAGCACGGGGCGATCGGCTGCATCATCTACTCCGATCCGCGCGACGACGGCTACTGGCAGGGCGACGTCTACCCCGAGGGTGCGTGGAAGATGGAGTGGGGCGCGCAGCGTGGCTCGGTCGTCGACATGCCGCTCTACCCCGGCGATCCGCTCACCCCCGGCGTCGGCGCGACCGCGTCGGCGAAGCGCATCCCGCAGGACGAGGCGGAGACGCTCACGAAGATTCCGGTCCTCCCGATTTCGTACGGCGACGCGCTGCCGCTCCTTCGCGAGCTGCGCGGCCCGGTCGCTCCTCCGTCGTGGCGCGGCGCGCTCCCGATCACCTACCACGTCGGCCCCGGCCCGGCGAAGGTGCACCTCGCGGTCTCGTTCGACTGGGACCTCGTCCCCGCCTACGACGTCATTGCGAAGCTCCGCGGCTCCGAGTATCCCGACCAGTGGATCATCCGCGGCAACCATCACGATGCATGGGCGTTCGGCGCGGACGATCCGACGAGCGGCATGGTGGCCCTTCTGGAGGAAGCGCGCGCGGTCGGGGAGCTCGCCCGCACGGGATGGCGTCCGAAGCGGACGATCGTCTATGCCGCGTGGGACGCCGAGGAGCAGGGTCTGCTCGGGTCGACCGAGTGGGCCGAGGATCACGCGCGCGAGCTCGAGGAGAAGGCGGTCCTCTACATCAACACGGACTCGAACGGCCGCGGCTTCATGTACGCCGCCGGCTCCCACGCGCTCGAGCGCGCGGTGACGCAAGCCGCGCGCGACGTCGTCGACCCGCAGAAGAACATCTCCGTGGAGAAGCGCGTCCGCGCGCGGACGATCGCGTCGGGAAACGAGAACGCCGCCGAGGCGCGCTCCCGCACCGACCTCCGTCTCGGCGCCCTCGGATCCGGCTCCGACTACACGCCGTTCATCCAGCACCTCGGCATCGCGTCGATGCACATCGGATTCGGCGGCGAGGACGGCGGCGGGTCGTATCACTCGATCTTCGACTCGTACGATCACTACGTCCGCTTCGGCGATCCGGGGATGGCGTACGGCATCGCGCTCGCGAAAGTCGCCGGGCGGCTCACGCTCCGCTTCGCCGACGCGGAGCTCGTTCCGTTCCGCTACACGAATTTCGCGGAGACTGTCGCGGAGTACGTCGACGAGGTGAGCGATCTCGCGACGACGATGCGGAAGGAGACCGAGGAGAGAAACCGGAACATTCGTGAGGAAATCTTCTTGGCGGCCGCCGATCCGCGGGATCCGTGGGTCGCGCCGGAGCCGAAGGATCCGGTGCCGCATATCGAGCTCGCCGCCGTCCGCAACGCGGCGGCGGCGGTGAAGAAGGGCGCGGAGGCGTATGACGCCGCGGCGGCCGCGGCTCTCGAGAGCGGCATCGATCCGGAGACGGCGGCGGAGGTGAACGCGATCCTGCAAGACGCCGAGCGCGTTCTCACGAGCCGCGAGGGGCTGCCGCGCCGGCCGTGGTTCCGCCATCAGATCTACGCGCCGGGGTTCTACACGGGATACGGGGTGAAGACGCTCCCCGGGATCCGCGAGGCGATCGAGCAGCGGAACTGGGCCGAGGCGGAGGCCGAGGCGAAGGACGTCGCCGCGGCGCTGGAGCGGTTCGCGGGGAAGCTGGACGAGGCGCGAGCGGCGCTGGTCGACGCGTAACCATGTGGGCGCGCCGTCCCGGCGCGTACCCGTCGCGGCGAGTCACGCTCGCCTGGAG
>JBOGJQ010000369.1:0-8143 GCA_050745405.1 Thermoanaerobaculia bacterium | reverse complement strand
GGCATGACGCGCTGCCGCTTTCTCGCGCTCGGCGATTCGTACACGATCGGCGAGGGCGTCGCACCCGACGAGACGTGGCCGGCCGTGTTGACGATGCTCCTGCGCGAGCGCGGCGTGGCGACGGGCGATCCGGTCGTCGTCGCGCGCACGGGGTGGACGACCGAGGAGCTGGCCGCCGGGATCGACGCCGCGCGGCCGGAGCCGCCGTTCGACTTCGTGACGCTCCTCGCCGGCGTCAACGATCAATATCGCGGATACCCGCTGGAGGCGTATCGGACGGCCCTGCGGGCGCTGCTCGATCGCGCCGTCGCGCTCGCGGGCGGTGATCCCGCCCGCGTTCTCGTTCTGTCGATTCCCGACTGGAGCGTCACTCCATTCGCGGGCGGGCAAGACCGTGCGGTCATCGCCGCGGAGATCGACGCGTTCAACGGCGTCAATCGGGAGGAGGCCGCCGCGCGCGGCTCTCGGTGGTACGACGTGACGGCGGCGTCGCGGCGGGCGGCCGGCGATCCCGCGCTCGTCGCGGAAGACGGACTCCACCCGTCGGCGGCGATGTACCGCGAGTGGGCCGAGGGGGTGGTGCCGGTCGCGGCGGCGATTCTGGACGCCTGCGGCGGACGCGGCTGAACCCTTGCATCCCGTTCCGGGAGAAGCTTTCGAACGGGAGGTCCGCCATGCCGAAATTCATCCTCATGACCCGCCTCGGCGCGAACGCGATGGAGAGCTCGGAGGGGCGCCGCGCGATGGGGCGCGAATGGCTCGAGCAGGTCAAGCGCAAAGTGCCGGGGGTGAAGTTCCTCGCGCACTACGCGATCTTCGGCCCGTACGACTTCATGGACATCTACGAGGCGCCGGACGTCGAGTCGGCGCAGCGCGTCGCGCTCATCTCGCGCGCGGAAGGGGCGCCGAGCGTGGAGACGTGGCAGGCGCTCCCTTACGACGAGTTTCTGCAGATGCTCGAGAAGGTCGATTGAGCGGGGGAACGACACATCCGTCCCATTTCGTCGATACAATGACTCCCGTAACCCGACAAAAGGAGGAGTCATGTCGATGGAACCGCAGGCGGCGCAGCGGGCGCCGTCTCCCGACCCGATCATGCAGCTTGCTCTGGGATTCCTGGGGTCGAAGACCGTCCTCTCCGCAATCGAGCTGGGGGTGTTCACCGAGCTCGCCGCTTCGCCGATGACGTGCGGCGAGCTGACGGAGCGGTTGGGGCTCCATCCTCGCGGCGCGCGCGATTTCTTCGACGCGCTCGTCGCGCTCGGCATGCTGACGCGAAGCGGCGAACGCTATGCGAATTCCGAGATGACGGATCAATTTCTCGACCGGAACAAGCCCGGCTACATCGGCGGCATCCTCGAGATGGCGAATGCGCGCCTCTACGGTTTCTGGGGCTCGCTGACCGAAGCGCTCCGCACCGGGGCGCCGCAGAACGAGGTCAAATCGGGCGGCAATCTGTTCGACGGACTGTATGGAGATCCCGAGCGCCTTCGCGGCTTCCTCAAGGCGATGACCGGTATCAGCCTCGGCGCGGCCATGGCGATCGCGCAGAAGTTTCCGTGGCGCGACTACGGCAGCGTGATCGACGTCGGGTGCGCCGAGGGGTGCGTTCCCGTGACCGTGGGAAGGGAGCATCCGCACCTGACCGGTGGCGGGTTCGACCTCCCGGCCGTGGAACCCCATTTCGCGAACTACGTCGCGGCCCACGGCATGGGTGATCGCATGAAGTTCCACCCGGGCGATTTTTTCACCGAGGAGCTTCCCCGCGCGGACGTCCTCGTCTACGGCCACATCCTCCACGACTGGACGCTCGAGGAGAAAAAGATGCTCCTGCAGAAGGCGCATCGCGCCCTTCCGAGCGGCGGCGCGATTCTCGTGTACGACGCGATGATCGACGACGAGCGCTCGAAGAACGCCTTCGGGCTTCTCGCCAGCCTGAACATGCTCATCGAGACCCCGGGCGGATTCGACTACACGATGTCGGATTGCGTCGGCTGGATGACCGAAGCGGGATTTCGCGACGTGCGCGTCGAGCACCTGCTCGGTCCCGATTCGATGGTCATCGGCCGGAAGCCGTAGCAGCGTTCTGGGTGCGAACGAGCAAAAAAAAGGAGGCCTGGGCGGCCTCCTTTTCGTTCTTTCTCCCGGTGGTGAGTCGTTTGGAGTCAGAACGCATCGAGAATGAATTCGAGGGGATTCACCGGGCGGTTGTTGAGCCGGACCTCGTAGTGGAGGTGCGGGCCTGTGCTGCGGCCGGTCGAGCCGACGAAGCCGACGATGTCGCCGCGGCGGATGCGGTCGCCCGGCTCGACGTTGAACTTCGAGAGGTGGCCGTAGCGGGTCGAGTAGCCGTTGCCGTGGGTGACGAAGACGACGTTGCCGTATCCGCCGGCGCGCTCGGCCTTGACGACGATCCCGTCGGCCGGGGCGCGGACGGGCTGGCCGATGTCGCTCGAGATGTCGACCGCCTGGTGATGCGCGCGCTCGCCGGTGAAGGGATCGCGGCGGCCGCCAAAGCCGTCGGTGAGAATGCCGCGGACCGGCGCGATCGAGGGGGTCGAGGCGAGCAGACGGGTCCGCTCGCCGAGCTTCCGCTCGAGGAGGTTGAGATCGGCCGCGATGCGGCGCGACTCGAAGTTCATCTTGTCGATCTCGTCGCGATGGGCGCCTCCGAGAGGCAGCTCCGAGGCGCGGATACCGCCGACGCCGCCCGCGGTCCCCGCGTCGAGCGTCGAGACGCCCGCGATGATCGCGAGCTTCCGCGTCTTCTCGTCGACCGCCTGGAGCTGGCCGCGCAGCATCTCGACCGAGCGGCTGAACTCCTCATTCGCCTTCTCGAGGTCGCGGTTCTCGCGGCGGAGCTGCGCGAGCTCCTGCGTCTGGGACAGCGTCGTGAAGTACTGCCAGGAGAAGAACGTCGAAAGGCAGACCGAGGAGGTGACGATCGAAACGAGAGAGATGATGGCACGGTGCGACACGCGCAATTTGCGGAACTTCGCACGCGCGTGAGGGACGAAGATGATCGTCGAATACTTACCCATGCCAACTCCCGACAGCAGATTGTCCGATTTTGTGGTCGCCGAATGACCGGAAAAGACCGGGCCATTCTACGGTTTGCCGAACCGGTGTCAACGGACTTACGTCACAATTCAGCGATCAAAAATGGAGCATAAATCCACAACTCCTTGACGGGGAGTGTGTTCTGACTAAGTTCAAAATTATCAATCAATTCTACGGTTTTCCCATGCTATGGCAGCATAATTCCAGCGGGGCTGTTTTTGACGGTTCGAATAACTTTGCGGGCTCGACGGTAGGGGGAACCGTGTTTTCGGCCCCATCGAACCGTTCTGCTATCCTCCCCGCCGCACGCGAGGTGACATGAAAACGAAAAAGAAAATCATGGACGGTGCGCGAATGCGCCGCGCCGTGCACCGGATGGCGATCGAGATCGTCGAGAAGAACCGCGGGACCGAGGATCTGCTGATCATCGGGATCCGGAGCCGCGGCGTGCCCCTGGCCGAGCGGATCGCGCAGCACATCGCCGAGATCGAGGAGACCGAGGTCCCGGTCGGGATCCTCGACATCACGCTCTACCGCGACGACCTGACGACGATCGCGCCGCAGCCGGTCGTGAAGCCGACGAAGCTCCCCGAGCCGATCGACGACAAGATCGTCGTCCTCGTCGACGACGTCCTCTACACCGGCCGCACCGTCCGCTCCGCGCTCGACGCTCTCATCGACTTCGGCCGGCCGCGCGCGGTGCAGCTCGCCGTCCTCATCGATCGCGGTCATCGCGAGCTCCCGATTCACGCCGACGTGGTCGGCAAGACGATCCCCACGGATCGCGACGAAGTCATCAAGGTCAAGCTCGCCGAGATGGATGGCGAGGATGAGGTTCTGATCCAGGAGAAGTAGCTAGTATCTGGTAGCTAGTAGCTAGTGTCTGTCCCTCGAGCTCGAGCTTACTAGCTACTAGCTACTAGCTACTAGCTACTGGCAATACGAATGCGCAACCAGCTATCGGCTCTCCGGTCGAAAGACCTCCTCGGCATCGAGCCGCTGACCCCGGCGGAGATCGAGCTCATTCTCGACACCGCCGAAGGATTCAAGGAAGTCAGCGAGCGGCCCGTGAAGAAGGTCCCCGCCCTCCGGGGACAGCTCGTGATCAATCTCTTCATGGAGGCATCGACGCGCACGCGGGTCTCGTTCGAGATCGCCGAGAAGCGCCTCTCCGCCGACACACTCAGCTTCTCCGCCTCGGGTTCCGCCGTCGAAAAGGGAGAGACGCTCATCGACACGGCGAGGAACCTCATGGCGATGGCGCCCGACATGATCGTCATTCGCCACCGTCACCCGGGCTCGCCGAAGATGCTCGCCGACCTGCTTCCCGCCTCGATCATCAACGCGGGCGACGGCGCGCACGAGCACCCGACGCAGGCCCTTCTCGACGCGTTCACGATCCGCGAGCGCCTCGGCCGCCTCGAGGGCGTGAACGTCTCGATCATCGGCGACATCAAATACTCGCGCGTCGTCCGTTCGAACATTCACCTCCTCACGAAGATGAAGGCGAACGTCACGCTCGCCGCGCCGCCGACGCTGATGCCCGTCGAGGTCGAGAAGACCGGCGTCCGCGTCGTCCACTCGCTCGACGAAGCACTCGAGGGCGCCGACGTCGTCATGATGCTCCGCATCCAGCTCGAGCGGCAGGGAAAGCTCTCGTTTCCGTCTCTGCGCGAGTACTTCAACACCTTCGGTCTGACGGCCGAGCGGCTGAGCCGCGCGAAGGAAGGCGTCGTCGTCATGCATCCCGGCCCCATGAACCGCGGCGTCGAGATCTCCTCGGACGTCGCGGACGGCCCGTGGTCGGTGATCCTCGATCAGGTGACGAACGGCGTCGCCGTCCGGATGGCCGTTCTCTACCTCCTCGGCGGGGCGCACCTGACGGAGTCCCAGGGATGAACCTGCTGATCTGCAATGGCCGGGTCGTCGATCCGAGCCAGGAGCTCGACGCGCGCCTCGACGTTCTCGTCGAAGACGGCGTCGTGGCGAAGGTCGCGCGCGACATCGCGGCGCCGAAGGGCGTGGACGTCCTCGACGCCGCGGGCGCGGTCGTCGCGCCGGGCCTGATCGACGTCCATACGCACCTGCGCGAGCCGGGGCAGGAGCACAAGGAGACGATCCGCACGGGGACGCGCGCCGCGGTGGCCGGCGGCTACACGGCCGTCTGCGCGATGGCGAACACGATCCCGCCGAACGACGAGCGGGCTGTGACGGAGATGATCGTCGCCGAGGCCGCGCGGAACGGGGCGTGCCGCGTGTATCCCGTCGGCGCGGTGAGCCGCGGACTCGAGGGGGAAGCTCTCGCCGAAATGGCGGACCTCCGGGGCGCGGGATGCGTCGCGTTCAGCGACGACGGCAAGCCGGTGAAGAACGCGCTGCTGATGCGGCGCGCGCTGGAGTACGCCGGGATGCTCGGCGTGCCGATCAGTGTGCACGAGCAGGACATGGACCTGACCGAGGGCGGGGTGATGCACGAGGGCTACGTGTCGACCGTCCTGGGGATGCGCGGGATCCCCGCGGCATCCGAGGACGTCTTCACGGCGCGCGACGTCGTGCTGGCGGCGCTCACGGGCGCGCATGTCCACGTCGCGCACATCTCGACGCGCGGCGCGATCGACGCTGTGCGGCGCGCGAAGGAGGCGGGCCTCCGCGTGACGGCGGAGGCGACGCCGCACCACCTCGCGATGACGGACGAAGACGTGCGCTCCTTCTCGACGAGCTTCAAGATGAACCCGCCGCTCCGCTCGGCGGAGCACCGCGAGGCGCTGCTCGAAGCGATCGGCGACGGGACCGTCGACGTCATCGCGACGGACCACGCCCCGCACCATCCGGACGAGAAGAACGTCGAGTTCGACCTCGCGCCGTTCGGCGTGATCGGCCTCGAGACGGCGTTCGCCGTCTGCCACGAAGTCCTCGTCGCGCGGGGGAAGGTCGTCTCGCTCGCGCGTCTCGTCGATCTCATGTCGTGCGCCCCGGCGCGCATCTTCGGCCTTCCCGGCGGAACGCTCCGGCCGGGCGCGGCCGGCGACGTGACGCTGCTCGATCCCGCGGGCGAGAGCCGGTTCGGCGAGACGTTCGTCTCGCGCTCACGCAACTCGCCGTTCGCGGGGAAGAGCTTCCGCGGGCGCGTCGTGGCGACGGTCGTCGGAGGCGCCGTGCGGTGGCGGCGCGAGGAAACGAGCCGTACGCGGGAGAAGCGCAAACGTTGAGCGAGGGTGGCCCGAAACGCGTCGTCATCGTCGATGACTCCGTCGCGTTCTGCGACATGTGGGAGAACATCCTCGAGGAGCGGTACGGGGCGGGAGCGGCCGTCGAGACCTACCGCCACCCGTACGACGCCCTGGCACACATCGACGACGATATCGACCTGCTGGTCGTCGATCTCGAGATGCCGGGGATGGACGGACAGAAGTTCGTCGAGTACGCTCGTCAGCGCGGTCTGTCCCCGAAACGGATCCTGGTCACTTCGTCCCACCCGGCCGAGGAGCTCCATCGCCGGTTTCGCATCGGGGAGACGATCGCGGTGATCAACAAAACCGAGCCGAAGCAGCAGGAGGCCTTCCTGATGATTCTCGATTCGGTGATGCGGAAGAAGAGTCGATGACCGACCAGCCCCAGCAGGCCCCGGCGATCGCGCTGAATGACCTGCTCTCGTTCGTGGCGCAGCAGCAGGCCTCGGATCTCCACCTCAAGCCGATGCGGCCGCCGCTGCTCCGGATCCAGGGGAAGCTGGTGCCGATCAAAGCCGAGCCGTTGCGGCCCCAGCAGCTCGAAGCGATGCTGCTGCCGATCCTGTCGCCGGCGCAGAAGCAGAGATACGAGCAGACGCAGTCGGTCGACTTCAGCTACGGCGTGCCGGGCGTCGCGCGCTTCCGCGCGAATCTCTACACCCAGCGCGGCACGGTCGGCGCCGTCTTCCGCCGCATCCCCATCCAGATCCTCGGCATCGACGACCTCGAGCTCCCCGTCGCGATCCGCGAGCTCACGCAGATCCCCGACGGTCTCGTTCTCGTGACCGGCCCGACGGGATCGGGGAAGTCGACGACGCTGGCGGCGATGATCTCCGACATCGCGCAGCGCGAGCCGCTCCACGTCGTCACGATCGAGGACCCGATCGAATTCCTCTTCTCCGACAGCACCGCGGCGATCTCGCAGCGCGAGGTCGGCACGGACACGCCGAGCTTCCGCGAGGCGCTCCGCAACAGCATGCGCCAGGATCCCGACGTCATCATGGTCGGCGAGATGCGCGACACGGAAACGATCGCGACCGTGCTGACGGCGGCCGAGACGGGGCACCTCGTCTACTCGACGCTCCACACGAACAACGCCGCGCAGACGATCGACCGGATCATCGACGCCTTCCCCGCCGCGCAGCACAAGCAGGTGCGCGCGCAGCTCGCCCTCGTGCTCCGCGGCATCATCTCTCTGAAGCTCGTCCAGACGACGACCGGCTCGATGATCGCCGCGGTCGAGATCCTCAAGAACACGCCGAAGATCGCGAAGCTCATCGAAGAGGGGCAGACCAAGGAGATCGTCGAGGAGATGGAAGGCTCCGTCGGCTACTTCCGCATGCAGTCGATGAACCAGAGCCTCATGGCCCTGCTCGTCAACCAGCGGATTTCCTACAAGGAAGCGATGGGGCTCGCGAGCGATCCAGACGATCTTTCCCTGAAGATCCGGAAGATGTTCCCGCAGATCGAAGAGCGCGCCCGAACGGGAGGTTCCGACATGCCGAGTCCCGCCGATTTCTCGCAGATCGTGGAGCTGATGGAAGTCAAGAAGCTCTACGACGAGCAGCAGGAGAATTTCCGACACCAGCTCCTCCAGAAGGACGAGGAGATCGAGAACCTGAGACACGACCTCGACTTCAAGTCGCGGCAGCTTCAGGAGACCTCGGGGGACACGACGAAGGACGAGGAGATCGCGCGCCTCCGCGGCGAGCTCGAGCGCCTCCGCGCCGACGCCCAGGCAAAGCTCCTGCAACTCCAGGAGCGGATCAAGGAGCTGAACCAGAAGCTGATGGCGACGGGGAAGCGATAGTTGCTCGTTGCCGTCATCCCGAGCGTAGCGAGGGATCAGGGAC
>JBOGJQ010000368.1:0-1005 GCA_050745405.1 Thermoanaerobaculia bacterium | reverse complement strand
GGCGGATCGTCACGGCCCGGCTGATCGCGGATACCGTTCGCGTTCAGCCGGGCACCCCGTTCACCGCGGGCGTCCATCTGACCATCGCGCCGGGATGGCACGTCTACTGGGAGAACCCCGGCGACACAGCTCTTCCCGTGCTCGTCGACTGGCGGCTTCCGCTCGGCGCGACGGCGTCGCCGTTACGGTGGCCGCTGCCGGAAAAGGTCGAAGAGAGCGGCGGGATGACCGTCTTCGGGTACGAGGACGAGGTCGTTCTGCTCACGACCGTCTCGCCTCCCGAGAGGCTCGCTGGCGACACCTTCCGCCTCGAGGCGAAGGCCGACTGGCTCGTGTGCGCGAAGCTCTGCATCCCGGGCGACGCGCTCATGCGCCTCGCGCTGCCGGTCCGCGATGCGGCTCCCTCGGACGACGCAGCGACGATTCGGATGTTCTCGGCCAGCGTTCCCGGTTCGGGTGCAGCGGCCGGCGTGCGCATCGTCCAGGCGCGAGCCCGCGAGGAAGGGGAGGCGTGGTCGTTCGAGGTCGAGCTCGACGCCGGAGGGAGGCGGATTCTCGACTTCTATCCGCACATCACCGAAGGCTTTTTCTTCGACCACGGCGGAATCGACGTCCGCCGTAGTGGAGTGGAGCTCTCCGCGCTCGCCGATGCTCCGGGTCTCGTGCCGCGACGGGTCGGCGGGATCGTCGTCACCGATCGCGGCAGCTTCGACGTCTCCGCGGACGTCAGCGCCGGCGACGAACCACCGGCAGAACCATCCGTATCCACCGCGGCCATACCGGCCGCCGAGCAGGGCCCCCCGTCTTCGAGCGATCCCCCGCCTCCACCTCCCGCCGACCCATCCGCGACCTCCAGCGATTCTTCTTCTTCGGCGTCTTTGCGGGCGTCCGCGGCGACGGACTGGCTGGCGCGGGACTTCACGTCCGCGCTCCAGTCGCGCCGCATGTCCCTCGCGACGCTGCTCCTGTTCGCCCTGCTCGGCGGCCTGCTTCTCAACGTGATGC
>JBOGJQ010000367.1:0-1354 GCA_050745405.1 Thermoanaerobaculia bacterium | reverse complement strand
GGCGGATCGTCACGGCCCGGCTGATCGCGGATACCGTTCGCGTTCAGCCGGGCACCCCGTTCACCGCGGGCGTCCATCTGACCATCGCGCCGGGATGGCACGTCTACTGGGAGAACCCCGGCGACACGGCTCTTCCCGTGCTCGTCGAGTGGCGGCTTCCCCCCGGCGGGACAGCGTCGCCGTTACGGTGGCCGCAGCCGGAAAAAGTCGAGGAAAGCGGCGGGATGACCGTCTTCGGATACGAGGACGAGGTCGTGCTTCTCACGACCGTCTCGCCTCCGGAGGATCTCGCGGGCGACTCGTTCAGGCTCGAGGCGAAGGCCGAATGGCTCGTCTGCGAGAAGCTCTGTATCCCGGGCGACGCGCTCATGCGCCTCGCGCTCCCGCTCGGTGACGCCGCTCCCTCGGACGACGCGGCAACGATTCAGAGATTCGCGGCCATGGTTCCGCGGGCGGGCGCCGCTGCCGGCGTGCGGATCGCCGACGCGCGAGCGAGCGGCGAGGGGGACGAATGGTCCTTCCGCCTCGACCTCGACGCGGGGGGGAGGCGGATCCTCGACTTCTACCCGCGCATCACCGAAGGCTTTTTCTTCGACCACGGCGGCATCGACGTCCGCGGCGAGACGGTGGAGCTCTCGGCACTGGCCGACGCGCCCGATCTCGTCCCGAGACGAATCGGCGGCGTCGTCGTCACCGATCGCGGCAGCTTCGACGTCTCCGCGGACGTCGGCGCCGGCGACGAACCTCCGGCAGAACCGTCCCTATCCACCGCGGCCACATCGGCCGCCGAGCAGGGCCCCCCGTCTTCGAGTGATCCCCCGCCTTCACCTCCCGCCGACCCATCCGCGACCTCCAGCGAGTCTTCTTCTTCGGCGTCTTTGCAGGCATCCGTGGCGACGGACTGGCTCGCGCGGGACTTCACGTCCGCGCTCCAGTCGCGCCGCATGTCCCTCGCGACGCTCCTTCTGTTCGCCCTGCTCGGCGGTCTGCTTCTCAACGTGATGCCCTGCGTCCTTCCGGTGATCTCGCTGAAGGTTCTGTCGTTCGTCCATCAGTCGGGCGAGTCGCCGCGCCGCGCGCGATCGCTCGGTCTGATGTTCGCCGCGGGCGTCCTCGTCTCGTTCTGGATTCTGGTCGCGGTGATCGTCGCCCTTCGCGCGACGGCGGCGGAGATCGGCTGGGGCTTCCAGTTCCAGTCCCCCGTTTTCGTCCTCGTCATGAGCGCGGTGGTCGTCGTCTTCGCGATGAACCTGTTCGGCGTCTTCGAGATCCGAGGATTCTCGTTCGGAAGCGCGGTGGCGGGCGGGCAGGGGGCGGGCGGCGCGTTCGTCCACGGCGTGCTCGCGACGGCCCT
>JBOGJQ010000366.1:0-8686 GCA_050745405.1 Thermoanaerobaculia bacterium | reverse complement strand
AGCGCCCGGTCCGGATCGTCGTGGACTTCCATGAAGAAGCCGTCGACGCCGACCGCGGCGGCCGCGCGCGCGAGCGGCCGCGCGAACTGCCGCGTCCCACCCGTCGTCTTCCCCTCGCCGCCGGGGCGCTGCATCGAGTGGGTGATGTCGTAGACGACCGGCGCGCCGTAGGAGCGCATGATCGGGAACGAGCGCATGTCGACGACCAGGTTCTGATAGCCGAACGTCGTCCCGCGCTCCATCAGGAACACCTTCTCGTTCCCGACCTCCGCCCCCTTCTCGAGGATGTTCCGCGTCTCCTCGGGGGAGAGGAACTGCCCCTTCTTCACGCCGATCGCGCGTCCGGTCCGCGCCGCGGCGGCGATCATGTCCGTCTGCCGGCAGAGAAACGCCGGAATCTGGATGACGTCGAGGACTTCGCCCGCGGGCGCGGCCTGCGCCGGCTCGTGGATGTCCGAGAGCACCGGAAGCCCCGTCGCCTGCTTGACCTCCTCGAGGATCCGCAGGCCTTCCTCGAGTCCCGGGCCGCGGAACGAGGAGATCGACGTGCGGTTCGCCTTGTCGAACGACGACTTGAAGACGAGGCGGATGCCGAGCTCGCGCCCGAGGGCGGCCAGACGGTCGCCCATCGCGAGCGCGTGGTCACGCGACTCGATGACGCAGGGTCCGGCGATGAAGAGGGGCGCCTCGTCCCCGCCGAAGGCGACGCCGGGCGCGATCTGGATCGTACGTGTCGTCATGAAACGGGAGTGACCTCACTCGCGGGCGTCGCGGCGCGCGCGGCGCCGGCGGCCTGCGTTCCCTGCTGGAACGCGCGGCACGCCTGGATGAACGAACGGAAGAGCGGATGCGGCGCCATCGGCCGCGAGCGGTACTCCGGATGGAACTGGCAGCCGAGGAACCAGGGATGCTCGGCGAGCTCCACGATCTCGACGAACTTGCCGTCGGGCGAGATGCCGGTCACGCGGAGCCCTTTCTCCTCGAGCTGCGGGACGTGCTCCGGGTTCACCTCGTACCGATGACGGTGGCGCTCCTCGACGAGATCGGTCTGGTATGCCTCGCGGGCGTGCGAGCCTTCGACGAGCTTGCAGGGATACTTGCCGAGACGCATCGTGCCGCCGAGCGCGTCGACACCGATCAGATCGCGGAGCTTGAAGATGATCTTGTACGGCGCATCGTCGTCGAACTCGGTCGAGTTCGCGCCGAACAGCCCCGCGACGTTGCGCGCGAACTCGATCACGGCGCACTGCATCCCGAGACAGATCCCGAAGAACGGGACTTTCTTCTCGCGCGCGTACCGGATCGCGCGGACCATCCCCTCGATCCCCCGCTCGCCGAAGCCCGGCCCCACGAGGATTCCGTCGACGTTCCCGAGCTCGCCGTGGTAGCCGTCCTGCTCGAGCGCCGCCGAGTCGATGTAGACGATCTTCACGCGGACGTTGTTCGCGATGCCGCCGTGGACGAGCGCCTCGTTGAGCGACTTGTACGAGTCGCCGAAGTCGACGTACTTCCCGACGAACCCGACCCGGACCTCGCCCTCGGGGTGACGGAGCTTCCGGACGATGTCCTCCCATTTCGTGAGATCGCAGATCTCTTCGTGGGGGAGGTGGAGCTTGTCGAGGAGGATCGGGTCGAGCCCCTCGCGCGAGAGGGCGAGGGGGACCTGGTAGATGTGCTCGACGTCGTACGCCGGGATGACCGCCTCGTCCTCGACATTGCAGAACAGGGCGATCTTCTGCTTCATCTCGTCGGGGATGGGGCGCTCGGACCGGCAGAGGAGGATATCGGGCTGGATGCCGATCTCGCGGAGCTCCTTCACGGAGTGCTGCGTCGGCTTGGTCTTCAGCTCGTCGCTCGCGCGGATGAACGGCACGAGCGTGAGGTGGACGTTGATCGCGTTGCCGCGTCCGGCCTCCTGGCGGAACTGCCGGATCGCTTCGAGGAACGGGAGCGACTCGATGTCGCCGACCGTCCCGCCGATCTCGACGATGACCACGTCGACGTCGTTCGAGACGAGCCGGATGCAGTCCTTGATCTCGTCGGTGACGTGCGGAATGACCTGCACGGTCTTGCCGAGGTAGTCGCCGCGGCGCTCCTTCTCGATGACTTTCTGATAGATGCGTCCGGTGGTGAAGTTGTTCTTCCGTCCGGTGCGTATCGAGGTGAAGCGCTCGTAGTGGCCGAGGTCGAGATCGGTCTCCGCGCCATCGTCGGTGACGAAAACCTCGCCGTGCTGGAACGGGGACATCGTTCCGGGATCGACGTTGACGTACGGATCGAACTTCTGCAGCGTGACCTTGAAGCCGCGCGCCTCGAGCAGAGCGCCGATCGATGCCGCGGCGATCCCCTTACCGAGTCCCGAGACGACGCCGCCGGTGATGAAGATGTACTTGGTGCTCATCTGCGCTCCTTCCGTCGTGACATGGAATGGGCATGCCGGACTCGCGGCGCGGGGCCGCGGTCGTGTTCGCTCGTTCGATTGCGGTGGAGAGGGCTCGGGTAGGGGGGTGGAGAGTGGCGCGTCGTGAGCCCACGGCTCACGCGAGTCCCCCATGGCGGTCAGCGAAGTCTGGCAAGTTCCTGCTCGATCTTGCGGACGTCCTCGGGTCGATCGACACCGAGGTGAGGCGCGTCCGTCTCCAAGACTCGGATTGTAAAACCGTTCTCGAGTGCTCGCAACTGCTCGAGGCGCTCGGCGCGCTCGAGCGGCGTCGGCTCGAGGGCGGAAAAACGGAGAAGCGCGGCGCGCTGATAGCCGTACACGCCGATGTGGCGATGCGCCGCGCCGGGGCCGCCGGAGGGGATCGGCGCGCGGGAGAAGTAGAGGGCGTCGCCCGCGCGGTCGACGACGACCTTCACCACGTTCGGGTCGGCGTACTCGTCCTCGTTCGACAGAGGACAGCAGAGCGTCGCGATGTCGATCGCCGGCGTCGCCTGCAGGGCGGCGATCATGGCGTCGACGGAGCGGACGTCGAGCAGCGGCTCGTCGCCCTGGACGTTGATGATCTGGTCGTACGTGCGGCCGGTCGAGGATTCGATGTCGCGGAGCGCCGTGGCGATGCGGTCCGTGCCGGAGGCGAACTCGCCGTCCGGCATCGCCGCGCGCGCGCCGCAGCGCTCGGCCTCGGCGGCGATCCGGTCATCGTCGGTCGCGACCCAGACGGCGGTGGCGCGATGGCTCGCGCTCGCGCGCCGGATCACGTGCGCGATCAGCGTCTCGCCCGCGATCGGCGCGAGCGGCTTGCCCGGGAAGCGCGTAGCGCCCCACCGCGCCGGGATGACGATGACGGCCTGCACGGCGTGGATTGTATATTTGGAGCCGCACTCCGCATGCGCACCCTCGCCCTCGCCGAGCCCGCCGATCCGCGCCGTTTCGTCGCGCGGTCGGTGCTGCTCGCCGTAGCGCTCGTCGCGGCGACTGCGGTCATTTTCACGTTCGTTCGCTTCTACACGGCGAAATTCGAGCGGACGACGGGCGAGGCCGCGTGGCTCTGGAGCCATAACCGGGTCGCGGCCGACCAGCCGGAGGCGTTTCTTCTCGCGCGCGACTTCGATGTGCCGCCGGCCCGGTCGTACGTCCGGATCCGCGTCGCGGCGGATCCGCAGTACACGCTCTGGTTCAATGGCATCGAGGTCGGCGGGCGGCGGTCCGACGGAATCACGCTCGACACGTACGACGTCACCGCAATGGCGCGGGAGCGTGGGAATCGCGTCGTCATCGCGGTACGGAGTCCGCGCGGCGTCGGCGGGGTGCTCGCGACGATCGATCTCGCGCCGATGCGGCAGAACTGGATCGTGACCGACGCCTCGTGGCGGCTCTACAGGGAGTGGAACGAGTCGATCATCCGCTCGGGCGCCACGTCGGCCGGAGAGACGCCACGCGTCCTCGGGTCGCCGCCTTTCGGCCGGTGGAACTATCCGGAGGAGAGGGAAGGGGAGCCGTATCCGTCGCGGCGCGCGTTCCGCTACCCGCGCGAGACGATCCGCTACGCCTCCTGGCTTCCGCGGATCGAGGTGAAATCGGGCGTCGCCGTGGCCGGCCGCGTCCCGGCGGAGGCGACCGCGTTCGACTTCGGCTCCACCTACGGCCGGATCGCGGTGCGCGTAAAACCGGGTCCGCTCCGCGCGATCCCGATCCGCTTCGCATCGGAGCGGGAGCAGCTCGAGGAAGACGGCCTCATCGAGGCTCTCGTCGTCGGAGAGGGAGAGACGACGGTGGTCTCACCGCAACGCCGCGGATTTCGGTATCTCATCGTGTATGACGAGACCGTCGAGGCGTGGGCGATAACGGAATGAGCTGGTTGCCGGTTGCCGGTTACCGACAACCGGCAACCAAAGAACAATCAGAAAATCACGTTCCGGATGTAGTAGTCGTACCACTCGATCTGCTTGTTCGCGAGAGCGCGCGCGTCCTCGAGCGACATCTGGAACCGTCCGGACGAGCCGCCGTTGTTCGTCTTCATGAACAGCTCGACCGTGTCGTAGTTCGACGGCACGTTCGCGAAGATGAACGAGGTCGCGGAGATCGCCTTGAACACCTGATCCTCGTTGTCCGCGGTCACGTCGATCCGGATGCGCGTAGGGGCCGAGGCGGAAAGCCTCGCGTCGAACAGACCGACGTTTTCGAATGCCGCCTTGAACTTCGACGAGACGGTGAAGTCGAGCTTGAGATTCGACTGCGAGCGTGCCTCGTCCTCGCGTGCCGGACGCTCCGGCTGCTCGTCCTGGTCCGCGCTCCGCAGCGTCACCAGTGAGCCGAGCGACGGTTTCTCGGGCGGCGGGGGAGCCGACGATGGGCTGGGTCCGCTCTGAAGCACCGTCACGTCGCCGAGGCCCGATTTCGTGGCGGCTTCGCTCGCCGCAGCATCGATCAGCGACGGGTTGAGCTGGAGACGCGTGCCGCTCGTCAGCTCGACGATCGCTTTCCCCTGGACGATCTTCCACTTTTCCTTCGCCTGGAAGCGGCGGCCGTCCTTGAGGACGACGGTGTAGTCCGCCAGCGCGGCGGATGCCGCGAGCGCACCGAACAGAACGAACGCGAGAGTCTTACGCATCAGCGTCTCCGAAAGTCGTATACCGAATTGAAGTGAATTATACTGAGTGAGCAACAAGCGCTCGGACGCGCCGATTCCGAGTGTGCCGCCCTCCCGAGCTTCCTCTGATGCGCCGTACGAAAATCCTCGCCACGCTCGGCCCCGCGTCCCGCGATGAGCCCGTCATCCGCGCCCTTCTCGAGGCCGGCGCCGACGCGTTCCGCCTCAATTTTTCGCACGGATCGCACGAGCAGCACGGGAAGACGATCGCGGTGATCCGCAAGGTCGCGACCGAGCTCGACCGCTACGTGCCGGTCGTGGCCGACCTGCAGGGGCCGAAGATCCGGATCGGCGCGCTGACCGAGCCGGTCATGCTCCGCGGGGGCGAGGAGTTCACGCTGACGACCGAGCCGACGCAGGGGCCGGGAGTGATCCCGACCCCGTTCGAGGCTCTGCCGCGCGAAGTGAGTCCCGGCGACCGGATCCTCATCAACGACGGCCTGGTCGAGACGGTGGTCGAGAGCGTGGGCGAGAAAACCGTCCGCTGCCGCGTCGTCTACGGAGGTCTCGTCGAGTCGAAGAAGGGGATGAACTTCCCCGACACCGACCTCACGATCCCGGCGGTGACGGAGAAGGACCGCGTCGACCTCGCCTTCGCCGTGAAGCAGCAGGTCGACTACATCGCGGCATCGTTCATCCGGCGGAAGGAAGACATTCTCGAGCTCCGCCAGCTTCTCGCGCAGCTCGACGGGCGCGAGATCGACGTGATCGCGAAGATCGAGAAGGCGCACGCGGTGGAGGCCCTCGAGTCGATTCTCGAGGTGAGCGACGGCGTCATGGTCGCCCGCGGCGACCTCGGCGTCGAGCTCTCGCCCGAGAGCGTCCCGATCGCGCAGAAGCGGATTCTCGACTGGGCGCTCCAGCGCGGCCGCCTCGCCATCACCGCCACGCAGATGCTCGAATCGATGACCGTGAACTCGCGGCCGACGCGCGCCGAGGCCTCCGACGTCGCAAACGCGATCTTCGACGGATCCGACGCCGTCATGCTCTCGGGCGAGACCGCGTCGGGAGCGTACCCCGTGCAGTCGGTCGAGATGATGAGCCGCATCATCCGTGCCGCCGAGGCGCACCCGGAGCTCGCCGTGCAGAGGGGGCGGGATCCGTTCCACCAGTCGTACGAGACGGACGAGTTCACCGACTCCCTCGCCGGCGCGGCGCGATACGCCGCCGACGAGCTCGAAGCGCGCTACATCGTGGTCTTCACCCAGTCCGGCTTCACCGCCCGCCTCATGTCGAAGTTCCGTCCGGCCGCCCCGATCGTCGCCTTGACGGAATCGACCTGGGTGGCACGGAGGATGAACCTGTTGTGGGGCGTGACCCCCCACGTTCTGCGCGACGTGGGGAACTATCACGAGCAGATCGTCGACCGCGTCGAGGAGTTCCTCGTGGCGGAGAAGCTGGTGAGCGCCGGCGATCGGATCGTGATCCTGATGGGCTCGCCGCTGTATCAGCGAGCGCGAACGAACTTATTGCGTGTTCACAGAATCGGCTCCGGCGGTGAAGAATTGGCGACCTCGTAACACCAGCCCCTTCCCCTCGGACGCGGCTGGAAGCATTCTGTAGGGGTTCGTGGTTTAATTCCTGTGGTTTCCCTGGCGCGGAGCCGAGTTCCCACGCTGCGCGCCCCGACTCGAAGAGGAGGACCATGAGGAACACCGCCGCCATCGCGGCGCTCACGTTGCTGCTCACCGGGGCGGCCGATGCGAGCGCCGAGGTCCGACTGAGCGATGTGATGCAAGTGCTCGGTCGGGTATCCGAAGCGGCTGGACCTGTCGAAGACGCGCTCGTCATCGCGTTCAACCTCTCGAGCTCCTACATCATCCAGACATCGAGTCAGAAGAACGGCCGCTTCGCGCTGCCGCCGCTGCCGGCGGGCGTGTACCGGATCATCGCCGTGAAGCGGGGATTCGCGCCGGCCGTGGCGACGGTGACGCCGTCGCGAAAGCCGGGGCGCGAGCTCTCCCTCCGGCTCGAAGTGGCGAAGGATCTCTCGTCCGAAGAGAAGGACGCGATCTGGCGCGTGCGGCGCGCGATCCCGTCGGACATCCTGCGCGAGCTGAACATCGTCGACGAGAGCATCACGCTCGCGAGCACCGAGCCGGATCCGGCGCGGTTCCGCGGTGAGATGGTTTCGATGACGGGGTTCGGCGAGCCGGGCGCGATGGCGACGTTCGCGCAGACCGAGCTCGGCGTGCAGGGAGTGATCGGCGCCGGATGGATGGTCGACGTCTCCGGCTCGATCCGGACGATGGACGACGACGCCGGAGTGATCCCGACGAGCGGGACGCCGTTCGCCGAGGCGGCGGATCTGACGATGGAGATCCGGTCCGGCGGCGCGTCGGCGTACAAGATCGCGACGAGCCGCACCAGCTGGCTGCTCGCCTCGCGCGACGGCATCCGGGGTCCCTCGGCCGATCTCGAGTCGCACAACATCGAGTGGCGCGGCGGCCGCTCGCACGTGAGTCTGAACTATCTCTCTCACGAGAACCTGTTCGCGCACGCGCCGTTCGGGTCGGAGCGCGTCGAGCTCGCGGCCGAGAGCCGGATCTTCGACGGCGATCGCGGCCAGCTCGGCGTCGGCGTTCGCGTGGGGCAGGAGTCCGCCAGCGGCGCGACGTTCGCCTCCACGCCCTTCCGCTCGGCCGAAGTCATCACGCGCGGCTCGTACGAGGTGCTCCCGCGGTTCGCGATCCGCTACGGTCTGAACAGCCGCATCACCGAAGGCGGAAGCGAATGGGCGCCGGAGACGGGGTTCGTCGTCAACCTCACGCCGTCGACGGCGCTGAGCGTCCGCGGCAGCTACAAGATCGACGAGCTCGAGCGGCCGGACGTCTACCCGTCGCTCGTCTTCCTCGACCGGCCGTCGCGGATGTCGCCGGCGTATGAGTACGCGGTCTCGATCACGAGCGGCACGACCGACGCGGCGCGGTTCACCGCGACGGCGAGCGTCGCCGAGGTCGACTCCGTCCTCCGGCTCGTGTTCGACGACGTCTTCGAGGAGTTCTGGGACGGTTTCTACCTGCAGCCGAACGACACGTATCGCGCGCTGTCGGTCGCCGTACAGAAGCAGCTCGGCGAGAATCTCGCGATCGACGTCGCCAGCCGCGCCGGTCACGCCACGAACCCGGCGCGCGAGGAGTCCGACAAGCACTTCGTCGCCGGCTCGGTCCAGTCGCTCTACATCCCGTCGGGCACGGCGGTCCTCATCGCCTGGCGCTTCATCGAGCAGCCCGGTGGCGACGATGTCGTCGCGTTCCAGGAGAGCGAGCGGATCAACCTCCGCCTCGCCCAGTCGCTGGGCCTCCCCCTCGGCCTGCGGCTGCTCGTCGGCGTCGACCTCGCGCGCTCGGCGAACTCCTCGGTCGTCGCCGACGGCGAGCCGATGGAGGACTACCAGCGGCGCCTGGTCGGCGGTCTCTCCTTCGCGTTCTGATGTGGGCGCGCCGTCCCGGCGCGCACCCCTTGCGGGGACCCACGTTGTCGCTGGAGGGCTCGCGGCGAGACGCCGCGGCCACGCGGTCCGGCACCCCTGCCGGGGTGCAATTTCTCGAATGCCTCGTTTCCGTGGGTCGTACCGCTTCGCGGCACGACCC
>JBOGJQ010000365.1:0-3959 GCA_050745405.1 Thermoanaerobaculia bacterium | reverse complement strand
CCTTCGAGCGACGAGCGACGAGCGACGAGCGACGAGCGACGAGCGACGAGCGACGAGCGACGAGCGACGATCGACCGGCTACGGCTTCAAATTCTCGAGAATGAAATCGAGCATCATCCGCCGCATGTGGTAGACCTGCGCGTCGTTCCGCACGCCGTGGCGCGCTTTCGGGTAGAGCATCATCCGGAACGGCTTGCCCGCCTTCTGCAGCTCCCACGCGAACTGCATCGTGTTCTGGACGTGCACGTTGTCGTCGATCGCGCCGTGGATCAGAAGCAGGTTTCCGGAGAGATCCGCGGCGTCGAATCGCGGTGAGCTGTCCCGGTAGCCCTCCTCGTTGTTCTGCGGCGTGCGCATGAAGCGCTCGGTGTAGATCGTGTCGTAGTCGCGCCAGTCGGCGACCGTGCCGCCGGCGATCCCGGCGACGAAGCTGTCGCTGTGCGTGAGGGCGTAGCTCGTCATGAAGCCGCCGTAGCTCCATCCGTTGATCATGATGCGCGAGCCGTCGACCCACGGTTGGCTCCGGAGCCACGCGAGACCGTCCTCGATGTCGGCGAGCTCGGTCTCGCCGAAGCGCTGGTACACGGGCCACGTCGACACCGCCCCCTTGCCGCTCGCCGTGCGGTTGTCGCAGATCCAGACGAGGATGCCGTTCTGCGCGAGCAGGCGGTGGAACAGGTGCGTTTCGGTCCAGGCGTTGCGCACCTGCTGCGCGTGCGGCCCGCCGTAGACGTGCTGGTACACCGGGTACTTTCGCGACGGATCGAAATCGGGGGGCTTGAAGAGCATCGCCTCCATCACGAATCCGTCGCGCGTTTCGACCTGGAGAAAGTCCGGGCGCGGCACGAGGTCCGTCTCGAGGAACGAAACGGGATTCGCGTCGATCACGCGGAGCTCTTTTCCGCCGGCGCGATGGAGCCGGACCTGGTGCGGCGTGTTCACGTCGCTCCAGGTGTCGAGGAAGTGGACGAAATTCGGGCTGAACGAGGCCGTGTGCGTTCCCTCTCTCGAGGAGAGCCGCGTCAGATCCGATCCGTCGAGTCGCACTCGGTAGACGTCGGAGCCGATCCACGAGCGCTCCGTCCCGGAGACGTAAATCCATGCATTCTTTTCGTCGATCCCGTGCAGCGTCCGGACTTCCCATCGTCCCTCGGTGATCTGCCGGATGAGCGTCCCGTCGGGACGGTAGTGGTAGAGGTGCTTGTACCCGGTGCGCTCGCTGAACCAGAGAAAGGTGCCGTCTTCCAGCCACTCGGGACTGCCGTGGACGTCGACCCAGGCGGGCGTGGTCTCGCGAAACAGAACGCGGCTCTCGCCGGTCGCGCGATCGGCGAAATTCAGGTCGAGCCATGTCTGCTCACGGTTCTGGATCTGGTAGACGACTTCGCCGCCGTTGCCGCTCCAGGCCACATTGACGATCAGAAAATCGTCGTCGGCGTACCGGCTCAGGTCCATCGGACGCGATTCGCCGCTCTCCACGTCGACGACGAGAAGGCGCGCGATCGGATTCGAATCGCCCGCCTGCGGATAGTTCGTCACCTCCAGATCCTGATCGTAGGGAATGTCGTCGATGACCGTGAACTCCGGCACCGGCTTCTCATCGAGCTGCAGGTAGGCGATCGTCGAGGAGTCGGGGCTCCACCAGTGCGCCTGAAAGTCCCCCCGTCCGTAAATCTCCTCCTGGTAGACCCAGTCGAGGATCCCGTTGAGGAGCTCGGGAGAGCCGCTGGTCGTGAGCCGGCGCTCTTTCCGATCCGCGATGCCGACCACGTAGAGATCGTTGTCGCGAATGAACGAGACCGAGGCGCCGTCGGGGCTGAACACGGGCTCTTTCTCTTCCGCCTCCGTCTTCGTCAGGCGGACCAGCTCCCCATCGGGGATGGAGTAGAAGTAGAGGTCGTCGTCGATCGTCAGAAGGATCGCGTCGCGCGCTTCGTTGAGCTCGAGCTCCCGCTGGCTCGAGTGGCGCTCCGCGTCCTCCTCTTCCACTTCCGCGATCTCGAGGATCGCCTCGCGCAGACGGCTCCGGTCGAGAAGCGGCTCTTCCTTCCCGGTGCGGACGTCGAAGATCACGTACTCGGAGACTTTGGTCTCGTCGTCGCCCTCCGCTTCTTCCGCGGCCTCCGTCTTGGGCCAGATGAACGTCCAGTCGTCGATCCAGGTGAAGTCCCGCTGCGGGATCCCGCTGAAGTTCTCCTTCGTCTTCGGGTCGTAAACGCGCTCGAGGGTCAGAGCTCGTCGCTCCGCCTGGGCGACCGCGGCAACCAGAACGAGCAGAAGGGCGAGACAGAATCGACGCGACATAGCGGCTCCTTTTCCGGGGGAGTCTACCGGCCGTAGAGCCCTTCTGGCACGGGAATCGAACTCGACGCTGCCGTCGGAGGGAATCATGAAGAGGATCGTTGCAAACTCGACCCTGGCCGTGGTCGTTCTCCTGCTCGCGGCGTGCGCCACGAACCCGGTCACCGGCCGCCGGCAGCTCGCCCTGGTCACCGAGGCGCAGGAGATCCAGATGGGGCAGGAGGCCGCCCGCGCGGTCGCCCGCCAGATGGGTCTGTACCAGGACGCCGAGCTCCAGGCGTACGTCAACCGCGTGGGACAGGAAATGGCGAGGCGTTCGGAACGCCCCGAAATCCCCTGGAGCTTTCAGATCGTGGACGATCCGATGGTGAATGCGTTCGCGCTTCCCGGTGGACCGGTCTTCGTCACGCGCGGGATCCTCGCGCACTTCAACAGCGAGGCCGAGCTCGCGTCGGTGCTCGGTCACGAGATCGGCCACATCACGGCGCGTCACGCCGTCGAGCAGATCAGCCAGGCGCAGCTCGCGAACCTCGGCGTCGGCCTCGCGATGATCCTCAGCCCCGAGCTCGCCCAGTTCGGCGATCTCGCGAGCCTCGGCCTGCAGCTCCTCTTCATGAAGTTCGGACGCGACGACGAGCGGCAGGCCGACGACCTCGGCCTCCGCTACATGAACACGGCCGGCTGGGACCCGAGGGAGATGCCGCCGGTGTTCGGAGTGATCAGCGAGATCTCGCGCGCGCAGGGAGGCGGGCGCGTCCCCGAGTGGGCCTCGACGCACCCCGATCCCGCGAACCGCGCAGAGCGGCTGTGGGAGCAGATCGAGGAGCTCCCCGCGCCCGCGGGCGTCGTCGCGGCCGCGGAGTACAAGCAGCGGCTCGACGGAATGATGTTCGGGACGAACCCGCGCGAGGGATACACGATCGGATCGACGTTCATCCATCCCGAGCTCCGGTTCCGCATGACGTTCCCACAGGGGTGGCAGATCCAGAACGGCCGCGAGATGGTCATCGCGGTGAGCCCGAACGAGGACGCGGCCGTCGGCCTCAGCCTCGGGCGCGGCAACTCGGCGCAGCAGGCGGCGCAGAACTTCTTCGGCCAGCAGGGGATCCAGGCCGACGCGCAGCTCCGGCAGGGGATCTACACGTTCCGGACGGGACAGACGCAGCAGGGCTTTGCGTACCGCGGGGTCGCCGGTTTCGTCGAGCACAGCGGACAGGTCCTGCAGATCGTCGGCTACACGCCCGCGCCGCGATTCGACCGGTACGCGAACCTCCTCGCGAGCTCGGTCGCGAGCTTCGAGCGCGAGACGAATCCGCGCTATCTGAACGTTCAGCCGAAACGGATCGAGGTCGTCCGGGTCCCGCGGCGGATGACGATCCAGGAGTTCGCGCGCGCGTACCCGTCGACCGTCCACCTGAACACGCTCGCGATCGCGAACGGCGCGATCCGCGAGGATTTCGTATTCGAGGCGGGCGACTTCGGGAAGCGGATCGTCGGCGGGGATGTGCCGAGTCGGTAGTCGTCATCCCGAGCGTAGCGAGGGATCAGGGTCGGGCGGGGCGCGCGTGACGCGGCATCGTGAATCGGCGGGATGACGAATATTCGCTCTCCCGCCGACCTGAGCCGCTTCGATCAGGGGTTCCCCACCCGTCCCTGAT
>JBOGJQ010000364.1:0-21795 GCA_050745405.1 Thermoanaerobaculia bacterium | reverse complement strand
CAATATAGGAGACGCTTGCGCCGAGGTTCACGGCGACGACGACTCCGGCCGCGGGACGCTCCTCGTAATGAATCGTCGTCGCGTCGGTGTACCAGACCTCGCCGCGACGCCCCGAGGCGCGGATCTCATTCGCGCCGGGCGACAGCAGCACGTCCGCCTCGACCGTCCGGTTGCGGATGGGCAGAGGGCCGGTCGTCACGCCGTTCACGAACAGGATGACCTCTTCGAGGTTGGTGTACGCCCAGACTTTCTGGAGCCGCTGTTCCGGACGGCTGCCGGCGCGGACGCTCCATTCGCGCGCGACGTGAAGGACCGTATCGCCGGCGAGGGACGCGCGATAGTAGAACGCGGTGTCCTTCGGCGTCCGGTCGAAGAACCAGAGCCCTTTCTGATTCAGCGCCGGCTTGGTGTCGTTGCGGAACTCGGAGCCGAAGTCGAACTGATTCCAGACGGCACTCCCGGCGAGCCACGCGCGCGCTTCGATCTGCCGGAACGACTCGCGATGGAAGATCTGCGCATATTCGGAGCTGAAGTCGAACGCTCGCGGCGCCGCCGCGTGGACGCGCTCGTCGCTTCCCGCCCCGTACTCGCTCACGATGAGCGGCCGCGACGGATACGCGGCGTGAAAGGCGTCGAGGAACCGGCCGAGAGCTTCGAGCTCCTCGTAGTACCAGCCGAAATACAGATTGAATCCGAGAACGTCGGTGACGGCTCCGAGCCCGTGGTCCTTCGGCGGGACTTCGTCGCGCGAGAGCGCCATCACCGTCAGACGCCCGGGGTCCTCCGCATGGACGCGCGCTTCGAGCCGCTCCGTCAGCTCGAGCAGATGCTCGTAGTATCCCTCCGGTATCGGATCCGGCTTGGTGAGCATCACCTCGTTCATGTAGCCCCAGAAAACGATCGACGGATGGTTGTAATGCTGCCGGATCATCTCGACGAGCATCCGTTCGGCGTTCGCCGCGAACGCGTCGGTCATCGAGACGAGATTCACGATCGGGATCTCCTCCCAGACCACGAGGCCGAGACGGTCGGCGGCTTCGAGAACCGCCGGATCCTGCGGGTAGTGCGCGAGACGGAGGAAATTGAAGCCGTTCTCCTCGACGATCTCGACGTCGCGGCGGTGGAGGTCGTCCGCGAGCGCGTTGCCGTAGCCGGCGCGATCCTGGTGGCGGTTCGTTCCGGCGAGCTTCAGCGGCGCGCCGTTCAGGAAGAAACCCCGCTCCGGATCGGCGCGAAACCAGCGAAATCCGAGCGGGTTCTCGACGACGTCCACGAGCGTCTCGTCGCGGAAGACCTCCGTTCGCACCCGGTAGAGGTTCGGCGCGTCGGGTGACCAGAGACGCGGCGCGGTCACGGCGGGAAGAATCATGTCGAAACGAGCCTCTCCGGCCGCGGGCGCGCGCAGCTCGGAGCGGCCGGCGGCGACTTCTCTTCCGTCGTGATCGAGGACGCGGTTCACGACGCGCATCGCGACCTCGGCGCCGGAGTCGTTTCTCACCGTCCCGAACGCGCGCACCGTCGCCCGTTCGCGCGAGACCTCGGGCGTCTGGAGATAGACGCCGGAGGATGCGTGGTCCGTCAGCGTGACGTGCACCGGATCGGTCGCGATCAGCCAGACGTCGCGGTAGATGCCGCCGTAGAACGTGAAGTCGGCGTTGAGCGGCGGGATGTCGGGATCGTGGGAGTTGTCGACACGGACGGCGATCAGGTTGGGAGCGTCCCAGGTGACGAGCTCCGTCACGTCGAAGACGAACGCCGTGTAGCCCCCGGCGTGGGACCCGGCGGGACGACCGTTCACCCATACGTCGGCGACCTGGTTCGCGCCCTCGAACCGAAGAAAGATGCGCCGGCCGCGGAGCGCCGGATCGACCGTCAGTTCCCTGCGATACCACCCGATCCCGCGCCGGTAGCCGGGCGTCTCGTCGAACGCATCCTCGCGGTTCCAGGTGTGCGGCAGGGAGACGCGGGCCCAGCCGCCGTCGTCGAACGCCGGACTCTCGGCGCCCTCGTGAGCGCCCGGCGCGAACCGCCACGACTCGTTGATCGTGAACCGGACGCGCGGGAGTGCTGCCGCGTCCGTGAGACTCCGGCTCGCAACGCGCTCCGCGGCGGCGGTCGCGGGAAGCGCGAGGACCGCGAGGACGAGTGCGCGGACGAGACGGCGGCGGCACATGCGGCGATGATACCGGGCGCGGGGGCGCAGGCGACGCCGCCATTTTCCTTGCGCGCGCGGAGGAAGGGCTTATGCTGATCGTGCGAGGAACTCGCGCGATGCCGCGATTCTGTCTCCCGACGGCGGCTCTTCTCCTTCTCGCCATGCCGCTCTCCGCGGCGGCGGTGACGGAAGGGATGCCGCTCGCCGACGCCCTCGACGAGCTGCGGCGGGAGGGCCTGGCGATCGTCTACAGCACGCTCGTCGTCCGCCCCGAGATGCGCGTCCTCGACGAGCCGAGGAGCTCGACCCCGCGGGACGTTCTCGTCGAGATCCTCGCTCCTCACGGCCTCGCCATCCGGGCCGCGCCGCAGGGTCAGCTCGTCGTCGTTCGCGCCGGACAGCCGCAGGTG
Organism: Thermoanaerobaculia bacterium; assembly: GCA_050745405.1. Lineage (GTDB taxonomy): Bacteria > Acidobacteriota > Thermoanaerobaculia > Gp7-AA8 > Gp7-AA8 > JBOGJQ01. The sequence continues at coordinate 19,230 of JBOGJQ010000364.1, read as the reverse complement.
CCGCCGGCCGATCCGCCTCCCGCGCCCGCCGCGATGCCCATGCTCCTCGAGGAAATCGTCGTGACGCCGAGTCACTTCCGTCTGCTCCGGGAGCAGATCGAAACGCGCGAAACCCTGACACGCGACCAGATCGAGAGCATGCCCCACCTCGGAGGCGACGCGTTCTGGGCGGTCAAGAGGCTCCCCGGCACGGGAGGCGCCGACGTCTCGGCGCGCTTCAACGTGCGCGGCGGCGTCGACGACGAACTGCTCGTCGTCCTCGACGGCTTCGAGCTCTACGAGCCCTTTCATCTCAAGGACTTCATGAGCGTGTTCTCGACCGTCGATGCCGCGGCCGTCGGCTCGATCGATCTGCTCACCGGCGGATTCCCGGTCGAATACGGCGATCGGATGAGCGGCGTCATGGAGATCACGTCCGCGACGCCCGCCGCCGACGGATCGACGTCCGTCTCTCTCGGAACGATCAACAGCTATCTCGTGACTTCCGGCACGGCTGCCGCCGGACGAAGCTGGCTCGTCGCCTCGCGCGGCTGGTATCCGGACCTCCTCCTCGGCGAGCTCGAAGGCATCGCCGGAGAGATCCGGACCGATTACTACGACGTTTTCGCGAAATGGAATCAGCCGCTCGGCACCCGTTCGAACGTGAGTCTCGCGCTCCTTGCCGCTTATGACGATCTCGCCATGGAGATCGAAGAGCCGGACGAACTGGAAACCGTCCTGGCCGAGTACGACAGCCGGCACGCCTGGGCGAACGTCACGACGCAGTGGAGCCGCAGAGTCCACTCGCGCACCGTCGCCGGCGCGGGTCATCTCACGCGGGAGCGGGCGGTCGCGAAGATCGAGGAGGAGGGAGAGCTCTCCGTCGACGACCGCCGGTCCTTCTCCTTCGCCTCGTTCCGGCAGGACTGGATGATCGAGGTGAGCGAACGGCAGATCGTGAAGGCGGGCTTCGATCTCCGCACGCAGAGGGCGAGCTACGACTACGTGGCGGCTTCGAGCTTCGAAGAGGGGATCCCGAGGCCGGGCGGCGATCCGGGCGGGCGGAGTTTCGCGGTCGATCTCGACCCGCGCGGGGAATCGGGAGGTGCGTACGTCGCGGACCGGATCCGGCTCGGATCCTCCGCGATCGTCGAAGTCGGCGTCCGGTGGGACGAGCAGTCGGGAACGGACGAGCACCAGATCAGTCCGCGCGTGCAGCTTCGATACGACCTCGGATCGCGCTCGGTCGCGCGCCTCGCGTGGGGACGCTACTTCCAGTCGCAGCGGCTCAACGAGCTCCAGGTCGAGGACGGCGTCTCGACGTTTTTCCCCGCGCAGCTCGCGCAGCACTGGCTCGCCTCCATCGAGCATCGCTTCGGCAGCGGAGTCGGCGTTCGCGTCGAGGCGTATCACAAGGCGATCAGCAGAGTGCGGCCGCGGTACGAGAACCTCTTCAATCCGCTCGAGCTGTTCCCCGAAGCGCAGAGCGACCGCGTTCTCGTCGCCCCCGAGGGGGCGAGCGCCACGGGCGTCGAGGTAATCGTTCGGAGCGATCCCGCGCGAGGCCCCGGATGGTGGGGAAGCTACTCCTGGGGGCGCGCGGTCGACGAGATCGCCGACGACGCCGTACCGCGAAGCTGGGACCAGCGTCACGCCGTCAGCTTCGGCGTCGACTTCGCCCTTCCGCGCGCGTGGAACGTGAGCCTCGGCGGGACGTGGCATACCGGGTGGCCCACGACCGCACTGACCGCCCGCCTCACCGGCGACGAGGAAGAGCCCGAGATCGAGCTCGTTCCGGGGCCGAGAAATCGCGAACGGCTGCCCGAGTACTTCCGGCTCGACCTGCGCGCTTCGCGGACGTTGCCCATCCGCACCGGAACGCTCACCTTCATCGCCGAGATCCTCAACGTCACGAACCGGAAGAACGTCTGCTGCATCGACGAAGTCGAGGCGGAGCTCGGCGAGGGGGGCGTGATCGAGATGGAGCGGGAGGAGCGCTACTGGGCGCCGATCACGCCGACCCTCGCCCTGCGGTGGCGGCTGTAGCCCGGCCACGTCCGCGAAGGATTTCGCGCCGGCGCGACACCTACCCCTCGAGGGACCATGACGTACGACGAACCGACGATGATCCATCGGATGCTCCGCGGAGACGAGGAGGCGTTCGAGGCATTCGTCGACGAGTACTACCCTCGGCTCTACCGCTTCGCGTTCCCGCGCGTGGACCGCGATGACGCGACGGCGCAGGACGTCGTCCAGGCGACCTTCGAGAAAGCGATCGCCGGCCTGGCGTCGTATCGCGGGGAGGCGGCGCTTTTTTCCTGGATCTGCTCGATCTGCCGGTTCGAGATCGGCGCGATCTATCGCCGGAGGTCGCGCGCGGTGCCGGAAGTGCGGTTCGCCGAGGATAATCCGGACGTCCAGGCGGTCGACTCGCTCGCGGCCGCGGAGCCGGATCCCGAGCAGGCGTTGCAGCGCAAAGAGCTCGCGCGCGTCGTGCGCGTCACTCTCGACGCGCTGCCGCTGCGCTACGCGCACGCGCTCGAATGGAAGTACCTCCGGAATCTCAGCGTCAACGAGATCGCGCAGAACCTCGGGCTGACGCCGAAAGCGACCGAATCGCTCCTCACGCGGGCGCGGCGCGCGTTCCGCGACGGATTCGCGGCCCCGGCGTCCCGGAAAGGGTTGACGACATGAAGCTCGACGAGACGCGGCCCGAGGCCGACGACCTGGTGGAACGGCTCGTTCCGCTCGCGGACGATGGGCCGGCGATTCCGGCCGACGGCGCGGCGCGGGTCAAGGCGGCGGTGCGTCCGCTGTGGGAACGAGAAGTCCAGCGGCGCACGCGAGGACGGCGTTTGCGCTGGTCGGCGACGGCGCTGGCCGCGGCCGCGGCGGTCGCGTTCGCCGCGATTGCGCTCTGGCGCGTCGCAGCCCCTCCCCCGCCGCCCGCCGGGCAGATCGAGATCGTGCGCGGCTCCGTTGCCGTCGGGCATCGAGGCGAGCCTCTGCAGGCCGCCGCTCCCGTCGCTCTCGTTCGGCGGGGAGACGCGATCCGCACCGGCGCGACCGGTCGCGCGGCGATCCGCCTCGCGAACGACACGGTCGTGCGGCTCGACGCCGGCACGAGCGTCGTCGTCCGTTCGCCCGAGCTTCTCGTTCTCGACGCGGGGGCGCTCTACGTCGACTCCGGAACGGGAAGCACGATCGAGATCCGCACGCCGTTCGGCGTCGTCCGCGACGTCGGGACGCTCTTCGAAGTTCGCCTCAGCGGAGACGCGACGCGGGTCCGCGTGAGGGAAGGGTCCGTCTTCGTCGTCGCCGCGGGAGACGCGACGCGCGTCGATCGCGGCCGCGAGCTCGTCGTCGGCGCCAGCGGCACTCTGCGCGCCGGAACGATCTCGCCGGACGACGAGGCGTGGGACTGGATCCTCGACGTGTCGCCACCGTTCGCGATCGAAGGGCGGACCGTCGCCGCTCTGCTCGACTGGGTCGAGCGGGAAACGGGGCGGGAGGTCCGCTACGCCGATGCGACGACGGAGGCGACCGCGCGCGAAGCCGTTCTGCACGGCACGCTCGAAGGCGTTCGCGCGGACGAGGCGCCTGCTGTCGTCCTTCCGAGCGCGGGACTCGAGGCGGTCACACGCGACGGCACCCTCTACGTTCGTCCGGTGCAGTGAGATCAGCCGACCGGCTCGGATCCGCGGAAAGCGCGGTCGATCTCGTCGAATGGAACGGCATCACGGAGAGCGGTGAACGTCCCCGCGTCCGCGATCTCGCGCGCCGCGCGGAGAAAGCCGCCCCACGCCGCGCGGGCGAGCGCGCCTCCCACGCTGATCCGACGGACGCCGAGGCTCGCGAGCCGGGCGACCGTCGTGAAATCGGATCCGACGAGAACGTTCACGGGTTTCGGCGCGACGGCCGCCACGATCCCGGCGATCGCGCCCTCGTCGCGGATTCCCGGCGCATAAAGGCAATCGGCACCCGCCGCGGCGAATGCGGTCAGGCGGCGGATCGTCTCGTCCAGGTCGGGCCGTCCGACGAGGAAGCCTTCGGATCGCGCCGTGAGAAGAACGCGCGTTCCGGTGCGGTCGATCGCGCTGCGTGCCGCGCGCACGCGCTCGACGGCGAGATCGAAATCGAACAGCGGATGCGCCGGATCTCCGGACGCATCTTCGATCGACAGGCCGGCGATTCCGGTTGCGGCCGCCGCGGTGACGTTCGCCGCGACCGTATCGGGATCGCTCGCGAAGCCATTCGTGAAATCGGCACTGAACGGGACGTCGACCGCCACGCAGACGGAGCGCAAGTGCGCGAGCGTCATCTCGAGGCTCGGGGCGTTGTCCGGCAGCCCGACGGACCACGCGAACCCGGAGCTCGTCGTCGCCAGCGCGCGAAACCCGAACTGCGCCAAGAGGCGCGCGCTGCCGACATCCCACGGATTGGGGATCACGAAACAGCCCGATTCGTGGAGCGCGTGAAAGGCGGCGGCGTGGTTGGTCATGGCGAGAAGGATACTAACGAACAACGAACAACGAACAACGCGAAGGATTTTCCCCGCGATCGACACCTACCTTCCGAAACGGAAGGAGACGATCATGAAGGGAGCATCACGTTCAATCTTCGTTCTCTCTCTCATTCTCGCGGCCGCGACCGCCGGCGCCGCCGTGAGCGATGACGAGCTGTGGATTCCGACCGCCGGCCGCGGCCCGGGCGCGGGGGAGTCGTTCTGGGTCACCGACCTCTGGATCATGGCGCCCGGCGAAGACGACGTCGAGGTCGAGATCACGTTCCTCGACCGGACGGCGGACAACATCGAGGCCGAGAGCGTGGTCGTTCCGGTCGCCGGAGGCGAGACGGTCATGCTCCACGACGTGGTCCTGAACCTCTTCCGAAAGGAGCATGCCTTCGGTGCACTCCACGTGGAGGTCGCGGACGAGGACGACGGCGAGGCGGAAGCCGAAGACGAAGGAGCCGAGGATTTCCTCGACGACGCCGAAGAGATCATCGCCTCGGCGCACATCTACGACGAGAGCGACCTCGGGAGCGTCGGCCTGATGCTCTCCGGCATCTCTTCGGACGCGGCGATCTCCGCCGAGAGCGGCGCGGTCATCCATCTCACCGGCGTGAGCGACTCCTCGTCGTTCCGGACGAACTGGTTCGCGGTGAACCTGACGGAGGTCGATGACGAGCCCGCGCCCGCCAGCGTGCTCGTCGAAGTGCTCGATGCATCGGGCGACGTGATCGGATCGAGGAGCTACGCCATACCGGCGGCCGGAGTCGTTCTCGCGCCCGTGGCCGAGATCGCCGGGTTCGTCGACCGCGGTGCGCTGCGGTTCACGATGCTCAGCGGGACAGCCGTGTTCGGCGGGTCCAAAGTCGACAACCGGACGAACGATCCGAGCGGCCTCGAGGCGACATCGAGCAGCCGCTTCGCCGGCGGGCGTGCGGAATTCACGGACGAGTTCTTCATCGAGGACTGCACGTTCTCGGCGACGGGAGACAATCCGTTCTTCCCTCTGCAGCCCGGCCTCCGGCTCGAGCTCGAAGGGGAGGACGACGGCGAGACGGTCGCGGTGATCGTTGAAGTGCTGAACGAGACGTTCGTCGTCGACGGCGTGACGACGCGCGTCGTCACAGAAACGGAGTCGGCCGACGGAGAAATCGAGGAGATCTCCCGCAACTATTTCGCCGAATGCGTCGAGACGGGGAGCGTCTTCTATTTCGGCGAGGACGTCGCGATCTTCGAGGATGGGGAGCTCGTCGGGAGCGAGGGAGAGTGGCTGGCGGGAGAGAACGGCGCGCGCGCGGGGGTGATCATGCCGGGGACGATCCTGGTGGGGTCGCGGTACTTCCAGGAGATCGCGCCCGGCGTCGCGCTCGATCGGGCCGAGCACCTGGCGACGGGAGTCGAGTTCGAGACCGGGGCCGGGACGTTCGAGGACTGCCTCGTCGTCGAGGACAGCAACCCTCTGGAGCCGGGCGCGCGCGACCGGAAGGTCTACTGCCCGGGATTCGGGCTGGTGTGGGACGACGGGATCGAGCTGGTCGGATTCGAGAACGCGCCGGTGCCCTGAGAGGCCGCGCGCCATCGAGCGCCATCGAGGGTCACATCTTTCTTTTTTCTTTGGAAAGAAAAGAGAAGATGTGACCCTCTTCATATTTTTATTTGAAGCACTTGACCCTCCCCGGCGAAAGGAGTAGCGTAGGGTCTCGCTGTAATCGGTTACATCCATGACCCGCCCGCGCCTCCTCGCCCGTTCCGACGCCCGCGATCAGGGAGCCACGATCAAGGACGTCGCCGCCCTCGCCGGAGTCTCCGTCGCGACGGTCTCGCGCGTGCTCAACGAGAAGGGCCTCGTGCGCGAGGACACGGTCCGTCGCGTCCTCGACGCCGCCAAGGAGCTCAATTACGTCCCGCACGGCGGCGCCCGGAGCCTTTCGACGCGGCGCACGAGCACGGTCGGCGTCGTTCTCCCCGATCTCCACGGCGAGTTCTTCTCCGAAGTCATCCGGGGAATCGACGTGGCGGCGCGGCACAGCGGCTATCACCTGCTCGTCTCGGGGTCGCACAGCGATTGGAACGAGATGGCCGCGGTTCTTCTCGCCGTGCGGGGACGGGTCGACGGGCTGATCGTCATGGCGCCCGAGCTCGAGGCGGAGCGCATCGCGTCTCGCCTTCCGGGCGGGCTCGCGGTGGTTCTCCTCAACTGCCGCGCGGACGGCGCCTGGTCGGTCGCGATCGACAACAGCCGGGGGGTGGCCTCGATGATGGACCACCTCTTTTCTCTGGGGCATCGTGAAATCGCTTTCATTGCCGGCCCCGACGGCAACGCGGACGCCGCCGAGCGCCTCCGCGCCTGGGAAGAGGCCATGGGAGACGGTCGCGCCACCGCCCTCGACGAGATCCTCGTCCGCGGCGACTTCAGCGAGAACGCCGGCTACGACGCCGCCAACACGCTCCTCTCCCGCGGCCGCCGGCCGACGGCGATCTTCGGCGCGAACGACGCGATGGCGATCGGCGCCCTCTGCGCGATCCGCGAGCGCGGCGTCCGCGTCCCCGAGGAGCTGGCGGTGGTCGGGTTCGACGACATCCCGATCGCGCGCTTCGTCTCGCCGCCGCTCACGACCGTGAGCGTCGAGATCGCCGAGCTCGGGCGCAGCGCCTTCGATCTCCTTCTGGAAGCCAGCCGGTCCGACGGCCGCGACGCGCGGCTCGAGACTTTTCCCACTCACCTCGTGATCCGGGAGTCGTGCGGAACGCACGCGCGCTCTCCCGATGGAACCACCGAGCCCAAGTCCAAACAATCGTCCACGTTCAATCAACGACAGGAGGAACTTTCATGAATCGGATTCGCTCACTCCCTCGAACGCATTTCTTCACGCTCTGTCTCATCCTTCTCCTTACGACGGCCACCGCGGTCGCGCAGACCACGACGGCGACGATCAAGGGAACGATCGTCGACGCGAACGGCGATCCGGTGGCCGGGGCCGAAGTCAACGCGGTCAACCAGGCGACCGGCAACGTCTACCAGGCGATCAGCGGTGACGACGGCTCGTACATCCTCGCCGGTATCCGCCCGGGGACGTACGACGTCATCGTCGCCTCCCCCGCGTTCGAGCCGAAGGCGCGCACGCTCCAGCTCCTCGTCGGGCAGAGCATCAACGCGAACTTCAATATGTCTCCCGCGGTCGTTCTGAGCGAGGAGATCACCGTCGTCGGGACGCAGGTCGTCGAGATGGAAACCCATCAGATCGCGACCCAGGTCACGCCGATGCAGATCGAAACGCTGCCGCAGGACAGCCGCAACTTCATGAACTTCGCGGCCCTCGCGCCCGGCGTGACGATCAGCGACAATCCGACGCGGAAAACGTTCCAGGCGGGCGCGCAGAGCGCGGATGCCGTGAACGTCTTCGTCGACGGCGTCAGCTACAAGAACGACATCCTCCAGGGCGGCATCGTCGGACAGGACGCGAGCCGCGGGAACCCCTTCCCGCAGAACGCCGTCCAGGAGTTCCGCGTCCTCACGCAGAACTACACGGCCGAGTTCCAGAAGGCGTCCAGCGCCGTGATCACGGCGGTGACCAAGTCCGGAACGAACACCCTCTCGGGCGAGGTCTTCTCGTATTTCCAGGACAACGACCTCGTCGACGAGGATCCCCTCACCGGCGCCAATCCGTTCTTCGAGCGCCTCCAGAGCGGCGTGAGCCTCGGCGGTCCGATCATCCGCGACCGGCTCCACTACTTCCTGAGCTACGAAGGAAACGACCAGGAACGCGAGGAGCAGGTGCGGTTCGGGGGCGAGGCGGTCAATGCGCCCCAGGAGCTCATCGACCGGCTGAGCCCCTTTCTCGGACTCCATCCGAGCGAGTTCGATTCCGATCTGTTCTTCGGCAAGGGCACGTTCCAGCCGGGCAGGTCGCAGATCGTCGACTTCAGCGTCTTCGTCCGGAGCGAGGAAGACGTCCGGTCGTTCGGCGGCACGAACTCCGTCGAGAACGCCGAGAACGTCCTCAACGATGTCGAGAACTACTCGCTGCGTCACCAGTACACGTCGACGGCGTGGTTCAACGAGGCCTCTCTCAATTTCCAGGAGTACGTCTGGAACCCGACGCCTCTCCGCCAGGACATCGTCGGCCAGAATTTCGCCGGCATCCTCAAGATCGGCGGGCGGTCGACCGAGCAGGACAAGTCGCAGGAGCGCTTCTCGATCCGCGACGATCTCACCTTCTCGCCGCTCGACTGGTACGGCTCGCACGTCATCAAGGTCGGCGCGAACTTCGACGACACGTCATACGATCTGAAAAACTTCCTCGTCGGCGTGCCGCAGTTCACGTTCCGGAAGCAGGAGAACTGGGCGTTTCCGCACCGCGTCGAGTTCGGCTTCGGCGATCCGTTCACCGGAGCGGACAACACGGTCTGGGGCTTCTACGTGCAGGATGAGTGGGCCGCGACGGACCGCCTCCTCGTCAACGTGGGCGTCCGCTACGACTACGAGTCCGACATGTTCCCGACCGACTGGGTCACTCCGGCGAACATCCGCAACGACCTCGGATTCCTGGTCGACGACGCCAAGTACTTCACCGACGGCGACGACCGCCAGGCGATCGACGACATGTGGGCGCCGCGCCTGGGACTCACCTACGACATGTTCGGCAACAACCGGACCGTCGTGTTCGGTGGGTGGGGACGCTACTGGGATCGGACTCTCCGCGGCGAGACCGATTCGGAGAAGTTCCGTCAGACGTGGAACCGCGGTGAGCTGCTCTTCAGCCTCGACGGGCAGCCTCTCCCGGATGGCCGGCTGACGGTCCAGTGGGATCCGTCGCTCCTCGACATGCAGAACCTGTTCGAGTTCGTCCAGCAGGCGAACGTGTTCCGTCCCGAGGTCTTCCTCATCGAGAACGACACGGAGGCTCCGTACGCCGATCAGTGGACCTTCGGCGTCCGGCAGCGCTTCGGCGACCTCGTCGGCTCGCTGAGCTACGCGGGCACGCGGAGCTACAACGGCTTCACCTACGGGTGGGGACACCGCAACCCGGACGGCACCTGCTGCCGGTGGGGCGAGGTCCAGGGCCTGGGGTATCAGGCTCTCATCACCTCGCAGGATGACAAGCGCACCTGGTACGACGCGATCTTCCTGAAGCTGGACAAGCCGTTCACCGCCGATTCCCGCTGGGGCGGCGGCCTCTCCTACACGGGATCGCTCACGGCCGAGGCAATCGGCGGCGATCTGTTCAGCTTCGACTTCCCCACCGTTCTCGACTACCCGCGCCGTCCGCTGAACAACATCCAGGACCACCGGGTCGTCGCGAACGCTCTGTTCCGGCTTCCGTGGAACCTGACGGCGGGAAGCGTCGTCAACTACGGATCCGGCCTCCGCTTCGACGTGATCGATCAGAGCGCCGGGACCGGACCTCTCCAGAGGATTCTCCGCGGAGAGGGCGAGGGAAGCCCGTACCTGACGGTCGATCTGCGGCTGCAGTACGACATCGAGATCGCCGGCATCGCTCTCGGTCTGGTCGGCGAAGCGTTCAACGTGACGAACGACGAGATCGAGGACCAGTGGGAGCGCGTGCTCGGCCGGCCGAACTTCGGTAAAGCCACGTCGATCGTTCCCAACAGCCAGCGCCGGTTCCAGTACGGCGTCCGGCTGCGCTACTAGGGAAACCCGCTGCAATGAAAAGACCCGGCGCCGCCCGTCACACGGCGGCGCCGGTTTCGTCTCCTCCCGAACACCGAAGAACCCGCCCGCCCCGATGGGCGAATGAAAAATGCAGAATGCAGAATGCAAAATGAAAAAAATGCACGTGGCGGGATCCGGGCACACCCGGAACCTGCCACGTGCTCTTTCTGCATTTTTCATTTTGCATTTTGCATTCTGCATTCGTGAACGCGTCTCCTTTTCTCGCTTCTACGTTCTGCGTTCTGCGTTCTGCGTTCTTCTTCTAACCTCGGCAACAGCGATCACCGCGAGCTGCACGAGGCTCCCGGCGGACGGAAAGACGACCATCGAGTTCTGGGGCCTGGGCCGCGAGGGCGAGGTCGTCGAGCAGCTCCTCCCCGAGTTCGAGCGCCTCCATCCCGACATCCGCGTCGATGTCCAGCAGATGCCGTGGACGGCGGCGCACGAGAAGCTCCTGACGGCGTACGTCGGCGAGTCGACGCCCGACGTCGCGCAGATGGGGAACACGTGGGTTCCTGAGATGGAGGCGATCGGCGCCGTCGCGAACCTCGATCCGTGGATCGCCCGCTCCGCGATCGTCGATCCGCCGGACTACTTCCGCGGCATCTGGGAGACGAATCGCGTGGAGGGCTCGATCTACGGCGTCCCGTGGTACGTCGACACGCGCCTCCTCTTTTATAGAACCGACGTGTTCCGCGAAGCGGGGTGGGACGAGCCGCCGAAGACGTGGGACGAGTGGATCCGCCTGATGGACGCGATCCGCGAAAAAGACCTCGCCCGCTGGCCCGCGTTCCTCGCGACGAACGAGTGGCAGCCTCCCGTCGTCCTCGGGCTCGGCACCGGTTCGACCATTCTCAATGAAGAAGGAACGCGCGGAGCGTTCGAGGCGCCGGAGTTCCGCCGCGCGTTCGCGTTCTACACGAGCCTCTTCGATCGCGGCTACGCGCCGGAGCTGAGCTACAACCAGATCTCGAACGTCTATCAGCAGTTCGCGGACCGCGAGTTCGCGATGATCATCACGGGGCCGTGGAACGTCGGCGAGTTCCGCCGCCGCCTTCCGGAAGAATTGCAGGACGACTGGTCGACGGCGGCGATGCCGGCGCCGCCGGGCGAGACCTATCCCGGAGCGTCGGTCGCCGGCGGGTCGAGTCTCGTGATTTTCGAGCGGTCGCAGAAGAAGGAAGCGGCCTGGAAGCTGATCGAGTTTCTCTCGCGGCCCGAGGTGCAGGTGCGCTTCTACGAGATGAGCGGCAACCTTCCCGCGCGGAAGGAGGCGTGGAAGGCACCGGCGTTCGTGAACGACGAGGAGATGCAGGCGTTCCGGATCCAGCTCGACAACGCTGTCCCGACGCCGAAGGTCCCGCAATGGGAGCAGATCGCGCAGGAGGTGTGGGAGCACGCCGAAATGGTGATCCGCGGCGGTGTTCCGGTCGACCGCGCGCTCGAGCTTCTCGACGAGCGCGCCGACGCGATCCTCGCGAAGCGCCGCTGGATGATCGAGAGGGAGGCCGCGGCGGAATGAGATCGGAAGCGCGCGCGGCGGTTCTTTTCCTCGCTCCGGCCCTGACGGTGCTCGGCCTCTTCTTCGTCCTGCCGATCGGCGCCGCTCTCCTGCTGAGCCTCACCGACTTCGACATCTACGCGATCGCCGATTGGGACAACCTCCGCGTGGTCGGCTTCGGGAACTACGCGACGCTTCTCGAGACGCCGATTTTCTGGAAGGCGCTGCGCAATACGCTCTACTTCGCGCTGCTCGGCGGGCCGCTGACGGTCGCGCTCTCTCTCGGGGCCGCGATGCTCGTGAACGCGAAGGCGACGCGCCTCCGTCCCTTCTTCCGCACGGTCTTCTTCGCGCCGGTCGTGACCACGATGGTCGCCGTGGCGATCGTCTTCCGATACCTGTTTCACACCCGCTTCGGGATGATCAACTTCGGCCTCGGCGCCATCGGGATCGACGGTCCGGACTGGCTCGGCGATCCGCAGTGGGCGATGCCGGCGATCATCATCCTCGCCGTCTGGAAGAATTTCGGCTACACGATGATCATCTTCATCGCGGGGCTGCAGAGCATCCCCGAGGAGCTGTACGAGGCGGCGCGGATCGACGGAGCCGGATGGCTCGCGCAGTTCCGCCACATCACGATCCCGATGCTCGCGCCGACGTTCGTCTTCGTCGGGATCGTCACCGCGATCGGCTATTTGCAGCTCTTCGCCGAGCCGTACGTCATGACGCCCGACGGCGGTCCGCTCGACTCGACCCTCTCGGTCGTCATGTACATGTACCTCGAGGGCTTCCGCTGGTGGAACATGGGGTACGCGGCCGCGATCGCCTTCATGCTCTTCCTCGTCATCGCTCTGGTGACTCTCATCCAGATCCGCCTCAAGAAGGACCTCGGCGCATGAAGCGGACGATTCAGTCGATCGCTCTGCACACGGTTCTCGTCGCGGGCACCCTCCTGACCGCGTTCCCGCTCTTCTGGATGGTCTCGGCGTCGTTCATGCCGACCGGCGAGGCGGCCACGTTCCCGCCGCGCCTCCTCCCGAGCCAGGCGACGCTCACGCACTATCAGGATCTCTTCACGCGTCTGAACCTCGGGCGCGCGTTCCTCAACAGCACGCTCATCGCGACGCTCGCGACGCTGATCTCGCTCTTTTTCAACTCGATGGCCGGATATGCCTTCGCGAAGCTGCGGTTCGAAGGGCGCGAGAGGCTCTTCCGCGTGCTGCTCGGACTCCTGGTTCTTCCGGCTCAGGTCGGCATGCTCCCCCTCTTCCTGATGCTCAAGGAGATGGGGCTCGTGAACACGTACGCGGGCGTGATCATCCCGACGATGACGAGCGTCTTCGGGATCTTCCTGATCCGGCAGTTCATGCTCGCGATCCCGAACGAGCTGCTCGAGGCGGCGCGCGTCGACGGCGCGACCGAGTGGAACATCTATCGCACCATCGTCCTCCCGCTGTCGCTGCCCGTCCTGGTGACGCTCGCGATCTTCACGTTCATGGCGACCTGGAACGATTTCATGTGGCCCCTGATCATCCTGACCGACAACGACCGCTACACGCTTCCCGTGTCGATCGCGAACCTCGTCGGCGAGCACGTGCAGGACATCGAGCTCATGATGGCGAGCTCCGTGATCACGGTCCTCCCGGTGCTCCTCCTCTTTCTTTTCCTGCAGCGGTACTACGTCGCGGGGATCATGGTCGGGAGCGTGAAGGGATGAATACTGAACGCAGAAGGCAGAACGAAGAACGAAGAAGTAAGAAAACCGCCCGCCCTTTTTCTTGCTTCTGCGTTCTGCGTTCTGCGTTCTGCGTTCTTCTTCTAACGCTTCCCACGAGCGCCGCCGCAGCCGTTCTCGACGACTTCTCCGACCCGACGACATGGCAGGCCGCTCCCGCCGAGGGCGTTTCGCTGCGGATCTCGGCGGACGAGGGCGTCCGCGGGACGGCGATGCGACTGGACATCGACTTCCAGGGGCACGGCGGGTATGCCATCGCGCGGAAGGAAGTCGACATCGAGCTTCCGGAGAACTGGGAGTTCACGTTCCGGATCCGGGGCGACATGCCGCGGAACAACCTCGAGTTCAAGCTGATCGATCCGAGCGGCGAGAACGTCTGGTGGAGCAACCAGCGGATGTTCGAGTTCACGGACGAGTGGCGCCTCGTGCGCCTCAAGAAGCGCGAGATCGGCTTCGCGTGGGGACCGAAAGGCGGCGGCGAGATCGAGCGTGTCTCGGCGATCGAGTTCGCGATCAGCGTCGGGATGGGCGGCAAGGGCACGGTGTGGATCGACGAGCTGACGTTCCGGGAGCGCGAGCCGGACCGCCCGTACGACCTGACGCCCACAGCCTCGGGGTCCGTCGCGTCCGGCGATGCCGCGCACGTGCTGGACGGCGATCCGGCCACCGTCTGGCGCGCGCCGGGAACGAACGCGTGGATCGAGCTCGACTTCCTCCGCGCGCGCGAGTTCGGCGGCGCGGCCGTCACCTGGAGCGAGCCGCACGCAAGCGCGTACGTCGCCGAGATCTCCGACGACCGAAAGGACTGGATTCCGATGCGGCGCGTCGAAGTCTCGAACGGCGGCCGCGATTATCTTTTCCTGCCCGAAGCGGAGGCGCGCTACTTCCGATTGCGGCTGCTCGAGAGCGGGGCGGGCAGCGGATTCGCGATTCGCGACCTCGAGATCCTTTCCGTCGAGGTGGCGGACTCGAAGACCGCCTTCTTCCAGCGGATCGCCGAGGATGCGCCGCGCGGGACCTTCCCGCGCTGGCTGTACCGCGAGCAGTCGTACTGGACCGTCGCCGGCGCACCGGCGGACGAAGAGGAGATCCTTCTCAACGAAGACGGGATGATCGAGGCGGGCGGCGTCGGCGGGTTTTCGATCGAGCCGCTGGTGTGGCTCCCCGCTTCGCGCGAGCTCGTCACGTGGGCCGACGTCCAGCGCGTCCAGAGCCTCGCCGGGACGACGTTGCCGATCCCCTCGGTCGCCTGGTCGCATCCGGCATTCGTGCTCGAGACGACGGCGATGACGGGAGGCGAGCCCGGACAGAGCGCGGCGCGCGCGGTCTACCGCATCGAGAACCGCGCGCCGATGCCGCTCGCCGCGGTTCTCGCCGTCGCCATCCGCCCCTTTCAGGTGAACCCGCCGTGGCAGTTCCTGAACATCGTCGGCGGCTTTTCGGAGATCCGCTCGATCCGCTACGACGGCGTCCTCGCGACGGTGAACGAGGAAGTGACGCTTGCGCCGACGCCAGTGGCGAGCGCGTTCGGGGCGACGCGCTTCGAAGCAGGAACGGTCATCGAATCGCTCCGGCGCGGAACGCTGCCGGAGCAGCGCAGCGTCACGGATCCCTTCGGCGCGGCCTCGGGCGCGTTCGTCTGGCGCCTCGAGCTCGCGCCCGGCGAGAGCCGCACCGTCGCGATCGAGTTCCCTCTCCACGACGGCGCTCCGGCCGCTCCGGCCGAGGCTGAGATCGAGAAGATGTGGAGCGCGATGGCCCGCGAGGTCGGGATCGATCTCCCTCCGGCCGCGGACGAAATCGAGGAATCGCTCGAGAGCAACCTCGCGTACATTCTCGTGAACCAGGACGGTCCCGCGATCCAGCCGGGATCGCGCTCGTACGACCGCTCCTGGATCCGCGACGGGTCGCTCACCTCGGCCGCCCTCCTCCGCTTCGGCCGGACCGAGGCCGTGCGGCGCTTCATCGAGTGGTACGCCGGGTTCCAGCGCGAGGACGGATACGTCCCGTGCTGCGTCGGCAAACGCGGCGCCGACCCCGTCCCGGAGCACGACAGCCATGGCCAGCTCGTCTTCGCGATCGCCGAGTACGTCCGGCACACGAACGACCTCGACTTCGCGCGTTCGATGTGGCCGCACGTCGCCGCGGCGGTCGATTACATCGACGAGCTCCGGCATCAGCGCATGACGCCGGAGTACGAGGACACTCCGTTCTGGGGGCTCCTCCCGGAATCGATCAGCCACGAGGGCTACTCGGCGAAGCCGATGCACTCGTACTGGGACCAGCTCTTCGCGCTGAAGGGACTGAAGGACGCCGTCCGGCTGGCGGAGACGCTCGGCCTCGAGACCGAGCGCGCGCGGATCGAAGCGATCCGCGACGAATACCGTCAGGATCTGGCTGCGTCGATCCGCGGCGCGATGGAAAGGCATGGCATCGACTACGTTCCCGGCTCGGTCGAGCTCGGCGATTTCGACGCGACATCGACCACGATCGCCCTCGAGCCGGCCGGCGCGCGCGAGATCTTCCCGCCGGGAGCGCTCGAGCGAACGTTCGAGAAGTACTGGGAGAACTTCGTCGCGCGGCGCGACTCGGGCGAGTGGGAAAACTACACGCCGTACGAGCACCGCGTCGTCGGCGCCTTCATCCGCCTCGGCTGGATCGATCGCGCGCACGAGGCGCTCGACTGGTTCATGGGCCACCGCCGTCCGGCGGCGTGGAACCACTGGGCCGAAGTCGTCTGGAACGATCCGCGGACGCCGAAGTTCATCGGCGACATGCCGCACACGTGGGTCGGATCGGATTTCATGCGCTCGGTCGTCGACTTCCTCGCGTACGAGCGCGACGAGGACCGCGCGCTCGTCATCGGCGCGGGGATCACCGAGGCCTGGGCCCGCGAAGGCGTCGAAGTGCGCGGCCTGCGCACGCACTACGGCCCGCTGACGTACACCGTCCGACCCGAAGGAGACTCCATCCGCATCGAGATCGCCGCGGGAACCGAGATCCCGCCCGGAGGGATCGTGGTCGCCCTGCCGTTCGCGGAGCCGCAGGTGATTCGCGCCTTGCCGGCGGCGATTCTCTTGGAGCTACCAATCCCCTTGGAAGCACGTCATCCTGAGGAGCGAAGCGACGAAGGATCTCCTGATCCGCGACTCAGACTCGCGACACCCCGCCGGATTGAGACCCGGCTGAGGAGATCCTTCGCTCACACCCTCCCGCCCCACCTCGCTCAGGATGACGGGAACCCTGAGCAAAAAGGCCACCAATGACCAAGAACGCATACGGACATTTTTCCGACGACGGACGCGAGTTCGTCGTCACGAATCCGCGCACGCCGCGACCCTGGTCGAACCTCATCGCGAATCCGCGCCTCGGACTCGCGGTGAGCCAGAGCGGAAGCGGCTTCACGTGGGTCGACAACTCGCAGCTCGCGGTCGTCAACGCGTGGCAGCAGGATTTCGCGCAGGACACGAGCGGCAAGTTCCTCTACGTCCGTGATGCCGGCTCCGGAGCCCTCTGGTCTCTCGCCCCGGCTCCGGTCTGGGCACCGATGGAGCGCTACGCCTGCCGCCACGGCCTCGGATACTCGACGTTCGAGACGGCGGCGAACGGGGTCGCGAGCGAATGGACGCTCTTCGCGCATCCGACGGACACGGTCGAGCTCTGGCTGGTGAGGCTGACGAACGAGAGCGATCAGCCGCGGCGGCTCGAGCTCACCGCGTATCTCGAATGGAACTGCGGCCCGGCCCCGGCGCCGCGGCGCGAGTTCCACAAGCTCTTCATCGAGACGGCGTTCGATCCGGACGCGCGCGCCGTGTTCGGCTGGAATCACATGTGGGACGTCCCTTCGGCGCGGTGGGGACACTGGAACACCGACTTTCCATACGTGAGCGCGCTGGCGACGACCGAGGCCGTCCGTTCGGCCGAGGGGGAGAAGGCCGCGTTTCTCGGGCGGAACGGCTCGCCGAGACGGCCGGAGGGGGTCGAATCGGCGACGTGGCCGGGCCGCTTCGGGCGGCACTGGGATCCCGTCGCGGCGCTCCGAAGCGACATCGCTCTCGCGCCCGGTGAGCGGAAGCAGATCGGCTTCGCGATCGCGGTGGCTCCGTCGCGGCGCGACACGGAGCGTCTTCTCGAGCGGTCTCTCGATATCGGCTCGATGAAGGCCGCGCTCGCCGGCGCAAAACGCGCGTGGGTCGATCTTCTCGCGGCGCACAGGATGGAGACCGGCGACGCCTCGTTCGACGCTCTCGCGAACGACTGGCTGCGCTATCAGGCGATCTCCGCGAGGATCTGGGGACGAGCGGGGTATTACCAGCAGAGCGGCGCCTACGGATTCCGCGACCAGCTCCAGGACTCGCAGGTGTGGCTCACGATCGATCCGGCTCGCTGCCGCGAGCAGATCCGCCTCCACGCGGCGCACCAGTTCACCGACGGATCCGTCTATCACTGGTGGCATCCCCTGTCGGAAATGGGTCACGTCACGACGATGACGGACGACCTGCTGTGGCTCGCGTTCGTGACGGCGAACTATCTGAAAGAGACAGGCGATGCGTCCGTGCTCGACGAGCGCGCGCGCTTTCTCGACGACGAGACGCCGGCGCCGCTCGAGGAGCACGTGCGCCGCGCGTTCGAGCGCGTGTTCCAGCGGACGAGTCCGCGGGGGATTCCGTACATCGGCGCGGGCGACTGGAACGACGGCCTCTCGGCCGTGGGGCTCGAGGAGCGCGGCGAATCGGTCTGGCTGGGGCACTTCCTGGCGGGCCTGCTCGCCGATTGGAGCGAGATTCACCGGAGAACCGGGAAGGCCGGCTTCGCTTCCGAGTACGACGCGCGTCGCCGCCGTCTCGCCGACGCGCTCAATCATCACGGCTGGGACGGCGAGTGGTACTGGCGCGCGCTGCGCGACGATGGCGAGAAGATCGGAAGCCGCGAGAACCGCGTCGGCCGGATCTATCTCAATGCGCAGACGTGGGCGATTCTGAACGACGTCGTCCCGGCGGATCGTGCCGCGGGCGTGTGGGACGCCGTGAAAACGCATCTCGTCCGCGAGATGGGCGCGCTTCTTCTCTCTCCAGCGTACGACGAGTCGGTCGAACAGATCGGCTACATCACGCGCTATGCGCCGGGGCTGCGCGAGAACGGCGGCGTCTACACGCACGCCGCCACGTGGGCGATCGCGGCCGCGGCGAAAATGAAGGATGCGGAGACTCTGGAGAAGCTCCTCGTCGCGATGGATCCGTCGAACAAGGACCCGGAGCGCTACTGGGCCGAGCCGTACGTCCTTCCCGGCAACGTCGACGGCCCCGAGTCGCCGATCGCGGGGCGCGCCGGCTGGACCTGGTACACCGGCTCGGCCGCCTGGCTCCATCGCGTCGTCGCCGAATGGGTCCTCGGCGTCCGCCCCGAGTGGGACGGGCTCCGCATCGACCCGTGCCTGCCGTCGTCGTGGACGCGCGCGAAGATGACGCGCCCCTGGCGCGGCGCGACGTACGAGATCACGATCGAGCGCCGCGGCGAAGGGTACGCCATCACCATGAACGGCGAACGCGTCGAAGCGGGCGCCCTGGTGCCTGCCGAAATCGCGACGCGATCGTAGGATCACCTCGGCGTAGGAACGCCTCGCGTGCCTTCCGCCCGTCAGGGCGCCGGACAATAGCCGGGGGCGAGGCGCGAAGCGCCGCTGCCCCCGGATCGGATTCGACGAGATCTCCGCGCCGCGCCCGCGGCGCGGGAGGTCCCGCGCCGTTTCACGGCGCGAACCGTTCCGTACAACGCTCGTCCGGGGGCGGCGCTTCGCGCGCCCCCGGCTACTCTCCCGCGCCCTCCGGGCG
>JBOGJQ010000363.1:0-1403 GCA_050745405.1 Thermoanaerobaculia bacterium | reverse complement strand
GGCTTCGGCCACCCGCTCGATCGCGTCGTAGGCGCTTTCAGCGCCGGGAAGGGTGCGAGCCATACAGCGACGGTACTCCTGGGCGGGGGCCGATGCCACCCCTCAAATGGGGGGTTTGGCACATACGCGATTTCCCGAACACACGGGATCGACGCGGAGGCTTCGCCAGAGCAGGATCGGCTCAGTCGAAAAAAGGAGTCGAGATGCTGAACACAACGAAGGAACTGGCCATCAAAGGACGCGTCGTTTACCCGACCGATCCGGACTGGGACGCCGCCCACGAGGCGTTCAACACCCGCGTCGACCAGCGGCCGGAGGCGATGGTCTTCCCCGCGGACGAGGAAGACGTCGTCGCGATCGTCAACTACGCCCGCGAAAACGGCTTGCGAATCGCGCCGCAGGCCACGGCACACAACGCTGGCCCGCTGGGCGCGCTCGACGGCACGATCGTCGTTCAGACGTCCGACATGCAGGAAGTCTCGATCGATCCCGTCGCGCAGCGCGTGCGCGTCGGGTCCGGCGTCAAGTGGGAGAAGGTCGCGCCGCAGCTCTCGAACTACGGACTTGCGGGCCTTCACGGATCGTCGCCCGACGTCGGCATCGCCGGCTACTCGCTGGGCGGTGGTATCGGCTGGCTCGCGCGGAAGTACGGGATGCAGACCAACAGCGTCACGGCCATCGAGCTCGTCACGGCCGACGGCGAGTTCATCCGCGCGACCGCGCATAACCGCCCGGACCTCTTCTGGGCGCTCCGCGGCGGCGGCGGCAACTTCGGCGTCGTCACGGCGATCGAATTCGCGGTCTACCCGGTCGAGGAGCTCTATTCCGGCGCGCTGTTCTTCCCGTACGAGCGGGCGTCCGAGGTGCTCCACACATGGCGCGAGCTGCTACCGACGGTCCCCGAGGAGCTCATGACGTGGGCGAACATCCTGCACATCCCGCCGCTTCCGGAAATCCCGGAGCCGTTCCGCGGCGGCTCGTTCACGATCGTCATGGGTGCGTTCCTGGGCGAGGAGGCGATGGGGCGCGACCTGCTGCGCGGCCTACGCGATCTCGGCCCCGAGGTCGACACCTTCGCGATGAATCCGCCGAGCGAGCTGGCCGAGCTGGCGATGGATCCACCGGATCCGCTGCCGATCACGAGCGGCCACGAGCTGCTCGAGGAACTGCCGGCCTCGCTGATCGACGAGTTCCTCGCGATCGCGGGCCCGAAGTCAGACTCGGGCACGTCTCTGACGATGTTCCAGCTGCGGCACATGGGCGGCGCGCTCGCGCGTAAGTCTCCGGGCGCCGGCGCTCGTGCGACGCTGGGCGGTGAGGTCAACCTCTTCACCCTGGCCGTCGTAGAGGACGACGAGGCGGCTCACGCCGCGGATCAGCGGATCGCGCGGCTCGTGGCAGCC
>JBOGJQ010000362.1:0-1189 GCA_050745405.1 Thermoanaerobaculia bacterium | reverse complement strand
ACGCGAAGCGTAGCGCCCGCCGCTGGCTCTGGACCCTCGCTGCCACCTTCCCCCTCGGCCTCGGATTTCTCCCCGCCGCCTGGGGCGAGCACCGGTCGCTCGCCGATCGGATGTCGGCTACTCGCGTCACTGGTTGACAAACCACACGTACAGCATCAAGTACACGAGCACGCCGGTAATCGAGACGTAGAGCCAGACGGGAAAGGTCCATCGGGCGATGCGGCGGTGGCGCGCGTCGTCGCGTCGCAGGCCGCGCCAGACCGTGACGAGCACGAGGGGGAGGACCGCCGTCGCGAGGACGGTGTGCGAGATGAGAATCGAGAAGTAGACGGGGCGCGACCATCCGGTGCCCGCGAAGCGCGTCGCGCCGGCGAAGAAGTGATAGGTCAGGTAGCTCGCGAGAAAGAGAGCCGAGACCGCGCAGGCGGCGAGCATGAACCGGCGGTGCCGCTCGATCTTCCGGCGGCGGATCTGGAGCCAGCCGGCGAACAGCAGCGCCGCGCTCGTCGCGTTGAGGAGCGCGTTGACGGTCGGGAGATTCCTCACCCACTCCATCAGTCGGGAAAGAGCGCCCGGGCGTGCTCGACGAGCTGGCGCATCGACTCGCGGTCGCCGCTCTCGTAGTACCCCCGCACGTTCCCCTCGGGGTCGACGAGGACGAACTTCGTGCTGTGGAGGATCGGTTCCGCTCCCTCCTGCGGCACGCCCGCCGCGAGCTTGAAGCCGTCGACGGAGAGGCCGATCACGTCCTCGCGCTCTCCGGTGAGAAAGACCCACCGGTCATCCGTCCGGTGCGGCGCCGCGTACGTGCGCAGGACTTCCGGCGTGTCGTAGGCGGGATCGACGGTTACGGAGACGAAGCGGACCGGCGCCTCGTCGTCGAACTCGGTCGTGAGCCTCGCCATCGCGCGCGTCATCATCGGGCATGTCGCGCCGCAGCGCGTGAAGATGAAGTCGTAGATCGCGACCTTTCCGTCGAGCGAGTCGAGCGGGAAGGAACGCCCCGCGTCGGAGACGAGTGTCACCGAGGGCACGGGATAGAGCGGCGGCGGGAGCGCGGGGGCTTCGGCGCAGGCGGTGAGGGCGAGCACGAGAACGGGAGAGACCAGAAGGAACCGGATCGACACGACAGAGCGATTCTACCCCGCATTATTCACGACGCTCGGAAACGCACGCCGGAGGCGTGCAA
>JBOGJQ010000361.1:0-7590 GCA_050745405.1 Thermoanaerobaculia bacterium | reverse complement strand
GTTGTCCGTTGTCCGTTGTCCGTTGTCGGTTGTCCGTTGTCGGTTGTCCGTTGGTCGTTAGTCGTTCGTTATCCGCCATCGCGGTGCCGTCAGTCATCCTGAGGAGCGAAGCGACGAAGGATCTCCTGATCCGCGACTCAGACTCGCGACAACCTGCCGGATTGAGGCGCGGCTGAGGAGATCCTTCGCTCACACCCGCCCGCCCCTCCTCGCTCAGGATGACGACATCCTGTATACCTAGCGACCGGCGACCGGCGACCGGCGACCGACGACGGTCAACGGACAACGACTAACGACCGACGACCGACGACCGACGATGCTGAACGACGTTCTTGTCGCCGATTTCTCGCGCATTCTCGCCGGTCCGCTCTGCACGATGATGCTGGGCGACGCGGGGGCGCGGGTGATCAAGATCGAGGAGCCGCGCGGCGACGAGACCCGCCGCTGGGGGCCGCCGTTCCTCGCCGGCGAGAGCGCGTACTTCCTGTCGGTCAACCGGAACAAGGAGTCGGTCGTCCTCGATCTCAAATCCGAGGGCGGGCTCGCGGCGGCGCGGAGACTGATCGGGCGCGCCGACGTGGTCGTCGAGAACTTCAAGGACGACGACCGCGTCCGCTTCGGCCTCGACGCGGCTGCCGTTCACGCGCTGAATCCGCGGGCGATCGTCTGCTCCATCTCCGGCTTCGAGCGGGAGACGCCCGAGACGGGGCTTCCCGGATACGACCTCCTCGCGCAGGCGGCCGGGGGGATGATGGCGATCACCGGCGAACGCGACGGAACGCCGGTCAAGGTCGGCGTCGCGATCTCCGACGTGCTGACGGCGCACTACGCGCACGGCGCGATCCTCGCGGCGCTGTACGGGCGGGAGAGAACGGGGCGCGGCGAGGCGCTCGAGGTCTCGCTCGTCGGAGCCACGGTCGCCTCCCTCGTGAACGTCGCGCAGGCTTACCTCGCCACGGGCGTCGAGCCGGAGCGGTACGGGAGCGCGCATCCGTCGATCGTCCCGTACCAGGCGTTCCGCGCGTCCGACCGCCCCTTCGTTCTCGCGATCGCGACGGACCGGCACTTCGATCTCTTCGCCCGCGAGGTCCTCGGCCGCGCCGATCTCGCGGACGATCCGCGCTTCGCGACGAACGCCGCGCGCGTCGAGCACCGGGACGTTCTCCTCGCGGAGCTCGCGCGCGAGATCGCGCGGCGCCGCGCCGAGGAATGGATCGCCTCGTGCCGCGGCCGCGGCATTCCGGCGGCCCTGGTCGAGCGCTTCGAAGAGATTTTCTCCCGCGGGTTCACGGAGACGGTCGAGCACCCGTCGATCGGCCCGCTCGAGCTCGTGCGCCCGCCCGTTCGCCTCGCCGGCGCGCCGCGACCTCCGCACCGCCCGCCGCCGCGGCTCGGCGAGCACACCGAGGTCGTGCTCGCGGAGCTCGGCGCGGATCAGGGGACGAAGTCCGGCTCGGGCGCGTAGTTGAAGAACTTCGTGACGTCGTTCTTGAAGACGAGCTTGAAGTCGCCGATCGGCCCGTTCCGCTGCTTCCCGATGATGATCTCCGCGATCCCCTTGTCCTCGGTCTCGCGGTTGTAGACCTCGTCGCGATAGATGAAGAAGACGACGTCGGCGTCCTGTTCGATCGATCCCGATTCGCGGAGGTCGGCGAGCTGCGGACGGTGATCGCCGGTCCGCTGCTCCGGACGGCGGGAGAGCTGCGAGAGGGAAAGCAGCGGGACGTCGAGCTCCTTCGCGAGCGCCTTGAGGCCCCGCGAGATCTGCGAGATCTCCTGCGTCCGCGATTCGACGCGGCCGCGCACGTGGATGAGCTGGAGATAGTCGACCATGATGATGTCGAGGCCCGCGTCGCGCTTGAGGCGGCGCGCCTTCGCGCGCATCTCCACGAGGTCGATCGTCGCCGTGTCGTCGACGTAGATCTTCGCCTTCGCGAGGCGCGACGACGCGTCGATCAGGTCGCGCCAGTTCTTCTCCGACAGGATCCCGGCGCGGATCAGGTGACTGGCCACGTTCGCCTGCGAAGACAGGAGCCGAAGGCCGATCTGCTCCTTCGACATCTCGAGCGAAAAGATGCCGACGCCGTGGAGCTGCTCCTTCGTCTCTCCCTTGTCCTGGATCGCCATCGCTTCCGCGATATTCAGCATGAGCGAGGTCTTGCCCATCGACGGCCGCGCGGCGAGGATGATGAGGTCCTGCCTCTGGAACCCCGAGGTCATCTCGTCGAAGCGGTCGTAGCCGGTGGAGATGCCGGTCACGAGCTTCCCCGCGTGCTGGAGCTGCTCGATCGCGGTCATGTTGTGCCGCGTGATCCGGTCGATCGCGACGAAGCCGCTGGTGAGCCCCTGCTCCGCGATCTGAAAGATCTCCTTCTCCGCTTCCCCGATCACCTCCTCGGGGCCGTCGGGCCGGTCGAGCGCCGTCTGAATGACGCGGTTCCCCATGAGGATGAGGCGCCGGAGCGTCGACTTCTCGCGGACGATCTCCGCGTAGCGCTCGACGTTGCGCATGTCCGGGATGCCGTCGACGAGGGAGGAGATGTAGGCGGCGCCGCCGACCTCGTCGAGTTTTCCCTTTCGCGCGAGCTCTTCCTTCAGCGTCAGAAGGTCGATCTCCCGGCTCCGCTCGGAGAGGTCGAGCATCGCCGCGAAGATCTGGCGGTGGGCGTCCTTGTAGAAATCTTCCGTGCGGATCTTCTCGGCGATGCGGTCGAGGACGTGGGAATCGATGAGAATGGAGCCGAGGATGCTGCGCTCCGCCTCCGGATTTTGCGGCAGGGGGCGATCGAGCCGAAGGTCTTGCGCGAGGACCGTCATCGAGCGTTTTCTACGGATTGTAGACTGCGATTGGGCGCCGCGATTCTGCGGTCTTTTTTTCGTCGCGACGTTTCCCTCACATGCCCCTCACAGGCGTCCGACAACTTTTCCACAGCGCGTGCACTACATCGTGTAGACGTGCCGCGGCTTCGCGGCTCGTTTGTGGATATCGAAAGATTTCTACGGACAGATCTTGACAGCAAATTTTGCCACGCCGCGCGCCGGAATGACATCCCGAAACCCCCTGTTGGTGCGCGCGTCTGAAACCGCGGAGGTCTCTCGATGAGAAAGCTGATCCTGACTCTTCTTCTGAGCGCGCTCGTCGCGACTGGCGCCGTCGCGCAGGACGAATCCGACGTCGTCGCGGTCGTGAACGGTGAGCCGGTCACGCGAACGGAAGTGCGCGCGGCATGGAACGCCCTTCCCGACGAGGTGCGCGCGAGCTACGAGCGCAACGGCGGGATCGGCATCTATCTGGACACCTACATCAAGAGAAAGCTCGTCGTGCAGGATGCGGTGCGCCGTCACCTCGCCGAGGACCCGGAGGTTGCCGCGGAGCTCGAGCGGTCGCGCCAGGAGATCCTGTTCGATCAGTACGTGACGAAGGTGATCGGGCCGCAGCTCGTCAGCGACGACGAAATGCGGCGCTGGTACAACGAGCACGTCGAGGAGTTCCAGCAGCCGGAGCGAATCCGGGCGCGGCACATCGTCGCGACGCCGGGCGATCAGCCGCCGCCGAACGAGACGGGCGACAACGCGGTCGGCGAACAGCAGGCGGCCGAGAAGATCGCCATCATCGCGCAGCAGCTCGCCGGAGTTCCGGAGGAGTCGCGCGGCGAGCAGTTCATCGACCTCGCGCGCAAGTTCTCGGAAGACGGTGCCGCGGCGAGCGGCGGCGACCTCGGATGGTTCGCGCGCGGACAGATGGTGCCGGAGTTCGAGAAGGCGGCGTTCGCGCTCGAGCCGGGTCAGGTCAGCGCGCCGGTGAAGACGCAGTTCGGCCATCACGTGATCTACCTCGAGGCACACGAGCCGGGTGGCCCGCGGCCGTTCGCCGAGGTCGAGGACGAGATCCGGCAGCGGCTCCTCACCGAGCGGCAGGCGCAGCTCATGCTGCTCGTCGGCTCGGCGACGACGAATCTGCAGAACGCCGCGCAGATCCGTCTGTTCCGCGAACGGCTGTAGCGTCGTTGGTCGTTGGTCGTTGGTCGTTGGTCGTTGGTCGTTGTTCGTTAGTCGTCAGTCTCCGTCATAGCGAGCGGTCAGGGACGGGCGGGGAACCCCTCATCGGAGCGGCCGTGATCGGCGGGACGACGAAGATTCGCTTTTCCGCCGAATGACCATGCCGCGTCACGCGAATCCGCCGCACCCTGACCCCTCGCTAAACGCTCGGGATGACGGTGTCGCGGATCGTCCGCTCCCCTCCCGGCGCCGCCAACCACTAACGACCAACGAACAACGAGCAAGACCGACTGTCCGCCGACCGAACCGTATAATCAAACAACATGGCCTTCCTCGAAGCGCGCGGTCTCGCGAAGAGTTACCGCGACGCGGCGGTTCCGGTCGAAGTCTTCCGCGCTCTCGATCTCACCGTCGGGCGCGGCGAGATGCTCGCGATCGTCGGCCCCTCGGGAATCGGCAAGTCGACCCTGCTCCATCTGCTCGGAGGGCTCGACCGCGCGGACGCCGGAACGATCCACGTCGGGGAGGCGATCCTCACCGGGATGGCGCCCGACCAGCTCGCGCGCTTCCGCAACCGGAACGTCGGTTTCGTGTTCCAGTTTCACCATCTCCTTCCGGAGTTCACGGCCGTGGAGAACGTCGCGATGCCGGCGTGGATCGGAAGAATCGCCCGGGGGGAGGCGTTGAAAGCGGCAGGAGATTTATTGGGAGAATTGGGCTTGGCGGATCGGATGGACCATTACCCGCATCAGCTCTCCGGCGGCGAGCAGCAGCGCGTCGCGATCGCACGCGCCCTGGTCGCCGAGCCGGTGCTGTTTCTGGCGGACGAGCCGACCGGTAATCTTGACCTCGAGACGAGCGAAAAAGTCTTCGAATTAATGCGACAATGTCATCGAAGTCGACAACTCACGTCGGTTCTCGTGACGCACAACCGCGATCTCGCGGGGCGATGTGACCGGGTATTCGAGATGCAGAGCCGTATCCCGATCGACCATGTTCGAAAAATATAACGAGAAAGCCCGCCGCGCCCTCTTCTTCGCCCGCTACGAAGCGTCGAAACTCGGATCGCGCGTCATCGAGTCGGAGCACATCCTGCTCGGGGTCCTCCGCGAAGGGGAGGACATCATCAAGGAGATCTTCTCGCGCTTCAACGTGAAGCCCGAGCAGATCCGCCGCGAGGTCGAGGGCGACCGCCTCTTCGTCGACCGCATCTCCTCCTCGGCCGAGCTCCCGCTTTCCGAAGAAGCCAAGAAGATCCTCGCCTACGCCTCGCACGAGGCGGAGTCGATGCTCCACCAGTACGTCGGCACCGAGCACCTCCTGATCGGCATTCTCCGCGTCGAGTCCTCGACCGCCGCGCGGATCCTCACCTCCAAAGGCCTCAACGTCTACGGCGTCCGCGAGGAGACGATCTCGATCCTCAAGGAGCGCGAGGCGGACAAGCAGAAAAAAGAGCTCCCGTTCCTCGCCGAGTACGCGCGCGACCTCACCCAGATGGCGCACCAGGGGCAGTTCGATCCCCTCGTCGGCCGGGAGAAAGAGGTCGACCGGATCATCCAGATCCTCTCGCGCCGCACCAAGAACACCCCGATCCTGCTCGGCGAGCCGGGCGTCGGGAAAACGGCGATCGTCGAGGGACTCTCCCAGCGGATCGTCGACGGCAACGTCCCCCTCTTCATCGCGAACAAGCGCATCCTTTCGCTCGACCTCTCGCTCATCGTCGCCGGCACGAAGTACCGCGGGCAGTTCGAAGAGCGCCTCAAGGGGATCATCAAGGAGCTGAAGGAGAACAACGACATCATCATCTTCATCGACGAGATCCACTCCCTGATCGGAGCGGGGTCCGCCGAGGGGTCGCTCGACGCGGCGAACATCCTGAAGCCGGCGCTCTCGCGCGGCGAGATCTCCTGCATCGGCGCGACGACGATCCGCGAGTACCGCCGCTACATCGAGAAGGACCGCTCCCTCCTGCGCCGTTTCCAGGCGATCAACGTCGTCCCGCCGAGCGAGGCCGAGACCCTTCTCATCCTCGACGGCGTCAAGGAGCGCTACGAGGCGTTCCACAAGGTCCGCTACTCGGATCAGGCGATCAAGTCGGCCGTCTACCAGTCGAACCGCTACATCACCGACCGCTTCTTCCCCGACAAGGCGATCGACATCCTCGACGAGGCGGGAGCGAAGGTGAAGCTCCGCCGCGTCGCCGACACGCAGAACCTCCGCCGGCTCGAGTCCGAGACCCGCAACATCGTCAAGGACATGAAGAAGGCGATCTCGGACAAGGACTTCGAAAAGGCCGTCTACCTGCGCGAGCGGGAGATCGAGCTCAAGGACGAGATCGAGCGGATGAAGGCCGAGCGCGAGGACAGCGGCGACGAGATGATGGAAGTCACCGCGCGCGACGTCGAGGAGATCATCTCCTCCTGGACGGACATCCCCGTCACGAGCCTCGAGGCGGACGAGGCGGCGAAGCTCCTCCAGATGGAAGAGACGCTCATGCGCCGCATCGTCGGGCAGGACAAGGCGATCCGGGCGATCGCGCGCGCGATCCGCCGCTCGCGCCTCGGCGTCGCCTCGCCCAACCGGCCGATGGGCTCGTTCGTCTTCCTGGGCACCTCCGGCGTCGGAAAAACCGAGGTCGCCCGGCGGCTCGCGGAGTACCTCTTTGGGTCCGTCAAGCACCTCATCCGCTTCGACATGTCCGAGTACATGGAGAAGCACGCCGTCTCGAAACTCATCGGCTCGCCCCCGGGTTATGTCGGCCACGAGGAGGGGGGACAGCTCACCGAGCGTGTCCGCCGGACGCCGTACGCCGTCGTCCTCCTCGACGAGATCGAGAAGGCGCATCCGGACATCGCGAACATCCTCCTGCAGATCCTCGAAGACGGCATCCTCACGGACTCCCTCGGGAACCAGGTCGACTTCCGGAACACGCTCATCATCATGACCTCGAACCTCGGGACGCGGCACCTGGCGACCAAGGGGACGCTCGGGTTCCGCGAGCAGAGCGAGGAGTCGGGGCAGAAGGACATCGAGGGCGTGATCCACAACGAGCTCAAGCGGGAGTTCTCGCCGGAGTTCATCAACCGGATCGACGACATCATCATCTTCAACCCGCTGACTGAGACCGAGCTGCGCCAGATCGCGCACCTGCTCGTCGCCGACGTGAACCTGGCGCTCGCGCACAAGGCGGTCCAGATCGCGATCGAGGAGCCGGTCGTCGATTGGCTCATCGCGCGCGCGCAGGAAGAGACGAATTCCGGCGCCCGTCCGCTGCGCCGGGCGATCCAGAGGCACATCGAGGACGAGCTGTCGGAGTTCCTCATCCGGCACAAGGACGAGGGTGTCGACCGCGTCGAGTTCACTCTGCGCGACGACAAGATCGTCCTGGTCGCGATCCGCAGCGACGTGATCACGAACTCGGTGCAGTAGGGGGTCCCGAAGCCGGTCTTCCCGTCCGCCGGGAGCGGCAAGCCGACGAACGACGTCCTCGGATTCGACCTCTTCGGCGATCGCGTCACGGGCGCGTCCAGGTTTTTCGCCGGTCTTGCCTTCCAGCAGCACGCCGGAGGCGTGCCAGACGGTAGCCGGGGT
>JBOGJQ010000360.1:0-10519 GCA_050745405.1 Thermoanaerobaculia bacterium | reverse complement strand
CGGATAGAAGAAGCCGAGACGGTTCGCTGAAGCTGACCCGCCACCCACCCAACAGTAACCACGATCCGGGAGGTCTTGACACGGCCTACTCATAGAAGATCCCTCGCCTCACGGCTCGGGATGACAGCTTGGAGTCATTCGCGCTTCACCGGCACATCGTGCCGTTCCACCTCTCAGGATGACCCGCGAACCTGATGTCACCAGACGCTCTAGACGCTCAGGACCCCCCAGACGCTCGACGCGTCACGCCGTGGCCTGCCGCGCGTTGTACTTCCGCTGGACCTCGATGACCCCGTCGAGGCTCGAGATCCCCTTGATCACCTTCTCGAGGTGCCGCAGGTCGGAGATCTCCACCGTCAGATCGATCACGCCCCGCCCGTCGGCCGTCCGCGCCTCGATGTTCCGGATGTTCGTCTTCAGGTTCGCGATGTGGGAGACGACCTTCGCGAGCATGCCCGTCCGGTCCTCGACCTGGACCTCGAGATCGATCCGGAACTGCGCGGCCTCCCGCTCGCCCCACTCCACCTCGATCTCCCGGTCGGGGTTGAACATCAGGTTCCGCACGTTGGGGCAGCTGTCCGAGTGGACCGCGATCCCCTTCCCGCGCGTCACGTAGCCGACGATCTTTTCTCCCGGTAGCGGGTTGCAGCACTTCGCGAGATAGGTCATCAGGTCGTCGGACCCCTTGACCTTGATTGCCGGGGAGCCGCCGCCGAAGGGGAAGATCTTCCGCACGGCATCGCGAATGACGCTCGGCGCGTCCTCCGCCTTCTTCTCCTGATCGGGGATGAACCGCTCGATGACCGAACGGGCGGCGAGCTTGCCGTACCCGACGTCGGCAAAGAGATCGTCGAGCCGCGCGTAACCCTGATCCGAGAGAATGCCGTCGAGGCCACTCTCGGCGATGAGCTTCCGGATCGGAATCCGGAACCGCTTCGCCTCCTTCTCGAGGAGCTTCCGGCCGAGCTCGACCGAGTGCTTCTTCTGCTCGGTGTTGAGCCAGTGCCGGATCTTGTGCCGCGCGCGCGAGGTCACGACGATCGAGAGCCACTCCCGGCTCGGCGTCTGGTTCGGCGCGGTCAGGATCTCCACGATGTCCCCGTTCCGGAGAAGGGAGCGGAGCTGGACGAGCTTGCCGTTCACGCGCGCGCCGACGCAGCGGTTGCCGAGGTCCGTATGGATCCGGTAGGCGAAATCGAGAGGCGTCGCGCCGCGCGGAAACGCGTAGACGTCCCCCTTCGGAGTGAACGTGTAGACCTCGTCCGGATAGAGATCGATCCGGAGCGAGTTCATGAACACCTTCGGATCCTTGATCTCCTGCTGCCACTCGACGAGCTGCCGCAGCCAGAGGAAGTTCTGGTCGTCGGGAGACGCGCCGACCCGCCCCTCCTTGTATTTCCAGTGCGCCGCGATGCCCTGCTCGGCGATGAGATCCATCTCGCGCGTCCGGATCTGGACCTCGAACGGCTGCCCCTTGTCCGCCACCACGGTCGTGTGGAGCGACTGGTAGAAGTTCGGCTTGGGCATCGCGATGTAGTCTTTGATTCGCCCCGGAACCGGCCGCCACGTCTGATGGATCGTCCCCAGCGAGGCGTAGCAGTCCTTGACCGAGTCGGTGATGATCCGGAAGGCGAGGTAGTCGTAGAGCTGGCCGATGTCGATCCCCTGCCGGCGCAGCTTCTGGTGGATCGAGTGGAGCGACTTCACGCGGCCGCTCACCTCGCCCGAGATCTCGCTCTCCCGCATTTTCGATTCGATCGTCTGCCGGAGGCGCTCGACGATGTCGGCCGACACGCTCATCTTCTGCCGCACGGCCTCGGTCAGATCCTCGAACTCCCGCGGGTGGAGGTGCTGGAACGCGAGGTCCTCGAGCTCGCTGCGGACGCGCCCCATGCCGAGCCGGTTCGCGATCGGCGCGTAGATCTCCATCGTCTCCTTGGCGATCCGCTGGCGGCGCTCGGGCGGGAGGTGGTGGAGCGTCCGCATGTTGTGCAGGCGGTCCGCGAGCTTGACGAGGACGACCCGCAGGTCCGACACCATCGCCAAGATCATCTTGCGGAAGGTCTCGGCCTGCTCTTCCTCGCGGGAGACGTAGGCGTAGCGGGAGATCTTCGTCAGGCTGTCGACGATCTCGGCGATCTCGGGCCCGAACAGCTCCTCGAGCTTCTCGCGCGTGGTGAGCGTGTCCTCGATGACGTCGTGGAGGAGGCCGACCGCGATCGAAGTCTCGTCGAGCTTCATCTCGGCCAGGATGTAGCCGACGTTGAGCGGGTGGACGAGGTACGGCTCGCCCGAGCGGCGCACCTGGTCCTTGTGCGCCATGGCGGAGAAGATGTACGCCCGCCGGAGGAGCTCTTCGTCGAACTGCGGCTTGTACGTCTCGATCTTGTCGAGAATGTCCTCGAAGCGGATCATGACCGGCCTCTGCGCAGCGAACGATGATAACAATGTGGCGGCCCGGCGCGTTCCGGAAACCTGGAACGCAGAACGCAGAACGGAGAAGGAAGAAACCCGCCCGCCCCATTTTCTTGCTTCTACGTTCTGCGTTCTGCGTTCTGCGTTCTCACGCCCGGGGCACTACCCACGGCCTCCCCTCGACCTCGACCACCGCCGCGTCGAGGTCGAACCACGCCCGGATCCCCTCCTCCCGGACGATCTCGGACGGAGGGCCGTCCGCGGCGACGCGTCCTTCGCGCAGGACGATCATCCGGTCGGCCAGGGCGGCGCTCCAGTTCAGGTCGTGCGAGACGAACAGCACGGTGCGGCCGTCGGAGCGGGCGATCGAGCGGAGCAGGCGCGCGAGCTGCTGCGCGTGGGCGAGATCGAGCGCGGCGAGCGGCTCGTCCAGCAGGACGAGCTCGGGCTCGCCGGCGAGGACACGCGCGAGCTCGACCCGCTTCCGCTCGCCGCCGCTCATCGCGTCGAGGAAGCGCTGCTCGAACGCCGCCACATCGCATTCTTCGAGCGCCCGCCGCGCTCGCTCGACGTCCCGCTCCGACTCCCATTCGAAACGCCCCAGGAACGGCGCTCGCCCCGTCAGGACGACGTCGAGCACGCGCATGGGGAAGACGGCCTCCGCTTCCTGCGCGAGGTACCCGACGCGCTGGGCGTAGTCGCGCGCGCTCCACTCCGCCAAGCTGCGGCCGCGGAAAGCGACGTCTCCGTCGATCGGCTCGACGACGCGGGCGAGGAGCTTCATCAGCGTCGACTTTCCGGAGCCGTTCGCGCCGACGATCGAGACGAGCTCCCCCGCGCGCACGGAGGCCGTCACCCCCGCAAGCGCGTCGCGGCCCGCGCCGGGGTAGCGATACCGGACCGCGCGCAGATCGAGAACGGTCACGCGACCCTCCGCAGAAGAATGAGGAAGAAGGGGACGCCAAGAAGCGCCGTCAGCGCCGCGACGGGGAGCTCCGCGGGCGCGACGGCGACGCGCGCCACGAGGTCCGCGCCGACCGCCAGGATGCCGCCGCCGAGCGCCGACAGAGGAAGGAGAACGCGGAAGTCGCGCCGCCACACCATCCGGATCGCGTGCGGCACCATCAGACCGACGAACCCGATGATGCCGCTCGCCGCCACGGCGGCGCCCGTCGCCATCGAAGCGACGATGAATCCGGCCGCCTTCACGCGCTCGACGGCGACGCCTCGCGAGCGCGCATCCCCCTCGCCGAACGCGAGCATCCGGACGTCGTTCGCGAGCCAGATCGATACGGCGACCGATCCGGCCGCGGCGGCGCCGACCAGCGCCACCTCCATCCACGTCGCGCCCGCGAGCGATCCCATCATCCAGTGAAGTGCCGCCGTCAGATCGCTGCCTCGCGTGACCGACAGAGCGAGAAGGATCAGAGCGGAGAAGAGCGCGTTCAGGACGAGTCCCGCGAGGACGAGCCGCGTCGGATCGACCGTGCCGTGACGGCGCGCGATCAGAATGACGAGAAACGTCGCCGCGAAGGCGCCCGTGAAGGCCGCACCCGCGACCGCCCCGGGGATTCCGCCCCCTCCCACGGCCGTCGCCACCGCGGCCCCGCACGCGGCGCCGCCCGACACGCCGAGGATGAAGGGATCGGCGAGCGGATTCCGGAGCAGGGTCTGGAACATGAGCCCCGCCGTGGCGAGGACCATCCCGACGGCCGCCGCGAGAAGAACGCGCGGCAGCCGGATCTGGAGGAGGATCGTTCGCGCGGTGCCCTCCCCCTCGAAGGCCGCGGCCACGACCGGAACGGCGCCGACCGCGGTCGCGACGGCGCAGGCGAGCAGCAGGAGCGGCGCGAGAATCGCGATCCCGGTCAGAAGATCGCGCCGCGCGCTCATCGCTTCCGCTCCCACTCGTCCAGGATCCGATTCAGCTCCGCGAGCCCCTCGGTCACGCGCGGACCGGGACGCAGAAGGAGGTCGTCCTCGAACGGAACGACGTCGCCCTCCCGCACGGCGGGAAGGCTGCGCCACGCGGCGCTCGCCGCGATCGATCGAAGAGCTTCGGCGGACACGGCCGCTTCAGGATAAAGAATGAGGTCCGGCGGGTCGGCGACGACCACTTCGCGCGAGATCGCCGGCCATCCCGTGGCCGTCACCGCGTTCTCCGCTCCCACGATCTCGAGAAGGTCGTCGAGATACGTCTCCCGTCCCGCGACGTACATCGGATCGGTCCAGAGCATGACGAGGACCCGCGGCGCCGGTGTGCGCTCGCGGCGGGCGGCCGCGATCTCCCGCTCCATCCGCGCGGCCGCTTCGGAGGCGTCGGTTCCCAGCAGATCGCCGACCATCCGGAGCGCGCGCGGGATGTCGGTCAGACGAGCCGTGCGCACGACGAAGAGCGGAATCCCGGCGGCGCGGAGCGCCGGGTCGAGCGATGGCGGGTTGCCGCTCGTCGACGCGATCACGACGTCGGGCTCGAGGGCGGCGATCGATTCGATGTTCGGCTGCAGTCCGCCGACGTCGGGAAGGTCCCGTATCGCGGGCGGATGATCCGAGGCGGAGTCGGTGCCGACGAGGCGGTCAGCGGCGCCGAGGTGGGCGACGATCTCGGTAACGTCGGGAGCGAGCGTCACGATGCGTCGCGGGGAGGGTGGAACGACGACGTCGCGGCCGAGGGCGTCGAGGACGGTGCGCCCTTCGGGAGGGGGAGCGCAGGCCGCGAGGAGCACTACTAGAAAGAGGAGCGCTCGACCGGCCCCATTCCGCTGTCTCACTCGCGTCTCTCGGTGACTTCCTCGAGGTCGTTCGGCACGCCGAGGCGGTTGCAGGCCGCCTCGTACATCTGCTTGGCGGCGCCGAGCGCATCCTGGAGCTCCGCGATGCGGTCCTTCACTTTCGCGAACTCGTCCTCGATCTGGCGCTCGAGCTCTTCGATCTCCTGCCGGGTGACGCGGAGCGTGTTTTCGTAGAACTCCCTCTGCTGGGACGTCAGGGTGGGCATGGGTGGCCTCTCGACCGGGCGCTTCGGGCGGAGCGCCCGGGGAAAATTCGCGCCGCGCGCGCGGCGGAGCGGCGCGCGATTATAGCCTAAACGTCGTCGCTCCAGATTCGCGCCATCCACGCCGCGAGGTCGGCGGCGGAGGGGGCCGGCCGCCGGAGCTCCGGAAGGACCTTCTCGAGATCGCGCACGAGATCGCCCGCGGAGGCGTAGCGCGCCGACGGCTCCCGCGCCACCGCCGTCGCCACGATCCGGTCGAGTTCCGCCGGAACCTCCTTACTCAATGAGGATGGCGGATCGATCCGGGCCAGGCGGACCTGATCGAGAACCGAAATCTCGCTCTCGCCGCCGAACGCCTTCCGTCCGGTGAGCATCTCGAAAAGGACGAGGCCGAGCGAGAACACGTCGGAGCGGCGGTCGAGCGGCTGCGCCGACGCCTGTTCCGGCGACATGTACTGAACCTTTCCCTTGAGGGCGCCCGAGCGCGTGTGGGAGATCCTGGAGGTCGCCTTCGCGATGCCGAAGTCGCAGAGCTTGATGTCCCCTTCCCACGAGACGAGCACGTTCTGCGGCGAGACGTCGCGGTGCACGAGCCCCTCGGCCTTGCGGTGCGCGAAGTCGAGCGCCGCGCCGATCTTCGCCGCGACGAAGACGGCGAGGTCGGGCGGCATCGCGATGCCGCGATCGGCGGCGCGGCGCAGCGTCGATTTCAGATCGTGCCCGTCGACGAGCTCCATCGCGATGTAGTACGACCCGGCGGCGCGCCCGAGATCGTAGATGTGGATGATGTTCGGGTGATTGAGGCGCGCGGCGATCTTCGCCTCGTCGACGAACATGTCGACGAACTCCTGATCGTCCGAAAGGTGCGGCAGGATCCGCTTGATCGCGACGAGCTTCTCGAACCCCTCCACTCCCTCCATCCTCGCCTTCCACACCTCGGCCATGCCGCCGGTCGCGATCTTCTCGCGCAGGACGAACTGCCCGAGGCGCGCCCCAGGGCGCGCGGTGATCGTCTCCTCGCCTCGGTCGTGGAGGACGGGGCTCGAGGCATGGACCCGATCCGGAGCCGCCATCTTCCTCCTTTTCGCGACGAGGCCGGAGAGCGTGTCGTCGAGGAGGCGGTCGAACTCCGCGGCGGCAGCCGCCTTCTTCTTCAAGGAAACGACGGTTCGATCGAGAAGACGGTCGATCTCATCATCCGCGGGCGGCGGCGCGGCGTCCTCGAGCACGTCGCCGAAGATCTCGTTCGCGGTGAGCTTCGCGCTCTCCTGCAAGGCCAGGGGGTGGGGTGCGGCGGGATGGGTGTCGTGATGCAGCGCGCGGCTGTCGAGATTGAAGGGATCGGCCTCGACCTCGAGCATCCTCGCGATCCGGTCGGCGAGATCGTCGTCATCGAATGGTTTCGGCAGGAGGTCGTCGGCGCCGGCACGGCGCGCGTCCGCCGCCGGATCGCCGCCGCTGTAGCCGGAGACGGTGAGAAGGATGCGCGCGTCGGCGCCGCCCGGGCTCGAGCGGAGATCGCGAATCAGATCGGCTCCGCTCGCTTTCGGAAGGATCCACGAAACGACGACGGCACGGGGTGCGGTCGCCCCGAACAAGCGCAGCGCCTCCTCGGCGTCCCTCGCGAAATGGGCCTCGACGTGCAGCCTGGCGACGACGCGCTCGAGCCGCTCGATGTAGCGCGGTTCGTATTCGACGACCAGGAGAGACTGGACCATCCGTTTCCGGTCAGAATACAGCACGTCATCCCGAGCGTCAGCGAGGGATCAGGGACGGGCGGGACGCGCGTGACGCGGCATCGTCATTTCGGCGGAAGAGCGAATTTTCGCCAGCCCGCCGACCTGAGTTCACTGATCAGGGGGATTCCCACCGCTCCCTCATCCCTGCGCGAATCTGCTTCGAATGACACAGCCCCGCACACCCCAGCGCCGTCATCCTGAGAAGCGAAGCGACACTTCGTCGCTGCCGCTCCTCAGTGCAGGCTCCGGATCTCCTGGTCCGCGCCGAATCGAGACGCGGCTGAGGAGATCCTCCGCTCACACCCACCCACGCCGCCTCGCTCAGGATGACGATGCTGCCAGAATTTCCGACGGACAGATCGACCAGCTCCGCCGTTCCGTCTGACGGGCCCGGTGGCGCGATGTGCGCCTGAACCCGCTTGAGCCTCGCCGCATCTTCTGGCACCCTCGAGGCGGAACCACCGACGCGATGGATTGTCCGCGCGAGGGACGTGGTTTTCACGAGAGAGTCGTGAGGCCAGCATGAGCATTTCAGGGTTGGGGCGCGAGACGTGGCGGCACATCGTCCAGTTTTACGAGGGAGAGGACTACCTCTACTCCCGCGTCGGGACGTTTCTCGGCGAGGGGATCGAATCGGGCGAGCCGGTGATCGTGATCGCGACCGAGGCGCACCGCCGCGGGTTCGAGCACGCCCTCCGCGCCCGCGGGATCCAAGTCGACAACGGGCACGCGCACCTCGTCACGATGGTCGACGCGCCCGCCATGCTGCCGGCCGTGATGCGCGACGCGATGCCCGATGAGGCGCTGTTCCGCGACTACATGGCGGGAATCTTCGAGAGCACGTCGGCGAACGGGTCGCGCGCGCGCGTCTACGGTGAGCTCGTCGACCTCCTGTGGCGCAGCGGAAATCCCGAGGCGGCGATCCGGCTCGAAGAGATGTGGAACGCGCTCGCGGACGAGAGGCCGTTCTCGCTTCTGTGCGCGTACCCGATGGGCAATTTTCTGAAGGAGTCGGACGCGGCGCGGTTCGAGCGGATCTGTCGCGAGCACGCGTACGTCGTGCCGACGGAGAAGGCGCCGGCGGTCGACGAGGAGCACCTGGCGCGGGAGATCGCGCTCCTCCAGCAGCAGGCCGAGGCGCTGAAGATCGAGGTCGAGCACCGTCGCGAGCTGCAGGCGGCACTGCAGGACGCGCTCGCGCAGCGCCGTCGCGACGAAGAGGACCTTCGCCGGCTCTACGAGGCCTCCCTCGAAGCGACGCGGGTCCGGGACGAGTTCTTCGCGATCGTCTCGCACGAGCTGCGCACGCCGCTGACGGCCATCTTCGGGTGGGCGAAGATGCTGCGCGCGGGCGAGGTCGACCCGGCGACGACCGACATCGCCCTCGAGACGATCGCCCGCAGTGCGACGACGCTCGGAAGCCTCATCGACGACCTTCTCGAGGTATCGCAGCAGGCGACCGGAAAGATCGCGCTCCGGACCGAATCGATCGACCTGGCGCCCGTGGTCGTGAGCGCCGTCCAGACGGTTCGCCTCGCCGCCGACGCGCGCGCGATCCGCCTCGACGTGCAGACGGCGCCGGACCTCGTCGTGAACGGCGATCCGACTCGCCTCCAGCAGGTCGTCTGGAATCTCGTCTCCAACGCGATCAAGTTCTCCGAACCGTCCAGCGTCGTGAGGGTCACGCTCGAGCGCTCCGGCTCCACGGCCCGCATCGTCGTCGCCGACGACGGCATCGGCATCACCTCGCAGTTCCTTCCTCACGTCTTCGAGCCGTTCCGGCAGGCCGACCATTCGGCCGGCCGCGTCCACGGCGGCCTCGGACTCGGCCTCGCGATTGTGAAATACTGCGTCGAGCTGCACGGCGGCAGCGTCCGCGCCGCGAGCGAGGGAGAGGGGCGTGGCTCGACGTTCGTGGTCACCCTCCCGCTCGCCGCCGAAATCTGAATCCTGAGGAGAAAAACCCGATGGTCGTAGATGTGGACCGGCGTGAGCCGTGGTATTCGATCGGACTGCTCATCCTGAGGCTCGGCGTCGCCGGATACCTCCTGACGCATGGATGGGGGAAGTTTCAGATGCTCGCCGGCGGAAAGTTCGATCAGTTTGGTGATCCGATCGGCATCGGCGCGACCGCGAGCCTCATCCTCATCTTCTTCGCCGAGTTCGTCTGCTCGATCCTGGTGATCATCGGCCTCGGGACACGCTTCGCCGCGATCCCGGTCGTGATCGCGATGGGCGTCGCCGCGTTCGTCGCACACGGCGGCGACCCCTGGACGGCGGGGGGAGGAGCGTCCCTCTTTTTCGCGGGAGAGTCGCAGTCGTGGGCGAGCAAGGAGCCGGCGCTGGTGTTTCTGCTCGTCTTCCTTTCTCTCGCGTTCACCGGTGCCGGACGTTTCTCCCTGGATGCGCTCATCGCGCGGGCGCGGGCGAAGAGGCGCGGCGAGGCGTGACCAGAGACGCGACGTCGATCTCGTCGAACGAGTCGACCACCCGATCGGCGGCGTCGAGGTCCTGACGCCGCTTCGCCTTCGGGTTCCGGACCGCGATGCAGGACATGCCGGCGGCCTTCGCCGCGGCGACGCCTATGGCCGAATCTTCGAACACGAGACAGTGCTGCGGCTCGACGCCGAGGCGCCGCGCCGTCAGACGGTAAGGCTCGGGGTCCGGCTTCGGCCGCGCGACCTCGCTTCCGTCGACGATGAGGGCGAACGGCTCGCGCAGGGCGAGCCTCTCCAGGATCGCTTCGATGGACGAGCGCACGGCGGACGAGGTGATCGCGAGCGGCAGTCCGGTGGCGTGGAGCTCGCGGACCACACGCTCGACGCCGGGAAGAAGCGCGAGCTCGCTCGACGCGCACGCGTCGTCGAAAAGCCGCCTTCGCCGCCGCTCGAGATCCTCGAGCGATTCGTCCCACCCGAAGTACTCCCGCATCTCCCGGATGTCGTCGATCACCCGCCGTCCCGAGGCCGTTCGATACTCCTCGGGCAGCGTCGCGTAGTCGCTCCCCATCGCGCGGCAGAGCGCCGTGTCCGCCGTGGCGTGCTGCGGCTCGAGATCGATCATCGTCTCGTCGAAGTCGAGGATGAAGGCTTGAATGTCGTCCACGGATTTCTCAGATTGATTCATCCACAGATTACACAGATTTACACAGATTTTGTTTTGGAGACGTGACTGTTCCGTGAGAGCGGTCTCACGGAATCGCCTACATTGACGCGCGCGCTCGACGCGGCGGCTCCGAAGCCGGCGGGGGAGCAGCCGTTGTTCGTTGTTCGTTGTTCGTTGTTCGTCGCTCGTCGCTCGCTAGTGTAAAAGAACGTCGTCATCCTGAGGAGCGAAGCGACGAAGGATCTCCCCAGCCGCGATTCAGACT
>JBOGJQ010000359.1:0-6844 GCA_050745405.1 Thermoanaerobaculia bacterium | reverse complement strand
AATAGCCGGGGGCGAGCGCCCGAAGGGCGTGCTGCCCCCGGAAATGAAGCGTCATTCGAATTCTGCGCCCCGCCAGGGGCGCGGGACACTCGCCTAAAACGGGATTGGCGCCTCCCACGCGCCCACGTCCGGGTGCGCGAGCTTCCAGGCGTGCAGCATGAGGCGGGCCGCGGGCGGGCCGCCGTAGCGGACGTCGCCGAGGACGGGATGGCCCGCGGCCGCGAGGTGAACGCGGATCTGGTGCGTTCTTCCGGTCGCGATCTCGATTTC
Source organism: Thermoanaerobaculia bacterium (assembly GCA_050745405.1). Lineage (GTDB taxonomy): Bacteria > Acidobacteriota > Thermoanaerobaculia > Gp7-AA8 > Gp7-AA8 > JBOGJQ01. The sequence goes on along the minus strand of JBOGJQ010000359.1, from coordinate 6,574 downwards.
GACACGGGTCGTCGCTCCCGCGGTTGCCATGGGTCTGACGGTCGTCGCCGCCTCGCGGCCGCGGATCGGCGCCTCGAGAACGAGCTCCCGGTCGATGATCCCGGCAACGATCGCGACGTACCGCTTTTCGAAAGCGTGTTGCGCGAAGAGCGCCGACAGCCGCGCCGCCTCGACGCGTGTGCGCGCGTAGCAGAGGACGCCGCTCGTCCCCGTGTCGAGGCGGTGGACGACCCAGAGCGCGTTCGGCTCTCCCGCGCGTTTGAGCTGCGCGGCGAGGACCTCGAGCGCCGAGAGGAGCCCGGCCCGCTGCGCGAGTTGCGCCGCAAGGCCAGCCGGCTTGTCGATCACCGCGCGCACCGCGTCGAGCTCGAGCAGGGGGAGGTCGGGCACGCCCGCGAGGACGGTGACGCGATCTCCGGCCCTCACCTCGCGCGACGCGGCGCCGACCACGGCGCCGTTCACCACGGCGCGCGCATCGTCGATCAGGCGCTTCGCCTCGCGCCGCGAGATCTCCGGCGCCGCCGCCGCGATCGCGGCATCGAGCCGCGCCGGCGTGCCGTTGTGGTGGAAGACGATCATCGCGCCCCTATACTTTCTTCATGACGACGCTCACCGGAGAAGCCGCGCCGCCGCCCGCCCGGCCGGCCACCCCCGTCGCGCCCGGGGAGCGGATCCTCCTGCTCGACGTGCTGCGCGGCTTCGCGATCTTCGGCATTCTCGTTGTGAACGTTCTCTTTTACAGCATGCCGCTCGAATGGGTCGTCGCACCGAGCTGGACCGCCATCCACGACCGCCTCTCGAGCGCCGTGATCACGATCTTCTTCACGGGGAAGTTCTACACGATCTTCTCGTTCCTGTTCGGCCTCGGCTTCGCGATCCAGCTCGCGCGCGCGTATCACCGCGGGACGCCGATCGTCGGCCGCTACATCCGCCGCCTCGTCGTTCTCTTCGCGATCGGCGTCGCCCATGCGGCGCTCATCTGGTACGGCGACATCCTCCACACGTATGCGTTTCTCGGGCTTTTCCTCATTCTCTTCCGGTGGGTGAGGCCGTCGCGCCTCGTGCTCGCCGCCGTGATCTGCGCGCTCATCCCGGTGGGACTCTATTTTCTCAGCGCCGCCGCCACGTCGGCGATGCCCGCATCCCAGGATCCGGCGGCGATGCTCGGGACCGAGCGCGCTCTCGAGGTTTACGCGCACGGAAGCTGGGTCGAGATCGCGCGGCAGCGCGTTCACGAGTGGCTCCTCCTCGACGCCCTCTCCTTCTTCTTTCTCCCGACGATCTTCGCCATGTTTCTGCTCGGCCTTCTGGCCGGGAAGACGCGCGCGTGGGCGCTGGTCCGCGAAAGGCGGGCCGCCGCGTGGAAGTTGTTCGTCGTCGCGCTTCCGCTCGGGCTGACGCTCAACGTTCTCGTCTGGCTCCTCCGCACGTCGAGCGATCCGATGGTGCCGAGCTGGACCCAGGCGTGGGCGCAGGCGGCGTACGCGGTGGGCGTGCCGCTCCTCGCGCTCGCGTACGTCACAGGGCTCGCCCTGCTGCTCGAGAGCCGCTGGCGCGACGCGCTCCTGCCGCTCGCCCCCGTCGGCCGGATGGCCCTGACCAACTATCTCCTGCAGTCGGTCGTCTGCACGCTGATCTTCTACAGCTACGGGCTCGGGTGGTTCGGGCGGGTGGGACCGTGGATCGCGATTCCGCTCGCGATCGCGATCTTCGCGGTTCAGGTGGTGCTGAGCGCGTGGTGGTTCCGGCGGTTCCGCTTCGGGCCGGTGGAGTGGGTGTGGCGGACGCTGACGTACGGGCGCGTGTAAGGCCGACGCCCGTGCGGACGCCGGCCCTATCAGCTACTTCGCGGCTTTCTTTTCCTTCGCCTCGCCGCCCTCGATGACCGTCAGCTCGGGGCCGCCGATGCCGAGCGCCCTCCGCACCTTTCCTTCGACCTCGCGCTCGAGGTCGGGGTTGTCGCGCAGAAAGACCTTCGCGTTCTCGCGTCCCTGGCCGAGGCGGACGTCGCCGTAGGAGAACCAGGAGCCCGACTTCTCGACGATGCGGTGCTCGATGCCGAGATCGATCAGCTCCCCTTCCTTCGAGATCCCCTCGCCGTAGGCGACGTCGAACTCCGCCTGCCGGAACGGTGCCGCGCACTTGTTCTTCACGACCTTGACCTTGACGCGGCTTCCGATGACCTCGTCCCCCTCCTTGATCTGCGTCGTCCGGCGGATGTCGATCCGGACCGAGGAGTAGAACTTGAGGGCGCGTCCGCCGGTCGTCGTCTCGGGGTTGCCGAACATGACGCCGATCTTCTCGCGGATCTGGTTGATGAAGATCAGGCACGTCTTCGATTTCGAGACGATGCCGGTGAGCTTGCGGAGCGCCTGGGACATGAGGCGCGCCTGGAGGCCGACGTGGCTGTCGCCCATTTCGCCTTCGAGCTCGGCGCGGGGGACGAGAGCGGCGACCGAGTCGATGACGATGATGTCGACCGCATTCGAGCGGACGAGCATCTCGGCGATCTCGAGCGCCTGCTCGCCGCTGTCGGGCTGTGAGACGAGGAGGTTCTCGATGTCGACGCCGAGCTTCTTCGCGTACTCGGCGTCGAGGGCGTGCTCGGCGTCGATGAAGGCGGCGAGGCCGCCGAGACTCTGGGCTTCGGCGATGACGTGAAGGGACAGGGTCGTTTTCCCCGACGATTCGGGACCGTAGATCTCGACGATGCGGCCGCGGGGCATGCCGCCGACGCCGAGGGCGGCGTCGACGCCGATCGAGCCGGTCGAGATCGCGGAGATGCCGGTGACTTCCCGCTGGCCGAGACGCATGATCGAGCCCTTCCCGAACTGGCGCTCGATCTGCGTGACAGCGGCCTCGACCGCTTTGAGTTTTTCCGTGGGAATCGTGCTCATTCCGTATCGCTCCTGAAGAATTACCGTCGTTGAAAGCTCGCCGAAAATGCCGAGTGGGTCGTGAATCGAGTGTACGCCGGGGGTGGCCGCCCCGCAACGGACAGAGAGGAAAGCGCCCCGAGCCTCCACTCCTTGTAGGATGCCCCGCCCGGCCCGGCATTACCTTCGCTTCGCATCGAAGCGATGCCACGCGCAGAACAACAGACGGCGGCGCCGCTCATTCCGGCGCGGCCGACTCTGACGACGCTCCGGAAAGCCTCGAGTGGATGCACCGCGTGCGAGCTCTACAAGCGCGGAACGCAGACCGTCTTCGGCGCGGGGCTGGTGCGCTCGCGGCTCATGTTCATCGGCGAGCAGCCGGGGAACGACGAGGATCTCGCCGGCCTTCCGTTCGTCGGCCCCGCGGGGCGTCTTCTCGACCGTTCGCTCGAGGAGGCGGGGATCGACCGGAAAGAGGTCTACGTCACGAACGTGGTGAAGCACTTCAAGTGGGAGCCGCGCGGGAAGAGGCGGATTCACAAGAAGCCGAACGCGGTCGAGATCAATGCCTGCTTTCCGTGGCTCGAGGCGGAGATCGCCGTGATTCATCCGGAGCTGCTCGTCTGTCTCGGCGCGACGGCGGCGCAGGCGATTCTCGGCCGGAAGTTCCGCGTCACGGTGGAGCGAGGTTTGATTCTCGACTCGGAGCTCGGCGTGCGCGCGCTCGCGACGGTCCATCCCTCCTCGATCCTCCGCGCGCCGGATGACGAGACCCGGCGCGCGGAGAGAAGGCTATTCGTCGAGGATCTGCGCGTCGCGGCAGGGGTGCTGTAGTTACAGCTCCTTCTGGTGCCGCTTCATGAAATCGCGCAGCGTCTCGCCACGGATGCTTCCCTGCAGAGTCACGCCGTCGGCGCGGTTCGTGACGCTGAACTCGCGGATCGCGTCGACGAGCTCGGGGTTCTTTTCCTGCGCGGCGAGGCGCCACATGGCCAGCATGCCGCGCGCGGTGTCCTCGAGAAGCTGGCGCGTCTCCGCGTCGGAGGAAACGGCCGTCACGCCGAACGCGAGCTCGTCGCCGCGGTCGCTCGTCCAGAGGGCGACGGTCGAGATCTTCTTCGCCGACTGCAGAAGCGCCTGTCCCGGGTGATCGTGGTCGCCCTGCCAGTCGGGCTCGTTCTTCATGCGCGTGGTGCGCGCGACGTCGACGAGCAGCCAGGCCGAGGCCGAGCCGTCGACGCGGTCGAGCTGAGGGGCGAGCGCGCCCGCGGACGTGAACGAGCTGCCGCCGTCGCGAAGATAGGCGAGCGCCTCGACGACCGCGCCCTCCGCGCCGGCGAGAATCAGCGAATCGTTCACCGGAGCCACGGCGCCCTCGCCGTCGTCGTCACTATCCGGAATGAGGTAATACGTCGCGCCGGACGCGGGTTGCGCCATGGCGCCGCGCTTCGCGAGGGCGGCGGCGAGGCGCTGCGCGTCGAAGCGCCCTTCGAACACGATGAGCGGTTCCCCCTTGGTCGGATCGCCGTCCTTGGGCGTCAGGGCGAAAGTCACGACATCGACGTCCTTCGCGGGATCGAGGCCGGTCTCTTCGAGAAACCGGGCCCCTTCGCCGTCGACCGACATCTTGTCGGCCTGCGCGAAGAGCTTGCCGGCGAGCGGGCTGTTGCGGAACTGCTCGATGTTCGCGACGCCGACGGTGGCCGCGTCGGGTGGCACGATCGAGAGCGCGCCCCCGGCGAAGGCGGCAGTGGGGAAGGCGAGCGCGAAAGCGGCAAAGAGAGTACGGAGAGAATGGCGCCTCATGATCAGAACTCCTTTCGGGTGAAGATCCAGCTCGACAGAACGAGACACGCGATGCCGAAGAGGGCGGTGGAGACGAACGGCGCGGGAGCGAGAGCCGCGTTCAGCTCGGCCGGCCCCTGGCCGCCGGAAACGAGAGCGATCGTCGCCTGCCCGAGCTCCGCCGTCTTCGGCAGTGCGCTGTAGAGCGCGTGCACGAAACGCGCGTTCCAGATACTGGTCATCGCCGCCTCGATCTTGTCGTGCGCCGCGAGGATGGCCGAGAAGAAGAAGAGCGCGTACGAACCCATGATCGAGACGGCGGTCGAGGACGTGATCGTGCCGACCAGGAACGCGAACGCCAGCAGCGTCGCGATGACGAAGACGATGACCGCGGCGCCGAGGAGGAACTCGAAATGGATGACGCGCGTCTTCCAGATGATGATCAGCCAGATCGTCCCGACGAGGTAGGCGACGTTGGCCGTCGCGAGAACGAGCCCGGCCGCATAGCGCGCGAGCAGCAGCGGCACGCGCCCGACGGGGCGGGAGAGATAGAGGTCGATCGTTCCCTTGTCCTGCAGCCGCGGCACGAGGTGCGCCGTCGCGAAGATCGCGAGGAACGTTCCCAGAAGATAGAGGAAGGCGGAGAAGCTCGCCTCGAAGCCGAGGACCAGGCGATCGAGGTCGACGCGCTCGCCCGCCATGTCGACGGATTGCCCGAAGAGCTTCGCTCCGGCGAGCGCGCCGTCGACGATGTCGAGGTTCACCGCGAGCGCGAAGATCAGAATGAAGAGCGACGACAGAAGGAAGTACGCGATGAGCGTCCACCGGGCGGCGGCCTCGCGGAACACTTCCTCGATGTTGACCCAGAGGAACTTCACGCGCGCTCCCCCGCGACTGTCGCGCCGGGATCGTCGGTCCGGACGAGGTCGACGAACACGTCTTCGAGCGTCGAGCGGATCGGCGCGAGCTCGTGCACCTGCGCGCCCGCGGCGCGCGTGCGGTCGATGAGCGCGTTGAGGTGCTCCATGTCCTGAACCGTGAGCACGAGGTGACCGTTCTGGCGCTCGACGCCGGCGCCGGACTCCTCGAACGAGGCGACGAGCGCGTCGCTGAGCGGCGCGGCGACGAAGCGGTACCGCGGCTCGCGCCGCGTGAGATCGTCGATCCGGCCCGTCGCGGCCACGCGTCCCTTGCGCAGGACAGCGACGCGGTCGCACGTGAGCTCGATCTCCGAAAGAAGGTGCGAGTTCAGGAAGATCGCGCGGCCGCGCCGCGCCTCCTCCTTGAGCAGATCGCGAATCTCCCGCCGCCCCACGGGGTCGACGCCGTCGGTCGGCTCGTCGAGAAGCAGGACCTCCGGGTCGTGGACGAGTGCCGCCGCGAGTCCGAGCCGCTGCGTCATCCCCTTCGAGAACTTCTTCACGCGCACATCGATCCATCCCGAGAGGTGCACCCGCTCGAGCAGCTCCGGCACCCGGCGGCGCAGCGCGTCGGCGTCCATCCCGGACATGCGCCCGAAGATCGACAGCGTTTCGCGCGCCGTGAGGTAGCCGGGGAAGCGGTGGCCTTCAGGCAGATACCCGACCTTCCGGCGGCTCTTCGGATCGCTCACGGGAACGCCGAGGATCCGCGCCGAGCCGCGCGTGGGGCGCGTCAGGTCGAGAAGGATCTTCACGGCGGTCGTCTTGCCGGCCCCGTTGGGCCCGAGAAGGCCGAAGACTTCGCCGCACAGGACGTCGAGGTCGATTCCGTCGAGCGCCGTCACCCGCCGCCGGCCGAAAGCCGACGTGTAGGTTTTGTGGAGACTCTCCACCTGGATGGCGCTGGTCGTCATCACCGCTTGATACGGAAACGTGAGGGGAAGGGTTTACAGTCCCGGCGTCTTGGGCGTTAGCGAGGGATCAGGGTCGGGC
>JBOGJQ010000358.1:0-2827 GCA_050745405.1 Thermoanaerobaculia bacterium | reverse complement strand
CGGATAGAAGAAGCCGAGACGGTTCGCTGAAGCTGACCCGCCACCCACCCAACAGTAACCACGATCCGGGAGGTCTTGACACGGCCTACTCATAGAAGATCCCTCGCCTCACGGCTCGGGATGACAGGTTGGAGTCATTGTCGCTCCACCGGCACATCGTGCCGTTCCGCCGCTCAGGATGACGACGGGCTGGTGGCATTCGCTCTACTCGAGCACGAGGCGGCCTTCCCTTTTTGCGGGTTGCCCTCCCCGCCCCCCAGTGGTTTCCTGAGACCATTCCAAAAATCAGCAGTCGAAAAAGGGGAGGTCTCTCGATGACCGATCTACCGGCGGGGCCCGCCGAGCGATACCAGATTGCCGGCGAGGGGAAGGACGCCTTCACGCGGACGGATCTTCGCGACCGGATCCGCACCGGTGATCTACTCGGCAGCACGGAAATCGCGCTCGAGGGGACGGACGACTTCCGTCCGGCCGCCGATTTTCCCGAGCTCGCGCGCTACTTCTCGCTCGTGACGTCGACGACGACCGTCGTCTCCACGGCGACGTTCGTTCCCGCCGCATCCGTCGCCCCTCCAACGTCCGTCGCAAAGCGGCTGCTGCCGGCCCTCGTCTACCCGTTCACGGGACTCGGCGCGATCGCGGTCATCGGTCTCGCCCTCTTTCAGCTTCTTCCCTTCGGCTTCATCGCGGGTTCGATCGGACTCCCGCTGATGATGGTCGCCGTCGTCCGGGTCTCGGCAGAGGGGTCGACGCGGATGCCGGGCCTCGCGGCGTTCGGCGGACCCGGCGAGATCGTGCTGAACACACTGAAGGTCATCGTGCTCTCGCTTCTGAGCAGTTGGCCGTACATTCTCGCCCTGCTTCTCGCCTTCGTCATGCCGGGCGCGGCGTTCACTCTCGGGATCGCAGCTCTGATCGCGGTCGTCCTCTACTATCCGGCGTGCATCGCGATCCTTGCGAAGTACGGCACGATCCGGCCGGCGCTCTCGGTGTCGCAGATCTGGGCGTTCATCTCGACGCTGGGTGCCGATTACGCGCTGGCGATCGGCGCCGGGTTCGTCGTGCTCGGCCTCTCGATCGCCTCCCTCTTTCTGGCGCTCATCGTGCCGGGGAAAGTCGCCGCCCTTTCGATGATGCTCGTCCTCGTCTGGGGAACTCTGTATGTCTTTCATCTCATCGGATGGGGGATGTATCGGCGCCGCGGCGAGTTGTGATTGTTCCGATGGGACGGCTTCTTCTCGTTCTCCTGCTGACCGCGATCTCCGCGACGGCCCAGGGAATCGCACCCGACGCCCGCCTCGAGACGCTCTTCGAAGACGCCGTCTTCACCGAAGGGCCCGCGGCCGCGCCGGACGGATCGATCTACTTCTCCGACATCACCGCCAGCGCGCGATCGAACGCTGCGGGGCACATCCTCCGCTACGACCCGGCGACCGGACGCACCACTGTCTATCGATCGCCGAGCGGCATGGCGAACGGGATTGCCTTCGACTCGCAAGGGCGGATGGTCGTCGCCGAGGGGGCTGACTTCGGCGGCCGGCGCGTTACGCGGACGGACATGGCGACGGGCCGGAGCGAGGTCGTCGCGCGGACGTTCAATGGACGCGCGTTCAATTCACCGAACGACGTCGCGGTCGACGCGAGCGGCCGGATCTGGTTCTCGGATCCGCGCTATGTCGGCGGCGAGCCGATCGAGCAGCCCGTCCAGGGCGTCTATCGCATCGATGCCGACGGCTCCATCCACCTGGCGGTCGCCGATGCGGGGAAGCCCAACGGCGTCGCCGTCTCTCCCGACCAGAAGACGCTCTACGTCGCCGCGACGGACAACGGTGCGACCGGTCCTCTCCCGGCAGGAATGTCTCCCGCCGCGGGTCGGATGGCGATCCTCGCCTACGACATCGCCGCCGACGGGTCGGCGAGTTTCCGCGAGGTGGTCGTCGATCTGGCCGGCAGAGGCTTTGCGGACGGGCTCACCGTCGATGCGGCCGGCAACATCTGGTGCGGATGCGGCCCTCTCGGTGTGCGCGCATTCACGCCGGAGGGGCGCGAGATCGCCGCCGTCGCGATACCGGCCTCCGCGACGAACGTCGAGTTCGGCCGCGGCGACGACGCCGGCTCGCTCTACGTCACCGCGGGCGGAGCCCTCTACCGCGTTCGGACGAACGCGCGCGGCTTTCACCCGGGCGTCTGATCAGCGGCCGCGGAAACCCCACCGCAGGCCGCGGGAGAGCGCCGTCGGAAAGACCGAGTTGTGCGTCTCGTCGTCGAAGATCTCGTGACGGACGGCGAGACCGGGCTGGCGCTCGCGCAGCCGTTCGGTCATTTCCACCAGCGTGCGCGGCATCACGCTCGCCTCGCGATCGCCGACCGCGAGATAGGCGCGGCCGCGGAGGGCGTCGTCCGCGATCTTTTCCTCGACGCCGAACATCCACTCGTCGTGATACCAGAGCGACGGACTCACGATGACGTGGACGTCGAAGAGACCCGGCCTCGTGAGGAGGACCCACGAGGCGAAGAGCCCTCCGTACGAGTGTCCCACGATGCCGCGCTCACCGCTCGCGGGGTAGCGTGACTCGACGAACGGGATCAGATCCTTCTCGATGAACTCGACGAACTTCGGTCCGCCGCCCGAGACCTTCTGGTACTCGCGGCCATACCCGCCGGTCGGGCTGTGGCGCGGCGTGTAGTCGCGCCTCCGGTTGAGGCGATACTGGTTCGGTCCGCCGTAGGCGATGCCGACGAGGATCAGAGGCGGAAGATCGTTCCGCTGCGTGAGATGCTCGGTGATGTTCCGCGCGATCGCGAACGAGTAGTCCGCGTCGAGCAG
>JBOGJQ010000357.1:0-14207 GCA_050745405.1 Thermoanaerobaculia bacterium | reverse complement strand
CCGTCCCTGATCCCTCGCTACGCTCGGGATGACGACGCCGACATCCCTAGCGGCAGCCCGAACCGCGGAAACAGGGTCCCCGTATCGAGGAACGAGTTCCACCCGGTGACGCGATCGCCGTCGAGCTCGAGGACGATGAGGCCCCACGCCTGATACCCGCCGTTCTCGCCGACGCGGTATTGCGCGAACGCCGGCGAGCCGGACGCCTCGACCGGCACGAGCTTCGACCCCTGGCATTCGAAGCCGGGACCGAGGAGCCAGGCGCGAATAGCGTCCGGGCCCTGGAGCCACAGTGTGAACGGCGGCATCGAGAGCGTCGCGTCGTCACGCAGGAGCGCGGCGAGGCCGTCGACGTCGTAGCGGTGAAACGCGTCGACGTACTTCTCGAGCGTCTCTTCCTCCTGCGCGGTGAGCGACCCCGCGGCGTCGAGACGCGCGCGGTCCCCGAGGGTCGCGCGGGCGCGCTGCAGTGCGCTGTTCACGGACGCCACCGACGACCCGAGGCTCTCGGCGACTTCGGCGGCGGACCATCCGAGGACTTCCGTGAGGACGAGGGCGGCGCGCTGCCGCGGCGGGAGATGCTGGAGTGCGGCGATGAACGCGAGCCGGATGCTCTGCCGGAGGACGGCGGTCTCGTGAGGGCTCGCGCCTGCTGGAATGGCGAAGGCGTCGGGAATCGGCTCGATCCAGTGCGTCCGCTCCCGCTCCTCGAGGGGGTGATCGATCCAGCCGGGGGTCCCGTCCTCGATCGGACGGATGCGTCTGCTCGCCGAGGAGAGGGCGTCGAGGCAGACGTTCGTCGCGATCCGGTAGAGCCACGTCTTGATCGAGGCGCGTCCCTCGAACCGCTCCGCGGCGCGCCACGCGCGCACCATCGTTTCCTGGACCGCGTCCTCCGCGTCGGCGACCGAGCCGAGCATCCGGTAACAGTGTCCGGTGAGAGCGGCGCGGTGCGCCTCGAGTGCGTCAGCTTCGATCTGCATATTCGTCTACACCGCCTCGCTCGGGCTCGAGAAGTGGAACTTCGTCCGGATCGCGGGGCAGACGATCGAGAAGTCTTCGGATTCCGACCCGCGCGCCCGCACCGCCTCGCTCATCGCCTCGATGTTGGACAGCACCGAAACGGGGGAGTCGTTCCAGCGGAAATTCTGGACCGCGTGCCGGATCCTCCCGTTCGTCACCTTGAAGTTGCCGTCGCGCGTGAGGCCCGTGAGCAGCACCGTCTGCGGGTCGAGGAAGCGGATGTACCAGAGGCGCGTCACGAGGATCGCGTCCTTCGTATCGCGGATCAGATCCTCGAGCGAGCCGCTTCCTCCCTCCATGATGAGGTTCTGCGGCGTCGGCGTCGGCTCGGCCTTCATCTTCTGCGCCCAGAATCGCGAATGCGAGAGGTTCCGGAGGACGCCGTCCTCGAGGAGCATCATCCGCCGCGTCGGCAGACCCTCGTTTGCGTACGCCATCCCCGGCGCCCGCAGGTCGGCGGGGTCGGTGAAGATCGTGACTTTCTCCGACACGACCTTCTCTCCGATGCGCGTACCGCCGCCCTTCTTCGCGAAGAAGGAGCGCCCCTCGGCCGCCGCGCGAGCGTCGAACTGAAAGGCGAAGTAGGTGATCAGGTCCGCGACGGCCGACGGCTCGAGGATGACGGTATAGCTTCCCGGCTCCATCGGCCGCGCGTTCGCGGAGAGCTCCGCCTTGCGCGCGGCCGTCTCGACCAGAGCCGGCGCGTTCATCCGGGCGAGCGTGTCGCTGTTCGTCCCCGCCCATCCCGATCCACCCTTCGTCCTGGCGGTATTCGAAAACGTCACGAGCGTCCGCCGGTCGAACGCGAAGAGGCCGTTCGAGTTGCCGAGGGCCGAGGCGTATCCGGCATTCGTGAAGAAGCCGGCCATCTGCAGATCGCGCTTTTTGCCGAGCGCGATCGCCTTCGCCGCGACCTCGGCGCGAAGCTGCGGGTCCGCCTCGACGGTCGCGTCGTCCCAGAGATCGCGGACCGCGTACTCCTGCGGTCCGAGCAGCGGCATCGCCTCCGGATCCTCGGGCGCGTACCGGGCCGTCTCCTCCGATCGCCGGACGGCGCGCTCGAGGCTGTCGTCGTCGAGCTGGTTGATCGACGAGGCGCCCGACTGCTTCCCGAAGAACGACCGGACGCTGACGACGAGGTTCGTCGTGTCGCCGGAGGTCGAGACCTCGGTGTTCGCGTAGCGGAGATTCGCCTCGCGGCTCGCTTCGACCGTCACCTGCGCGCCGTCCGCCTTCGAGAGCTCGAGGGCCCGATCGATGATGCCCTTGGTGAAATCGCGGGTCGGGATCATCAGACATTCCTCGCGGTATTGATGATGTTCACATTGCGGAACCGCGCCGGCGCGCAGCCGTGGGAGACCGCATTGCTCTGGCCCGGCTCTCCCTTTCCGTCATAGAACGAACCGCCGAGCGCCCACCCTTCGGAACAGATCCGGTCGCACGAGTTCCAGAACTCCGGTGTGATCGCCTGGTACGCCGCGTCTTCGACGAGGCCGGCGATCTTCCCGTCGCGGATCTCCCAGAAGAGCTGCGCGGAAAACTGGAAGTTGTAGCGCTGCTGGTCGATCGAATAGGAGGCGCGCCCTTCGCCGAGGAGTCCGCGCTTCGTGCCGGCGATGAGCTCCTCGAGGGTCAGCTTCTCCTTCCCCGGTGCGAGGGAGACGTTCGGCATCCGCTGGAACGGGACCGATCCCCACGAATCGGCGTAGGAGCAGCCGTGGGAGGCTTTCTGGCCGATCCACGCGGCCTGCTCGCGCGTGGTCTGGTAGTCGACGAAGATGCCGTCGCGGACGAGGTCCCACCGCGAGGTCGGCACGCCGTCGTCGTCGTAGCCGCAGGTGGCGAGGCCGAGAGGCTCGGTCTTGTCGGCGAAGAAGTTCACGATCTCCGAGCCGAAGCGGAACTTGCCGAGTTTGTCGACGGTGAGGAACGACGTTCCGGCGTAGTTCGCCTCGTAGCCCATGGCGCGATCGAGCTCGGTCGGGTGGCCGACGGACTCGTGAATCGTGAGCCAGAGGTTCGAGGGGGCGAGGATCAGGTCGTATTTGCCCGGCTCGATGCTTTTCGCGCTCAGCTTCATCACGGCCTGCTCGGCCGCGGTTTCGGCCTCCTCGAGCCACGGATAGCTCTCGATCCACTCGTATCCGGTGCCGATCGGCTCGGCGAGAGAGTTGCGCGTCTTGAACTTCCCGGCGGCCTTGTCGACCGCGGTGACGGTGAACGACGGCATCTCGCGAATCAGCGTCTGGTCGATCTCGGAGCCTTCCGTCGAGGCGAAGAGCTTTTCTTCCTTCACGAACTGCATGGATGAGTTGCAGAAGGCGGCGCCTTTCACCTTGAGCGCGGCGGCATTGATCGCGAGGAGAAGCTCGACTTTCCGCTCGATGGGGATGCGGAAGGGGTCCTTGGTCGTGGGCGTCTGCCAGGTGTCCTTGAACGAGCCGACGGGGGCGAGGACGACGGGGCTCGCCTGGGCGCGCCCGTTCGCCTTGGCGATCGCGACGGCGAGAGCGGCGATGCGGTCGATCTCTTTCGCGTCGACCTGGCGCGAGGCGGCGAAGCCCCACGTGCCGTCGACCAGAACGCGAATGCCGATGCCGAACGACTCGGAGTTCGAGACGTTCATGACGCGCGCCTCGCGCGTCGAGATCGACTGGCGGAGGTAGCGATTGATGCGGACGTCGGCGTACGACGCGCCTTTCGATTTCGCGGCGTCGAGCGCGCGGTGCAGCAGCTCGCGCATGTCAGATCCCCTCCAGTCCGAGAAGAATGCGGTCGCGCTCGTCCGCGGGCATGCGGAAGCGGAGGGCGTTCTCGCGCGCGGCGTCGAACGAGCGTCCGCCGAGCCCTCCCGCGCACGCGCTCGCGGTGTACGGGTCGCCGGCGATCCACGCCGGTTCGGTGGACATGACGACGCGCCCTTCGTCCGAGACGGAACCCTCGAGCGCGGTGGGGACGACCGCCGCCATGGATAAGGCGGCGCCGGAAGTGACCAGGAACTCGCGCCTCGTGTAGCTCATGACCGGGGATCCTATCCGGCGCAGCGGACGATCTCAACTGCGGGCAGACGTTGTAGAGTATCCAGGTCGTGTCCATCCGGATCGTTCGCCTCGGGACGCCGCGGACGCGGGGAGAGGGGCCGCGGCTCGGGACGGTGCGCCGTCCGCCGCGCGGTGTGCCGAAGACCGAGTACGCCGCGCGCGACTTCTACGACGTCTGGCTGCCGAACCTCGCGCCGAGCCAGGCGCTCGTCAGCGAGGCGCAGGCCGCCGACTCGCCGAAAGCGTGGGAGAAGTTCAGGCGGAAGTACCGCGCCGAGATGAACCGCCCCGAGGCAGCCCACGTTCTCGAGACTCTCGCGACGCTCTCGCACGCGACCGACTTCTCGGTCGGTTGCTACTGCGAGGACGAGAATCGCTGTCACCGCTCGGTGCTTAGAGAGCTTCTGATCGAGCACGGCGCGAGGGTCGTATGATGCGGGCGTCCCGCGCCGCGGGCGCGGCGCGGCTCCGTGGATGTTCGTCCGCTCCGGGGGCAGCGCGCTTCGCGCTTGCCCCCGGCTATTTTCCGGCGTCCTGCGGACGCACGGTCGGATCCTCGCCCGAAGGGCGAAGGAGAATAGCCGGGGGCGAGCGCCCGAAGGGCGCGCTGCCCCCGGAACCGAACGCGGATGATCAATGCGCGCCCTGCAAGGGCGCGGGAGTCGCGTGAGCGTCGAACGGGGCGGGCTCGTCCGCCGTCGCGCCGTAGACCGACGGGAGCGGCACGTCGAGCAGCCGCAGATACACCGTGAGCTGGCCACGGTGGTGATACCAGTGGTTCAGCAGGATGGTGCGGAGAATCGCGGCGCGGGGCGACCGGAGGAGCACCGTCTCGCCCCGTTTCATGGTCCAGAGCGTCGCGAGTCCCTCGTCGCCCCACGCGGTGAACCGCTCGACGGCGAACGCGATGCTGTCATCGAGCTCGGAAGGGCGTCAGGGAGAGACGAGCGCCCGGAGCAGGTCGTGGAGCCGCGGCGTGGCGAGGATCGCCGTTCCGCCGTCGATCGACTCCGCCCCGCTCCAGTCGGTGAAGCGGGCGCCCGCCTCGCGCGCGAGGACCGCGAACGGAGCGAAGTCCCACGTCCGCGCGCACTCGATCCAGCCGTCGGAGCGGCCGTCGAGGACGAGGCAGGCCGCGTACGCATCGCCGTAACAGCGGATCGTGGCGCCCGAGCCGATGATCGCGTCGAACAACCGCGGATCGCGCTCGCGAATCGAAGCGGCTTCGCCGATCTGAATGGTCGCCGCGGGAAACGAGGCGACGTCGCTGCAGCGGACGCGCTCGCCGTTCCGCCAGCACCCCTCGCCGGACGCGGCGGCATAGGTCGTCGCGAGCGCGGGGAAGTGCGCCACGCCCGCCTCGACGCGCCCGCCGGACTCGAATGCGACGAGAACGCCCCAATGAGGGAGGCCCCGGAGGAATGCGAGCGTCCCGTCGATCGGATCGACGAGCCATCGGCGCCCGTTCGCCGCCGGCCGCTCGCCACTCTCCTCACTCATGAAGCCGTCGTCGGGAAAGGTCCGTTCGATCGCGCCGAGAATCGCCGCCTCCGACGCGAGATCCGCCTCCGTCACGGGAGACGCGTCGGTCTTCTTCCACACGCCGACCGGCCTCCGAAAGCGAGCGAGCGCGGCCGCCCCTCCCGCTTCCGCCGCTTCGATCGCGACGCGCAGCTCCTCCGCGAAGCTCATGATTTTCTCCTTCGCCCCACGCGCGATTCGAGCTCACGCACGACGTCGGGCCAGTCGAGATCCTCCGACACGAGAAGGACGGAGAGGTGATACAGCAGGTCCGCGGTCTCGGATACGAGCCTTTCGCGCCCCTCGGCCGCCGCCGCGACGACGACCTCCGCCGCCTCCTCTCCCACTTTTCCGAGGATGCGCGAGCGCCCTCCTTCGAAGAGGGCCGCGGAGTACGAGCCTGCCGGTCGCGTCGCCTTTCGATCGCGGAGCGTCTCCGTGAGCGCCCCGAGAAAGCCGTCGCGCCGGTCGCCGAAGCACGATTCCCGGCCGGTGTGACATGCCGGCCCGCGCGGCTCGACGTCGACCAGAAGAGCGTCGCGGTCGCAATCGGTCGCGATGGAGACGATCCGCTGCGTCGCCCCCGACGTCGCTCCCTTGTGCCACAGCGCACGCCGGCTGCGGCTCCAGAACCACGCCTCGCCGCTCTCCAGGCTCCTCTGCAGCGCCTCGGCGTTCATCCATGCCAGCATCAGGATGCTCCCGGACGACGCATCGCGCACGATGGCCGCGACGAGCCCGGAGGCGGGGTCGAACTCGACGTCGGCCGCCGAACGCACCTCGGTCGTCATGCAGCGCTCCCTTTCGCCGCCGCGGCGCGGACCGGGATGCCGCGCGCCGCGAGCGTTCGTTTGACCTCGGCGATCGTCAGGAGTCGGTCGTGGAACGTCGACGCGGCGAGGACCGCGGAGGCTCCTCCGCGCTCGATCGCCTCGGCGAAGTGCTCCGATGCTCCGGCGCCGCCCGATGCGATGATGCCGATGCCGGCCGCGGAGGTCGCGGCGCGCAGCAGCGCGAGGTCGAAACCTTGGTGCGTTCCGTCGCGGTCGATCGCGGTGAGCAGGATCTCCCCCGCGCCGCGCGCGGCCGCCTCGCGGCACCAGGCGATCGCGTCGACCCCCTGCGCCGCGGTACCGGAGCGGGTGACGACCCGCCATCGGTCGCCGGCCCGCTCCGCATCGCACGCGACGACGACCGCCTGCACGCCGAACTCCGCGGCCGCTCTCCGGATCAGATCCGGATCCTCGAGCGCCGACGAGTTGATCGCGACGCGATCCGCCCCGGCACGCAGCAGCGCGCGGAAGTCGTCGATCGACCGGACGCCGCCACCGACCGTGAGCGGAACGAAGAGCGATCCGGCGATCGCGCGCACTATCGCAATCGATGCGACGCGCTCCTCCAGCGTCGCCGAGACGTCCAACATCACGAGCTCGTCCGCTCCTTCCGCTTCGTAGCGCCGTGCGCACGCGACCGGATCCCCCGCGTCTCTCAGGTTCCTGAAGGCGACCCCTTTCACCACTCTTCCGGCGCGGATGTCGAGGCACGGGATCACGCGCGCCGGACGGGGGGCGTCGGCGATCTTCGCCTCCGCCTGTCGGACGGTGAACCGTCCCTCGAGCAGAGCGCGCCCGACGATTGCCCCCGACGCGCCGGCGCGGGCCGCCGCGACGAGGTCGCCCGTGGTCGCGATGCCGCCCGAGGCAATGATCGGAAGGCGTGTCCCGCGCGCGAGCGTGCGATAGAGGTCGAGCGAGGGTCCGTCGAGCGTTCCGTCGCGCGCGATGTCGGTCACGAGGAGTGCGGCGACCCCGAGCGTCTCGGCGTCCAGGAGGATCTCCGCGGCGCCGCGCGACGCGGCCTTCCTCCAGCCGTCCGTGCGGACGATCCCGTCCCTCAGGTCGATCGCGACGACGACATTTCGCGCGCCGACCGCGCTGCAGATCGCCGCGAGCGTGTCGCGGTCGCGCGCAGCCGCCGTTCCGACGACGACGCGCGCCGCGCCCGCCTCGATCCACGACCTCGCATCCGCGGCGCCTCGGACGCCGCCGCCAGCCTGCACGGCGATGCCGCGCCGTGCGATCGCGGAGACGGCTTCGAATTGCGTCGCCCTTCCGCCGCGCGATCCGTCGAGATCGACGACGTGCAGGCACGCGCCGGCGCGCAGTCCCCACGAATCGACGATCGGAAGCGGATCGCCGTAATCCGTCGCCGCGGCGAAATCGCCCCGCAGCAGGCGCACCGCACGCCCTTCCATCAGGTCGATCGCCGGAATCAAAAACTGGCGGTTCATATGCGCTCCATGAAATTCGCGAGGACGCGGAGACCTGCGGCCGAGGATTTCTCGGGATGGAACTGGACGCCGCAGATCCGCGCCCGGCGCACCGCGGCCGGATAGGCTTCGCCGTACGACGCGGTCGCCACCACGTCGTCCGGATCGGCGGCGTCGGCCCGGAACGAATGGACGAAGTAGAACTCCTGTCCGGAGCGGATGCCGTCGAACAGCGGATCGGCCGCGAAGCCGACCGCGTTCCAGCCGATGAGCGGCAACGGAAGGTCCGGCGGGAGCCGTCGCACCGCACCGCCGAGGAGCGCGAGACCCGGCGCGCTGTCGCCTTCCTCCGACGATTCGAACAGGAGCTGCTGCCCCAGACAGACGCCGAGGATGGCCGCGCCGTTCCATGCGGCGCGCCGGAGAGCGACGCCCGTTCCGCTGCCGTCGAGCCACCGCATGGCCGGGGCGAAGCTTCCGACGCCGGGGAGGACGATCCGCTCCGCGACGGCGATCCGCGCGGGATCGGCACTCACTTCGACCGTCGCCCCGACCTCGCGAAGCGCGCCGGCGATGCTCGCGAGATTCGCGATGGGCGAGTCGACGAGAAGCGCATTCACGAGAGCACCCCTTTCGTGCTCGGGATCTGTTGGCCGGTGACTTCCTTCGCCATGCGAATCGCCACCGCCAGCGCCTTGAAGATCGCCTCGGCGGCGTGATGGCCGTTCCGCCCGCGGATCAGGTCGACGTGAATGTTCCACCCGGCGCGGTTCGCGAGCGACTTGAAGAACTCCTCGACCAGCGCGAAGGGAAAGTCGCGGTGGATCAGCAGCATCTCGCGGTCGATCGGCACGGCGAACTCGAGAAACGGCCGGCCCGAGAAGTCGACGACCACGCGGGCGAGCGCCTCGTCGAGCGGGACGTATGCCCAGCCGAACCTGCGAATCCCTTTCCGATCCCCGAGCGCGCGCGCGAAGGCGTCGCCGAGAACGAGCCCGACGTCCTCGACGGTGTGGTGGTAGTCGATCCACGTGTCGCCGGCGGCGTTCACCTCGAGATCGACCGCGCCATGCCGCGCGAGCGCCTCGAGCATGTGAGAGAGAAAGCCGATCGGCGTCTCGACGCGGCTTCCGCCCGTGCCGTCGAGGTTCAGGTCGACGCGGACCGACGTCTCCTTCGTCGCCCGCTCGACGCGAGCGGTTCGGGTGAGAGCCGGAGTGCTCATGAGGTCCTCGCTTTCAGCGCGGCACGGAGCGCCGCGACGAACCGGTCATTCTCCTCGCGCGAGCCGACGGCCGCGCGCAGCGCCCTCTCCAGCCCGCGGTTGCCGCTCACGTCGCGCACCAGCACGCCCGCGGCGACGAGATCTAGAAAGAGCGTCCGTGCCGCGACGGGCGTCTCGAATGCGATGAAGTTCGCGCGCGACGGATACGGCCGGACGCCGGGGATTGCCCGCATCGCCTCCGCGAGGCGCTCTCTCTCGGCGACGATGGCGTCGACGCGCGCTTCGAAGAGCGGCGCGTTCTCGAGCCCGACCAGCGCCGCCTCCTCGCTGAATACGTTCATGCTGTACGGCAGCTTCACCTTGCGGATCTCGCGGCAGTTCGCTTCCGTCGACGCGAGCCAGCCGACGCGGAGCGCGGCGATCCCCCACGCCTTCGAGAACGTCGACAGCGTGACCAGCCGCTCGTGAAGCGCCGGCAGCCCGGTTCCGTCGAACTCGCCGTACGCACGGTCGAGGATGACGAAGGCGCCGGAGTCGAGGAGCCGCTCGAGGCCCGCTCGAGGCAGGACCGCGCCGGTCGGGTTGTTCGGCGAGCAGACGACGACGACGGGCGGCGCCGCCGCGGCGCGGCAGCGGCCGAGGATCGGCTCGACGGCGATGACGCCCGCTGCGGGGTCCGTCGGAACGCGGCGGATCGATCCTCCCGCCACCGCGACGAGCTTCTCGTACAGCGCGAACGACGGAATCGGGATGACGACCTCCGTCCCCGGTGCGACGAACGTCGTGATCGCGGCGAGCAGGAGCTCGTTCGATCCGTTTCCGGCGAGAACGTTCTCTTCCCCGAGAGCGTGACGCGCCGCGAGCGCCGCCCGCAGCCGCGCCGTCTCGAAGTCCGGATAGCGGTTCCAGGCACGCGCGGCGATCCGGCGCTCGACTTCGCGCTTGAGCTCGGACGGAAAGTCGAACGGGCTCTCGTTCTGGTCGAGCTTGATCGCCGCTTCCCGCGGCTCGAGCGTGTAAGGCCGGAGCTCGCGCACGGCCTTGCGGATGATCATGACGCCTCCCGTGCCGCGATCGACGCCGCGTGGAGCGGAAAGCCTTCGCGCACCGCGAGCAGCTCCGCCGCCGAGCGGATGGCCGTGAAGGTCTCGCGCGAGAGCGAGACGACGTGCGAGCGCTTGACGAAGTCGTGGACGCCGAGCGGGGAGAAGAAGCGCCCCCCTCCGGCCGTCGGAAGGACGTGGTTCGGCCCCGCCGTGTAGTCGCCCAGCGCCACGGGCGACCATCGCCCGACGAAGATCGCGCCCGAATTCTCGATCTTCTGCGCGATCGCCTCGCCGTCACGTGCCTGAATGGATACGTGCTCCGGCGCCAGCGCGTTGACGAAGGCGATCGCGTCCTCGGATCTCCGCGCGATGATCACCGCTCCGTTGTTCGCGAGCGATCGGCGTGCCGTCGCCTCGGGCGGCAGCGCGGCGAGGCGCGCCTCGATCGCGGCGCAGACGGAGGCTGCGGCGCGCTCCGTCGTCACGGCGATCGCCGTCGAGTCCGGGCCGTGCTCACTCTGCGCGAGGAGGTCGGCCGCGACCAGGCCGGCGTCCGCGGTCTCATCGGCGATCACCGCGATCTCGCTCGGTCCCGCGGTCATGTCGATTCCGACGCGGCCGTAGAGGAGTTGCTTGAGCGCGGTGACGAACTGACTTCCGGGCCCGACGACCTTGTCGACGCGAGCGAGCGAGGCCGTCCCGTATGCCGCCGCCGCGATTCCCGCTCCTCCTCCCTGATAGATGGCGGAGACTCCGAGGCGCGCGGCGATCTCTTGCATCTCGGCGGTCGCGGCGGCGGCCGGCGTCGTGAGGACGATGATCTCCGGGACGCCGGCCAGACGCGCCGGGACGACACCCATGATGAGCGTCGAGAGGTAGACGGCGCGGCCGCCGGGAACGTAAACGGCGACGCGGCGAAGCGGCCGGATGCGCTCGAACGTCTCGCCGTCGCCATCGGGCACCGCGCCGAGCTGCGCCGCATGGTACCGGCGGATCCGCTCGATCGCGAGATCGGCGGCCTCCGACAGCTCCGCGTCGATCGATTGCCGCCGCGGCGTCACGACGAGCTCGGGGGAAGGGACCGTGGCCCCGTCGAACCGCGCGACGATCGCGGCGACTCCTTCGTCACCGTTCGCGCGGACCTCCGTCGCGACGGCTGCCGCCGCGTCGCGCGCGGCCTCGAACGCCGCCTCGCGCCGCGCGCGGAGAGAATCGAGCCATGCGGCCGCATCGGCCGTGCCGATCGTGAGACGGCCGATCATCGCGTCACCTCCGCGATCTTGCGCGCGTCCAGGGCACGAGAGACGTTCTCGATGAGGGCCCGCACGGCCGGCCCCTTGAACCGGAAGGTCTCGCGGTTCACCGCGAGCCGGGGAGCGATCTCCTGCAGGACCTCCAGCGGCTGGAGCCGGTTCGCGCGGATCGTCTCGCCGGTCTCGACGAGATCGACGATGTAGTCGGCGAGACCGAGAACGAGCGCGAGCTCGACCGACCCCTGCAGCGTCACGATCTCCGCCCGCGCGGCGCGTGCTCCGAGGCGCTCCCGCGCGAGGAGCGGGTATTTCGTCGCGATCGTCGTGCGCCGCGCCGGTTCGGGTCCGGCGCTCCCCTCGGGGCCGATCAGCATGAGACGGCACTTGCCGAACGGCAGCTCGAGCGGCTGATACACGGAGGCGCGCTGCTCCTCGATCTGATCGATCCCCGCGATCCCCGCGTCGGCGGCGCCGTGCTCGACGTACACGGGCACGTCCGCGTCCTTCACGAAGATCCATTCGAATCCGTCCGTCGCGAATCGCAGCGCGCGCGACTCCAGGTCGAAGCGTGACGGCACGGGGAGCCCCGCGTCGGCGAAGAGGGTGAGGGACGGCTCCTGGAGGCGTCCTTTCGGGACGGCGATTCGGAAGAGGCTCATCGCGCGTCCTCCTCGAGCGCGTCGGTCGTGATCGTGAACCCGACGGCGGGGGCGCTCGCGCCGAACTCTCCGTAGAGAGTGTCGTAGCGGCCGCCCGCGCCGATCTCGATGAGGCGCCGCTGGTCGTAGACCCGGAAGCGGATCCCGCTGTAATACGACGCTTCGCCGTCCTCATCGAGCGAGAGCTCGACCTCGCCTCGCAGCTCTTCCCGGAGCGCAATCAACCGCGACGCGATCTCCTCCGCCGGCGGAAACGCGGCGAGCGCTTCCGGCGTGAGCGTGCCGTCGACGAGCGCTTCGATCAGCGGCCGGGCGCGCGCGTCCAGCGGCATCGAGGCGAGCTCCATGCGCCGCCGCGACCGTACGATGGAGCGGAGGCGCTGCGATCCTCCGCTCGATGCGGCGAGGAGCGGCAGCAGCCCGGCGTGGGAGAGAGCGGCCACCGGACTCGCGCCGCACGCGCGCGCGACGGCGACCGCGAGCCGGATCATCTCCGCGTCCGCCGCGGGCGAGGCGTCGCCGATCAGCTCCGCGCCGATCTGGAAGCACTCGCGGCTGCGGCCGAGGCGGACTCGCTCCCGGCGGACCACGTCGCCGCGGTAGAAGAGGCGCAGCGCTCCCTCGCGCTCGCGGACGAGCGGCGCGACCGCGCGCGCGAGCATCGGCGTGAAGTCGGCGCGGACCGCGAGCAGCTCGCCGCTCGCGTCGGTGAAGCGGTACGCCGCGCGGAAATCGGCGGGCGAGATCACGCCGGCGTACGGGTCGGCGAAGTCGACGACGGGGAGGGTCACCTCGTCGAAGCCGGAGCTCTCGAGCAGAGCCGCGGCGGCCCGCTCGATCCGCT
Source organism: Thermoanaerobaculia bacterium (assembly GCA_050745405.1). GTDB lineage: Bacteria > Acidobacteriota > Thermoanaerobaculia > Gp7-AA8 > Gp7-AA8 > JBOGJQ01. The sequence goes on along the minus strand of JBOGJQ010000357.1, from coordinate 1,326 downwards.
TCCGCCTCCGCGTTTCCTCGACGAGGAGGACGCGCACGCCGACGGGGAACGGGCTTTCGCGCGTTTCGGATCGAATGTCGGTTTTTTCGTTCAACTCTGTCTCCATTTCGGCCGCGGAAAACGCGAAAGCCCTTCCCGGGTGGGGAAGGGCTTCGAAATGGAGACCGGATTGTGTTCGCCGGGATCGAGCCCTTCCGTTCCGGAGGGGCTCGCGCGCATCAGCCCCTACGTCGCGTGGTGGACGTGGGGATGATGGAGACTCGCGGCGGCGATGCGATTCATGGGCGGCGAGTGTAGGGCCGGACCAAAGCCCTGTCAATCGGAAAAGAAAAATGTGGGCGCGCCGTCCCGGCGCGCACCCCTTCAGAACGTGACGCTGGCGCCGGAGGGCTCGCGGCGGGACGCCGCGGCCACACGCGGAGGGTTCGCGGCGAGACCCTTCGCTTCGCTCAGGGCAGGCTGCCGCGGCCACATCACGTCTCGCACTCGTTCTCGACGTTCTTCAGGAAAGAGGAGAGCGCTTCGAGGTTGATGGAGGTCGACGTTGCGGAGCTTGACCCCGACGCGCGGCTGGAGCTGGGCGGGGGCGAAGTTGAGGATCGCGCAGACGCCCGACTCGACGAGCCGCTCGTAGATCTCCTGCGCGCTCTCGGCCGGGACCGCGATCACCCCGATCTCGACGCGCTCGTCGTGGACGATCTCCGCGAGGCGGTCGATCGGCACCACCGGAATGCCGCTCCGGACGCACTACGATGCCCGAGCGCCCTTGTGCGCTAGCGCGCCCCTAGGGCCGAATCGCGACGATGGCGGCCTAACTTGCGCTTGCAGCCGACGAAGCCCGCGCCGGCGTTCTCCCGGGTAGGGTACGATTCCCGTGCGGGCTTCGCGGCTGAAGCGCAGATCCGTTAGGCGGACCGAAGATGGCTCCTGGAAACCGACTGATACGACTCCCCGACTTGCGCGTTCTCCTAGTCGTCTTGGTCTTTTTCATCATCGCCGCGACTGCGGTAACCATTCCGGCGAGCCCAGTGCGAGCAGCCTACTTCTGGAATGTTGTTCGTCCCGCGCAGGAGAGCCGGTTCGGATTCGCCGCTACATGGGACGAGGCGAGTGGCTGTTTCCAAGTCAGCGAGATTGCGAGCGGCGGTGCGTTTGCGAATGCCGGTGTTAAACCTGGCGACGTTCCTTACGCGCCCTCGTGCTTCGGAATCACCGTCATCGAGTCCTTTTACTCGGAGCTTGCCCATCTGCCAGAAGGTAAGACCGTGACGCTCCTTTTTCTTGAGAATGTTTGCATGGATGAATCCGCGCAGCTCGCAATAAAGC
>JBOGJQ010000356.1:0-9574 GCA_050745405.1 Thermoanaerobaculia bacterium | reverse complement strand
GCGCACGTCGATCGAGCGCCGCAGCACGCGGTTGCTTTCGAGAAGGACTTCGTGTCCCGTCACGCGATGGATCACGCGGATCGTCGCCGCGAGCCGCTCGCGCAGCTCGGTGCCGAGTGCCTGCAGCTTCTTCGGAACGAGGGCCTCGTCGTAGCGCGCCGCGATGCGCGCTTCCGATTTCGCGAGGACCATCTCGACCAGATCCATCGTCGAGCGGAAGAACGCCCACTCCTCGTTCATCTTCCGGAGGAGATCGAGCTCGCCGGCGTCGATCCGGCTCTGCAGCGCTTCGCCGACGCCGAGCCACGTCGGCAGCAACAGACGCGTCTGCGTCCATCCGAACTGCCACGGAATCGCGCGGAGGTCCTCGACACCTTTCGTTCCGCCCTTCCTGCGCGCCGGCCTCTATCCGATGTTCAGCTCCGCGAGCTCCCCCTCGGGCGTCGCCGCGCGGAAGTAGGGGATGAACTCCGGCGTCTCGAACACGATCTCGCGATACACGCGCTGCGACACGTCTGCGAGCTGCTCCATCGCCTCCCGCCACTCGGGGCGGGCGGGCGGAGCGGGAGCGATCGTCGCTTCGACCGTCGCCGTCGTGTAGAGCTCGAGGTTCCGCTCCGCGATCCCGACGAGACCGAACTGCGCCTGGATCATCTCTCCCTGGACGGTGACGCGGAGCCGGCCGTCGATCGATCCGGGCGGCTGCGACGCGATCGCGAGCCACGTCGGACCGCCGCCCCGACCGACCGTCCCGCCGCGCCCGTGGAAGAGAGTCAGCTCGCCGCCGCCCTCGCGCGCCGCGGCGACGAGATCCTCCTGCCCCTTGTACAGCTCCCACGCGGCCGCGAGTCGCCCCGATCCCTTCGCCGAATCGGAGTAGCCGATCATGACCTCCTGCCGGTCGCCGGCCCAGCCGCGCCAGACGTCGTCGCCGAAGAGCGCCGCCATCGTGTTCCCCGCCGTGCGGAGGTCTTCAACGGTTTCGAAGAGCGGCACGACGCGGAGCGGCCGCTCGATGCCCGCTTCCTTCTGCAGGAGCGCGACGGCGAGCACGTCGCTCGGCTGCGACGCCATCGTGATCACGTACGCGCCGAGCGCGTCGGAGGGAATCGTCGCGAGCATTCGGAAGGTCTCGAGGACGTCGCGCTCGAGCTCGTCCAGACGGATGCCCGCGGGAACGAGCGGCCGGCGCTGCGGAAGCTCGCGCCGGAGGAAGGCGAGCCGCGCCTCCTCGTCCCACTCGGCGAAATCGCCGAGGCCGAGCTCGCGCGTGACGGCGCCGAGGAGCGCGGCGTGACGGTCGGCTTCCTGGCGGACGTCGAGACGGACGAGCGGAAGACCGAAGGTATGAACGCGGCGGACGAGATCGAGCAGGCCGCCGCGCGCGACGAGCTCGTTTCCGGTCGCATCGAGCGAGCGCCACGCGAGCATGACGTCCGCGAGCAGCGGGTCCGTCGCGGCATACGGCTCCGCGTCGACCCGCTCGCCGACGCCCTCGCCGAGGCGGCGCTCGATCGAGGCGCGCGTGGCGCGGAGGCGGTCGCCGATCTCGCGGAACAGAGCGCGGTACGGCTCGCGCTCGTCCGGGTAGCGGGAGCGCAGCTCATCGGACGCCGTCCGCAGCGGGAGGTCGGCGCGAAGGCGCGTCACGTCGCGCCCGAAAAGATCCGTTGCCACCCATTGCGCGAGAAGGACCGCGTCGCGGGTGACCTCGGGCGTGACGTTCGGATTGCCGTCGCGGTCGCCGCCGATCCAGGAGCCGAACGACAGCGGGCGCGCGTCGAGGGCGAGCGGCTCGCCGAGGTGGCGGAGCATCGCGTCGTCGAGCGCGCGGGAAAAGTGCGGCACCGCGTCCCAGAGCGTCTGCTCGAAGATGTACAGCCCGCCGCGGACCTCGTCGAGAGGCGTCGGACGCTCGTAGCGGACTTCGTCCGTCTCCCACATCGTCGTGACGAGGCGCCGGAGCTCGTCGTGCGCGCCGCTCCGCTCGCCCGGCGTGAGATCGTCGCGATCGAGGAGGGCGAGCACCTCCGCGATCCGGCCGTGCACGTGAAGCAGCGTGCGCCGGACGACCTCGGTCGGATGCGCGGTGAGGACGAGCTCGACGCGCGTCCGTCTGATGAGGGCGAGGAGATCGTCGGGCCGGGCTCCGTCACCGAGGAGTCGCGTGAAGACTTCCTCGAACGATCCGGGCTGCGGTTTCGCCTCGTCGCGCTGGTACTCGCGGCGGCGGCGGATGCGATGATGCTGCTCGGCGATGTTCGCGAGCGTGAGGAACTGCGCGAACGCCCGCGCGACCGGCAGCGCCTCGGCGGCCGCCATCCCCTCGAGGCGCGCCTGGAGGTGCGCCCACGCCTGCTCGTCTCCGCCACGTCCGCCCTTCGAGAGAGCACGAACGGATTCGACGCGCTCGTACAGCTCGTCGCCCTCGCGCGCGCGGAGAGTGTCGCCGAGGATCTCGCCGAGAAGGCGGACGTCGTCGCGGAGGCCCTGATCCGACACCGCGTCGCCTCAGTCTTCCTGCCGGCCTTCGATCGTAGCGAGGAGGGAGGCGGCGGCGATCGCGAGGCGCCGGTCGAGGCGTCGCCCCGGATCGAGCGAAAAATCGATAGCGAGACGGAGGCGGATCGGATTGAAATTCTGCCGGATCGTGGCCACGGGCGAGCCGTCGACGATCACGTCGAAGGCCTGCGGCACGAGGTTCGTGAGAAAGCGGCGGACGAGCGCGAGCCGCGCCGACTCCTCGATGAGCGTCGCGACCTGCCGGTCGCTCGCGTCGAGCAGGATCCATTCGTCGCGCAGGATCGAGCGGAGCCCCTTCCGCCGGATCGCGCCGATCGCGCGCTGCTCGCGCGAGTCGATCACGTCGTAGGTCGCGGAGAAATCGAGCACGCCGCGCGCCTGGATCGACAGCACCTCGCGGTCCATCGAGGGGGAGGTCCAGAGGCGGATGTCCTCCTTGAGACGAAACCCGCGTTTCCGGCCGAAGAGGACGATCGCGCCGTCCGGCGCGTGGAGAAAGAAGTCCGTGTGGATGACCGAGAAGAACTTCCGCCGGAGCTCGTAGCGGTCGTACGCAAACGGGTCCATGGGCGGAGGATATATCCAAATACGTTGCCGACCGCCCGGTTGCCGGTTGTCGGTTGTCAGTTGGAGGTGGGTCAGCGCAATGCGACGCGGACGGCGTCGGCGCCGCAGGCGGGGCAGAGTTGCCAGGCGAGCCAGAGGGAAGTGCCGACGAGGGCGGCGAAGGTGACGAGGAGCGCGGCGCGCGCGGCCGGGGGGACGCGGTCGGCGAGGACGACGGCCCCGGCGACGAGGTCGCCGATCCGGCGATGGCGCGGCGCGAAGAGGGCGACGAAGAAGCCGACGGCGTAGAGACCGAGGCCGTCCGCGACGCGGAGAGCGTTGCGGATCGCGATGGCGGCGAACGTGCCGCGATCGCCTTCGTTCCGGACGTAGAGACCGAGGATCGCCTTCCCGAGCGTCGTGCCGGCGAGCGCCTCACCGAGGAGGTGATACACGAAGGCGAGGAGGAGAAACCCGATCGCGGCGAGGATCGCCAGGACTGTCGGCGAGAGGCGAGGGGCGGTCCAGGAGCTCGCGATCAGAGCGGCGACGATGAGTGCGAGAGCGGCGAGGAGGATACGATCGAAGAGGAGCGCGAGCATCCGGTCGCCGACCGAGCCGGGGGTCTCGACGTGCTGCGGTCGCGCGATACGGGGGCGGGAATCGGAAGATGACGAGCTTTGGCCGTGCGGAAGGATTTTGTCGCAGACGAAGCATTTCGCCCGCTCGAGATCGTTCTTGGCGCCACACGCGGGGCAGAACACAGGCTCACCTCGATTCGGATCGAAAGATTGTACGGCACCGCGTCGGTGACCCGGATCACATTCACCCGTGAACGTGCCCGAGCCCGTGCCCGTGCCCGGCTTTTCGACTCAGGCGTCGAGGCGGCGCTGGAAAAAGACCGGGCACGGGCGCGGGCACGTTCACGGGAGGTGGCTCGTGCGGTTGCGGGCCAGGACCGGCCCCCCACAGAATGCCGGGCATGCCTCGAGGCGAGCCACCCGCCGGCTTCCATTACGACCCCGGTTTTCTGTCCGAAAACGAGGAGCGCGACCTCCTCGCCGCGATCGAATCGATCGAATTCCGGGAAGTCGTGATGCGCGGCGCCGTCGCGAAGCGCACGACGGCGCACTTCGGCTGGACGTACGACTACGCGCGCTGGCGCGTGGAGGAGACCGAGCCGATCCCGGAGGCGTTTCTCGGCGTGCGCGAGCGGGCGGCGGCCGTGGGAGGCATCGTGCCTGATGATTTCGCGGAGCTCCTCGTCTCTCGCTACCCGTCTGGGGCAGGAATCGGATGGCACCGCGACGCGCCGATGTTCGGCCCGATCGTCGCCGGGATCTCGCTCCTGTCGGCGTGCACGCTCCGGTTCCGCCGCCGCACCGCGGGAAGATTCGACCGCTGGGGCGCGGACGTCGAGCCGCGGTCGCTCTATCTGCTCACCGGCGCCGCGCGCTCGGCGTGGCAGCACAGCATCGGCTCGACGCCGTCGCTCCGCTATTCGCTCACGTTCCGGACGCTGCGGGGGAAGTGATGCTGGCGCGCCCGAGGGAGTCAAACCCCCAACCGGCAGATCCGAAGTCTGCTGCTCTATCCATTGAGCTAGGGGCGCGCGCCGGATGCGATCGTAGCACCAGGAGATCGGCAATCAGCAATCCTCAATCAGCAATCCTCAATGGGTGGGCGGGGGACAACGATTGCAGATTGCTGATCGAGGATCGCGAGGCGGTACACTCGTACCCCGGATGAACTCCACGCTCCTGCTGAAATTCGAGAAGTGGGCGATCTGGGCCGGGCTGATCGGGATCATTTACCTCCTCCGGCACCTCTTCCCGATCTTCTTCGTCACCTTCGTCCTTGCCTACATCGCATCATCCGCGGTGAAGGAGCTCACGCGTCGCTTTCCCCGCCGGAAGCTAAACGTCGTCCTCGTTTACGTCGTCCTGCTCGCGATTCTCGCCGGCGCTCTCTTTCTGATCGTTCCCCGGATGATCTCCGAGGCGCGGGGGCTCGCGCGGCAGTACATCGTGACGGAAAACGTCGCGGGTCCGGCGGCGAACGACGGCGTCCTCCAGCGCGAGGCCCATCAGCTCCTCGACGCGGCCATCGTGTTCGCCGCCGGCGAGGCGGCCTTCGTCGAGTTCCGCCAGTCCGACGCCTACGCCGCCGTCGTCGGCCGCATCGACGCCTCGATCGTCGCCTCGATGCCGCGCATCATCCGCGCCATCACACTCTTCGCGAACCACGCCGTCGTCTTCGCGTTCCAGTTCCTCCTCTCGATCCTCCTCTCGTTTCTCCTCGTCTGGGACCTCCCGCGCACGCGCGAGCGCATCGCCCGCCTGGGCCAGGGGCCCACCGCCGAGGTTTACGCCGAGGTCGCGCCGAGCATTCGCGCGTTCGGCATCATGCTCGGCCGCGCCTTCGAGGCCCAGAGCGTCGTCGCGGTGGTCAACGCGCTTCTCTCGGTTCTGGTCTTCGTCATCCTCGGACTCCCGTCGATCGCGCTCCTCGCGACGATCGTCTTCGTCTGCTCCTACATCCCGATCATCGGGATGATCCTCTCGACGATCCCCGCCGCTCTGCTCGCCTTCAAAGTCGGCGGCATCGCGAAAGTCCTCTGGCTCATCCTCCTCGTCCTCGTGATCCACGCGGTCGAGGCGTACATGCTCAACCCGCTGATCTACGGCCGCCACCTCCGGCTCCACCCCGTGGCCGTGATCGTCATCCTGCTCGTCGCCGAGCACCTTTTCGGCCTCTGGGGTCTCCTCCTCGGAGTCCCGGTGGCCGCCTTCTTCATTAAATATGGGATCGAGGGGGAGGACGTCGCGCAGCCGCCGCCGGACGCGGTGCGCCGCCGGACGCGCGAGACGCCGCTGCCCGAGGGGACCTCCTCCGCCGAGGCCCCGCCTCGCTGACGGAACCGCTTTACGCCACCTCGCCTCTCGGCCATACTCCTACACCGCTGCCCATGTCTTCCGTTTCCGTCACCCCGTCCGGCGCGGCGCACGCGTGGTTCACGGCCGTTTACGAGGAGTATTTCGGCTTCCTCTGCGACGTCGCGATGCATCGCTTCCGCGTTCCCCCCGCGGCGGCCGAAGACGTCGTTCACGAGGTCTTCCTGAGCTTTCTCACGGTGCGGCACGAGGTTCGAGACCCGCGCGCGTGGCTCATCGGGGGCGTCTGCAATGCCTCGCGCCGCTACTGGTCGCTGAGCACCGAGTCGCTCGACGACGCGCCGCGCTGTCTCGTCTCGGCGGAGACCGAGGAGCTCATGGAGGAGATCACCGTGCGGCAGGTCGTCGGGCGCCTTCACGCCAAGTGCCGCCGCACGCTCCAGCTCCACTACTGGGAAGGAGCAACGCCCGGCGAAATGGCGGGCGATCTGCGGACGACGCCGGCATACGCGCGCAAGCTGATCCACCAGTGCCTGCGCAAGGCGTGGCGCGCGTGGCATCACCTCTGGAGGGAAGCATGACGCATCTCTCCGAGAGCGAGATCCTCACGGCGTCGGACGACCATCCGCATCTCGCCGGATGCGACCCGTGCCGGGGGCGCGTCGTCGATTTCCGGAAGTTCACGAAGACGCTCCGGGCTCCGCGCGTGTGGATCGCCGAAGACCCGCAGATGCTCCCGCGCTCGCCGCGGCGCTCCATCGTGGACCGCGCCGCTCTTCTCGAGGAAGAGGAAGACGAAGCCGCGCCGGCGACGGCGGCCCTCGTCGCCGATCCTTCCGGCGCGGATGCGATCCTCGCCCGCTTCGCGCCGACCGCGGGCCTCCTGCACGCCGTCCTCGAAGCGGCGCATGCTCTGCTGCAGACGAACCCGGAGAAGGCTCTCGAGGTCACGCGCGCCGCCGCGGCGCTCGCCGCGCGCCTCGACTGGTCCGCCTATCCGGACGTCGTCGCGGCGACCGGGAGAGGACGCATCCACAAGGAGGCCGCGAACGCGCTCCGCCACCTGGGGCGGCACGACGACGGACTCGCCGCCGCCGAGGCCGCGATCCGTGAGTACGAAGGAGGAATCGCGACCGATCACCAGATCGCCGTCGCCGACTACATCGCGGCGAGCATCCTCCGCGAGAAGGGAAGCCTCGACGACGCGCTGGCGCGCGTGAAGCGCGCGGCGGGCGTCTTCGGCGACTTCGGCGATGCCGAGCGGCTGATGCATTGCCGGATGCTCGAAGCCGTCATCACGGCCGCCGCGGGACGGCAGCGCGAGGCGCGGGATCTGCTCCTCGTGCTGCTCCCGGAGGCGCAGGCGGAGCTTTCGCTGCGCGCGCAGATCCACAACAACATCGGTCAGCTCAGCATCGAGCTCGGGGATGCGGATCTCGCCGGGCCCCATCTGCTCCAGGCGCTCGTCCTCTATCGCGAGCTCGGCATGACCCGCGAGGAGATCCGGACGAACTGGGGCGTCGCGAAGCTCCTCGAGCGCGGCGGCAAGGCCGCCGAGGCGCGGGCGCGGTTCGTCGAGGCGGAACAGGCGTTCCTCGGGATCGGAATGGAGATCGAGGCCGCGCTCGTCGCCCTCGACCGGATCGAGGCCGAGCTCGCTTCATCCGCCTCCGCCGACACTGCCGCCGAGTGCCGGCAGCTTCACGAGACCTTCCGCGATCGCGGCCTGACGGCCAACGCTCTCGCGGCGCTCGCCTACCTCTCCGAAAGCCTCGCCGACGGCGCGGCAGCGCGGCCCGCGCTGACCCGCGTCCGTTCCTACCTCGAGCGTCTGCCCGCCGAGCCCGCCCTCCTTTTCCTCGAGATCTGACCCGTTCCCGGATTGTCCTGAAAAGTTTTTCGGGGGATGGGTATCACTTCGTCGATTTTTCGACACTCCGTATTTGAAAGAGGGCGCCCTCCTCGACAGTCCCCGCGAGATGCCGGGGGCAAAGGGAGGGTACATGCGTAGATGGATTTTCTTGCTGTTTCTCGGTTTGTCGATGTTCGTACCGCCGCTGGCGGCGCCGCGCCTGGTGCCGGAGCGCGCGAGCGTTCCGTCGGACGACGTTCTGACCGTTCCGGACGGAAACCAGGATGAGGGCGGGGGTGATGGCTCGGGAGGCGGGGGCGGTTAGCCCACCGGAGGAGACGCTGGTCCGGGAGCGCCGGGGGGAAGCTCTCCCCGGCGCTCCCAACCGCGGGAGGACGGCGAGTCGATGAGCTCGTTCGTTTTTCGCTGTTCGGTCTGCGGCCGCCTCGGCGAGCGGGAGAGGGAGGACGAGGAGGCGATCCAGGCGCTCCTCGACCTCGTCGAGCGGGACGGGTGGAGCGTCCGGATCGAGGCGAATCCGGAGATCACGCCGCACACGATCCGCTGTCCCGATTGCCGCCTCGGGCGGAACGGGAAGAGCTAGCGCATGTCCTCGACGACGAGGACGCGCATCTGCTCGATCGGTCCATCCTGGAGATCGTCCCGGACGGCGCCGAGGTTCGGGACGGGCGGGGCGTCGCGGAAGTTGCAGGCGGGGTGATAATGCGCGCCGTGACGGCGATCTTCGAGCCGGCGGCCTGGCTCCGCGGGCCGCACCTGCAGACGGTGTGGGGGCGGGTCGGGCGCTCGCGGCGCCTGATCGACTACCGGCGCGAGGTCCTCACGACGCCGGACGGCGACGAGCTGATCGTCGATCACGCCGATGCGGAGCGAACGGACATTCGCGTCGTGTTTCTGCACGGCCTCGAAGGAAGCTCGTACTCGACGTACATCCAGGGGATGGTCGCCCTCTTCGGCCGACACGGCATTCCGGCGACGGTGATGAACTACCGCTCCTGCGCGCGCGATCCGCGGAACGTCCGCCGGATGATCCCGAACCGGCGGCCGCGCCTCTACCACTCCGGCGAGACGTCGGATTTCGACTTTCTGGTCCGGACGCTTCGGGCGCGCGAGCCGGAACGGCGGCTCGCGGCGGTCGGCGTCTCGATGGGAGGGAACGTCCTGCTGAAGTGGATGGGAGAGAATCCCGATCAGAAGAGCGTCGTGACGGGCGTCGCGATCTCGACGCCATTCGATCTCGGCGCCGGCGCGCGTCACCTCGAGCTCGGCCTCGGCGCGTTCTACACCGCATCGTTTCTCCGATCGCTGAAGAGCAAGGCGCGGTCCGCCGTGGAGCGCTTCGCCCTCGCGCGCGAGCGGATCGATCTGCCGCGCGCGCTCCGCGCGAGGACGTTCTTCGCGTTCGACGATGCGGCGACTGGTCCGTACCACGAATTCACCGGAGCCCCGGATTACTACGCCCGAAGCAGCAGCCTCGGCTTCGTCGGGAAAATCGCGACACCGGTGCTCTGCATCAGCGCCGAGGACGATCCGTTCCTGCCGCGGCGCGTGCTCGACGCGGTACGGGAGGCGAAGAGCGATTCGGTCGAGCTCGTGACGACCGCGTGCGGCGGCCACACCGGCTTCGTCTCCGGCCGGCCGTGGGCGTGCCGCTACTGGGCGGAAGAGCGCGCGGTGGGGTGGGTGGTGGAAAACGCTCCTAAGTGACACGCGTGGCCGCGGCGTCTCGCCGCGAGCC
>JBOGJQ010000355.1:0-2785 GCA_050745405.1 Thermoanaerobaculia bacterium | reverse complement strand
AGCGCCCGTAGGGCGCGCTGCCCCCGGAAACGAGAACAAAATATCGATGTGCGCCCTGAAAGGGCGCGGGAGTCCGTCATTTCAGCAACGACATCTGTCCGCTCCGCCTCTCCTCGAAAAACGCCCGCATTTCCTCGACCGGCTTGCGCGAGACGAGCTCGCGCGGGGAGTCGACGAACCAGTCCGGCGGGAAGTAGCGCGTGTACGTCGCCTGGGTGAAGCGCTTACAGAGAAGCGCGATTACGCCGACGTCGCGCTCGCTCCGGATCACACGCCCCGCGGACTGAACGACCCGCGTCATCCCAGGAATCAGGTACGCGTACTCGAACCCCGCGCCGTACTGCTCGTCGAAATACCGCTTGAGCAGCTCCTGCTCGAACGAGACCGAAGGGAGGGAGGGTCCGACGACGAATACCCCCGACAGCATCTCTCCCTCGTAATCGATCCCCTCCGCGTACATGCCGCCCGAGACGGCGAGAACGAGCGTCCCCTCGTCGCGCGGCGCGCGGAGGACCTCGAGGAGCGATCGTCGCTCCCAGTCGGTCATGTCCGACCGCTGGACGAGAACGCGCTTGCCGATCGGGGGGATGCGGTCGCCGATCTCGCGCAGGAAGGCATAGCTCGGAAAGAGAGCCAGGAAGTTCCCGTCCGTCGCGAGCGCCATCTGCGTGACGGTCGCCGCGATCCGATCATAGTGCTGCGCGCGGCTCTTCCACGTCGTCTCGACCTCGGGGATGACGAGGATCTTTCTGTTTTCGCGCGGGAAAGGAGACGGAAGGGCGAGCTCGGCGGTCCGCTCGGCGGGGAAGCCGAGCGTCTGCCGGTAGAACTCGAACGGCTGCAGCGTGGCCGAGATCGCGACGACGGCGTGCGCGGAATCGAGGATCGGCGCGAGAAACCGCGCCGGATCCTTACAGAAGATCTTGAGGCGCAGGCCATCGGCGCTCTTCTCGATGATGCGCGCGAACTCGTCGCCGTCGTCTCCGATGAGGTTCGTCAGCTTCACGAGGCGGAAATAGAAATCGACGACCGGGTCGTCCTCCTCGGCGATCCGGTGCTGCACCTTCCAGCCGATGTAGCGGAGCATCAGGCGCTCCCAGTCCGCGCGCTGGTCGAGAAGAAGGCGCGCGCTCGGCTCGCAGAGCGCCTGCGGCACGTCGCCCTCGAGGACCTCCCCGAGCTCGAGGATGTGCGCGCGCAGCTCCTGAACGAGGTCCTCCCACCCGTCGACGGGGAAGCCCGGACGCGAGGAGAGGTACGCCGCGACGCGCTCGAGGTCCTTCTCGGCCAGGTCGGGGGAGTAGTAGCCGCGCGCCCGATCGACCAGGTTGTGCGCCTCGTCGATGATGAAGACCGCGTCGGACCAGTCGCCCTCGTCGCTCCACGTCTTCAGGCCGATGTACGGGTCGAAGACGTAGTTGTAATCGCAGACGACGACGTCCGCTTCGTCGAGGAGCTCGAGCGAGACCTCGAAGGGGCAGACCTCCTCGTCGCGCGCCATCTCGAAGACGGCGTCGGGGTCAAAGTACGAGAGGTCATCGACGATCCGTTCGACGAGGCCGTTCCGCTCCATCTTCTCCTGGTACTTCGACGCGTACGGACAGAAGTCCTCGTGGCAGATCACCTGGGTATGCGCGCACATCTTCTGTTTCGCGCGGATGCGGAGCGTGCGGAACGAGCCGTCGTTGAGCGCCGAGAGCGTCGAGACGGCGAGCTCCTGCTGGAGCGTCTTCGGGGTGAGGTAGAAGAGCTTCTTGCCGCGGCGGAGCGCCTCGCGGACCGCGGGGTAAACGGCGCCGATCGTCTTGCCGACGCCGGTGGGCGCGGAGACGAGGAGAGCCTCTTTCTGCGCGACGGCGCGGCCGACGGCGTCGATCATCTCCGCCTGGAACGGCCGCATGCGGTCGTACGGGAACGGGATTCCTTCAGCGAACGCCCGTTTCGCGACGCGGAGCGCGCGCTCCGCCTCGATCTCGTCGACGACACTGCGGACCGCCTTTTCGAGAGCGCTCGCGACGTCGCCGCCGACGAACGGCGCGTCGATCGTTTTCGTCTCGCCGGTCGCGACGTCGACGAGGACGAGCTGCGGCGAGAAGGCGAACCCGGCGTACTCCTCGCGCAGGGAGAGAAAGTACGCGTAGAGCATGAGCTGGAAGAGGTAGCGCTGGAGTTTCTCCGACCCGTAGAGTCGCTGCAGCTCGAGATCGAAGTGGATCGACTTGACCTCTTCGACAGTGGCCCGGCGGGTTTCGGCGTCGAGCGAGAGGCCGTCGATCCGCCCGGCGATCCGCACCTTCCAGCCGGCCGCGGCGAGCTCGTGAACGACCGAGACCTCGGCGCGGTAGTTCGGATCGGCGCCGGCGCGCTCGGTGGCCCGGCGGGTGTGGACGTCCTGGCCGAGCCACATCCGGCGGAACGCGTCGCCGCGGTCGGCGCCGATCCGCCGGTGCCCCTGCGGCGCGACGAGATCGCCGACCGAACAGGCGATCGTCCTCTCGTCCCAGTCGATACGCATGCTGCGTTCAGTGTAACCGGTCGTCAGTCGTCAGTCGTCCGTCGCTCGTCGCTCGTAGTCGGTCCGTTGGCCGTTGGCCGTTGGCCGTTGGCCGTTGGCCGTTGGCCGTTGGCCGTATTTGGCATACCACACCGCGCGTCATCCTGAGCGAGGTGGGGAGGGCGGGTGTGAGCGAAGGATCTCCTCAGCCGCCTCTCGAGCCGGGACGACATCGCGAGTCTGAGTCGCAACTGAGGAGATCCTTCCTCGCTTCGCTCGTCAGGATGACGA
>JBOGJQ010000354.1:0-11761 GCA_050745405.1 Thermoanaerobaculia bacterium | reverse complement strand
GGATTCGCGTCTGGCACCCCTGCCGGGGTGCAGGATTGATCGGGATCTCCGAATCCGGGGGTCCCGCTTCGCGGGACACCCCGGCTACCGTCTGGCACGCCTCCGGCGTGCTGCCGATGCGGGCTAGTGTAGTGCCTCATACATAAAGCCGACAGGCTGACGCACTACACTAGCTACCAGCTACCAGCTACCGATCCACAGGAGCTTACTTGTTTACAGAACATTCGGATCACCCCCTCTTCCGCTATCTGGACGACGATCAGCGGCTGCTCATCGAGTCGATCGGCCGCATCGTGGAGCTCGATCAGGGGGAGCACCTGATCCGCGCGGGCGAGAAGGACACGCGCCTGTTCGCCGTGGAGCAGGGCGTGCTCGAGATCGTGGGCCCCGACGGCCGCGTCCTCGCCTCCGTCGGCCCGGGCGACGTCCTCGGGGAGGTCTCGTTCATCGACGATTCGCCGCGCTCGGCCTCGGTTCGCGCCGAAGGGCCGTCGATCGTGCGCTCGTGGGAAAAGCGCGCGCTGCTCGATTCGATCCAGCCGGAGCCGGAGACGCTCGCGCGTTTCGCCATGGCGTTGAACCTGCTTCTGGTCGAACGGCTGCGCGACACGGCCAAGGCGGGCGTCGTCTCGCGGCGCTGATCGGAGGAGTGATGGCGAAGGACAAGATCGACCGAAAGAAGATTCTCTCGATCCTGAGCAGGATTCTCGAAGCCGAGCTCGCGGGGGTGGTCCGCTACACGCACTACTCGTTCATGGTGTTCGGCTACAACCGCATTCCGATCGTGTCGTGGCTGCGGGCGCAGGCGAACGAGTCGCTCGCGCACGCGCAGCAGGCGGGCGAGATGATCACCTCGCTCGGCGAACATCCCTCCCTCGGCATCGGCCCGCTCCTGGAGACGCACAAGCACGAGATCGGGCAGATCCTCACCGAGGCGCTCGAGAACGAGCAGCAGGGGCTGGAGCTCTACCGCGAGCTGTTCGAGCTCGTCGAGGGACGTTCGATCGTCCTCGAGGAGTACGCCCGCGCGATGATCGCGGCCGAGGAGATGCACGCGTTCGAAGTCGACAAGATGCTGCGCAAGCCGGGAGAGGTCGGGACGAGCCGATGAACGCTCACTCCTTCATCCACTCGAACACCGTGTAGTGCTCCCCATCCATCCCCAGCGCGCGATACACCGCCTGCGCGCGTGCGTTTCTCCGGTCGACGTACAGGCGAATCCCGGCGATGCCGGGATCGGCGAGCGCCTCCTGCTGGACGTGACTATAGAGGGCCCGATAGACGCCGCGGCCGCGCCATGCCGGCTCGACCCAGACGCTCTGGATCCACCAGACGCGCCGGTTCCGCCAGTCGCTCCACTCCAGAGTGAGAAGGAGGCTCGCCACGAGCTCCCCTTCCGCCTCCGCGAGCCAGTAGCGGCCGAGCGACGGATCAGCGAGAACCGCGGCGACGCCGCGGCGCACGGTTTCCGCGTCGAGCGTGATCCCCTCGGTCTCCCGCGCCATCGCCTCCTGAAACCGGGCGATCGTCTCGACGTCGGCCGGTCCGGGCGGACGGAAGGAGAGAAGGAGAGAGGCGTCAGTCATTCGATAATCATCGATCAGCAATCAGCAATCAGCAATCATCGATCAGCAATCGGTACAATCACGTCATGAGCGAGAGCAGTCCCGTCGAGATCCGGCCGCCGCGGTTCACGGTCTTCGCCACGGTGACCTACGGCCTTTTCGCCCTGCTGATCCTGTACGCGGCATTCATCGTCGTCCGTCCGTTCCTCACGCCCCTTCTCCTCGCGCTCGTCATCGTCACGCTGACGTATCCGACGTACGAGCGCGTTCTGAACCGCGTCGGCGGCCGTCAGAACGTCGCGGCTTCGCTGATGCTCCTGTTCATCATCCTCGTCCTCGTCATCCCGGCGACGCTCCTCATCCTTCTCCTCGTCCAGCAGGCATCGGGCCTCTTCGAGCGCCTGCAGACGACGGACTACGGCAACTTCTTCGCGATCGCGCGCATCGACGAGGGCGTGGCGGTCGTCCAGAGGTTGGTCCCGTGGGTCCAGCTCGACCAGGTGCGGATCGAGGAGTTCGTCCTCAACGTCGTCCGGCAGATCCCCGCCTTCGTCGCGATGCAGGGGTCGAGGCTCCTCGCCGGCTTCTTCGGGGTCTTTCTCGGATTTCTCCTGATGCTTCTCGGCGCCTTCGTCTTCTACACGAACGGGCTGCTGATGCTGCGCGAGGTGAAATTCATCTCGCCGCTTCCGGACGTGTACGACGAGAAGATCTTCACGAAATTCCGCGGCGTCGTCGACGCGACGTTCCGGGGGCAGTTGCTGACGGCTCTCGCGCAGGGCTTCGTGACGGCGATCGGGCTTTTCATCGCGGGCGTTCCGGGCGCGTTCTTCTGGGGGGCGGTCGCGTCGATTTTCTCGCTCATCCCGATGGTCGGCGCGGCGGCCGTCTGGTTCCCGTCGGGTCTCTACCTCGCGTTTCTCGCCTCGCAGGGACAGCTCGGCTGGTGGCGTCCGATCTTCCTGTTCGCCTGGGGCTTCGTCGCGGTGTCGCTCGTCGACAATCTCGTCCGCCCCGCCGTGATGCGCAGCGGCGTGAACATGCACCCGATCATCCTGTTCTTCGCGATTCTCGGGGGCCTCCAGGCGTTCGGGCCGACCGGGATCTTCCTCGGGCCGCTCGTCTTCGTCCTTCTCGTGACGCTCATCGAGATCTACAAGACGGCGTTCGCCGTCCGCGCCGAGGCGCCGCTCATCGTCCCGGCGGGGGCGGCGCCGGAGACGTCCGGCCCGGTCATCGCTCCAGAAGCCGGTTCAGCCCATGAATCCGGGCCTTGATCCACAGATTTTCGCAGAGCGGGTTATCCACAGATTACACAGATTTTCACAGATTTTTTCGTTGGTTGGCTCCATGCCCGTTCACATGAATGCCAACAACCCATCTGTGTAAATCTGTGCAATCTGTGGATTTTCGTCGGGTGACTTTGGCTGTCCGGATGAATGCCGACAAATCAATCTGTGTAAATCTGTGTAATCTGTGGATGACTCTTCTGCGCAATCTGTGGAGGTCAGCGCTCGAGAAGCCGGTCCACTCCGTGAATCCGGGCCTTGATCAGCACCTCGGGGTCGCGCGTCCCGAAGCCTTTCGCGCGCAAGCGCTTCACGAGATCCGCATCGACGCCGTGGATACGCATCCGGATCCACTCCTCCGGCTCCGCCTCGATCTCGAGCGCGCGCATCTCTTGGATGAACTCCGGCGTCACGCCGTGAATCCGCATCTTGATCAGATCCTCGCCGCTCGCCTCGGAAAAGCCCAGAGCGCGGATCTCACGGACGTACTCGGGCGTCACGCCGTGAATGCGCATCGCGATCGCCGTCTCGGCGTCGTCGATCTCGATGTCGAGCGCACGGATCGACTCCACCCACTCCGGAGTGACGCGGTGGATGACCGAGGCGAGGAGCGTCTCGTGGTCGAGATCGAGGCCGAGGTCTCGCAGCGCGTGAATCGTGGCGGTGCTCGTGTCGTGGAGCGCGAAGAGGAGAAGCTCGCGGTCGCGGAAGTCGCCGAATCCTTCCGAGCGCAGCGCGCGCCGGAACGTATCGCCCGGCGTGAACGTGAAATGCCCCGACGCCTTGCCGTCCGTGACGTGGCCTTCGAGCGCGATCGCGCCCGCTTGGCGCGGAAGGCGGAACGAGACGCGCGTCGAGCCGGACGCGGCGAACACGCCGGACGGGAGACCTTCGAAATCGGTCAGCGGAACGGTGATGCTGCTCATCCAGTGGCCGCGATCGCGCATCGAGAGGGAGAGCCAGAGCGCGTCATCCCCGAACGGATCGGCGACCCAGACGCCCTCGGCCGCCTCCAGAGGAACCGATACGGTCAGCAGGAGAAGCAGAGCGATCAGAACCTTCGCCATGTCGGCTCCTTTCATTTCTGCGGCGCCGGTTTTCCTTCGAGCTTCCGGATGAACTCCGCGTCGATTCCCGCCGCCCGCAGATCGATGAGGTCCTCGGCGGTCAGGTTCCGCAGACCCGCCGCGCGGAGCTCTTCGACCCACGCGGAGCTCACCCCGAGGGCGCGGAGCTGCTGCATCTCGTCCGGCTCGAGCTCGGGAAAACCGGCGGCTCCCATCTCGTGAATCCACGCCGGCGTCACGCCGACGGCGCGAAGCCCGGTCACGTCCTCGAGATCCAGATCCTCGATGCCGTAATGCGCCATCTCCGCGAGGTACTCCGTGGTGACGCCGACGGCGCGCGCCGCGGCCACGTCGTCGAGATCGGATTCGGCGAATCCCGCCGTGCGCAGGGCCGCGACGTACTCGGGCGTGACGCCGACCGCGCGCAGCTCGACCATTCTCTCGACGTCGACCTCCGCGCCCGCCGCCTTCATCGCGGCCACGTACTCCGCGGTGACGCCGACGGCCCGGAGTTGGGCCAACTCTTCCGCCTCGATGTCGTCGCCGAAGAGCTTTCTCATCTGCGCGATGTACGCCGGCGTGACGCCCACCGCCCGCATCGTGACGAGCTCCTCGGCGGGAAGACGCTCCACACCCAACTTCGCGAGCTCGGCAATGTACTCGGCCGAGACGCCGACGGCGCGGAGCGCCTGCAGCTCCTCGTGATCGAGGTCGGTGTAGCCTGCCGCGCGGAGCGAATCGACATATTCGGGCGTGACGCCGATGGCGCGCAGGGCCGCGAGCTCGCCGAGGGAGAGGTCGTAACCGAGCTCCCGCATGCGCCGGACCCAGGCGCCGTCGACGCCCGCGTTCTTCAGCCGCACGAGATCGTCGATCGTCAGTCCCGAGGTCGTGCGCCCTTCGTCCTCGTTCTCGTCGTCTTCTTCGCGCGCCTCGCGGACGGTGATCGTCTCGCCCTGGGCGTCGACGTCGGCCACCTGGAACGCGTAGGCGT
The DNA here is from genome assembly GCA_050745405.1 of Thermoanaerobaculia bacterium. Lineage (GTDB taxonomy): Bacteria > Acidobacteriota > Thermoanaerobaculia > Gp7-AA8 > Gp7-AA8 > JBOGJQ01. The sequence continues at coordinate 6,846 of JBOGJQ010000354.1, read as the reverse complement.
AGCCGGACGAGGCGTGCGCCGTCTCGACGACGTCCGCCACGCTGCCGGCGTCGAGCTCCTCGAGCCGGAGCGACTCGGGCGACTCGGCGACTCCCGCCGAGAGAACGAACCGACTCGAGCCGGCAATGGCGGCCGCGACGTGCGCGACGCCCGAATCGGCCGGCCAGAAAAGGACGTCCGCGGCCGGCCCGAGGGATCCATCCTCGCGGTGCGAGGTCATCGGGGCCGCGACGGCGACGGCCGCGGCGAGGGTGAGCAGGGCGAACGCGGCAAACCAGCCGGAGTGGACGTGCGTCGCGGAGTCGCCGCCGACGATCCGCCGGATGCGCGCGAGGAGCGAGCCGCCGGTCGCCGCGAGAGAGGGCTGCGCCAGCGCGCGCAGCTCCTCGAGCTCGGCGAGCGCCTGCGCGTAGAGCAGACGGTCGCCGCACATCGCGATCGCGAGATCGTCGCAGCAGTTCTCCCGCTCGATCCGCACCTGGCGCGAGATCCACCAGACGGCCGGGTGGTAGAAGAGCAGCGTCTCGATCGCGCTCTGGAAGAGGTTCACGAGGTAGTCGTGCCGGCGGATGTGCGCGAGCTCGTGCGCGAGGATCGTCTCGATCTGCCGCGCATCGAGCCCTGTGAGCGCCGAAGCGGGAATGAGGATCACCGGACGAAGCCAGCCGATCACCGTCGGGACTTCGACGCGGCGCGACTGGAGGAGGCGAACGGTCGACGCGAGCGGAAGCCGGCGCGAGATCGCGCGGAGCGCGCTCGTCCACGGCTCGCTCACCCGCTGTTCCGCTTCGCGCACGAGCTCGAGCACGCGCGCGTAGCCGATCGCCAGCCGAAGCGAGAAGACGAAGACGCCGGCGAACCAGAGAGCGACCAGCGCGGGAGCCCACGCTTCGGCGATCTCGCGCCAGGAGGAGCGATCCGGCAGCGCGGCACTCGCGCCGAGAATCGCGGGGGCGCGATCGAGCGGCGCGGGAAGCGCGACCGCGGACTCCATGAGCGAAATGTTCGAGGCGGCCGCCGGCGCGTCCCACTGCCACGCGAACGTGAGCCCGGCCGCGAGCGCGATCGCGACGAGCGCCGCGACCGACGTGAGGTACCGCGTCTCCGCGCGCGCGCCGCGCAGCGTCCGCAGCACCGCGGCGAGCACGAGCGCGATCGCCCCTCCCTGCCAGACGAGATGCACCAGCGTCGACGCCGTCGCGTCGATGACTGAAGTGGCGAGGTCGGCTCCCATCATCGCGTCTCCTCCTCATGCTTCGCGAGCAGCGCGCGAATCGACGCGAGCTCCTCGGGGGTGGCTTTCGTATCGGACAGCACCTGCATGACGAGCTTGCTCGCCGAACCGCCGAACGCGCGGTCCACGAGATCGGTCAGAAGCTGCCGCTGCGTCTTCTGCTCGGTCGCGAGCGCGCGGTAGACGTGCGCGCGTTGCGACTCGTCGCGCTCGACGAGCCCCTTCTCCGTCATGATCTGCATCAGCTTCAGAACGGTCGTATAGCCGATCGCCGATCCGCGTGCCAGAACGTCGTGGACCTCGCGGACGGTCGACTCGCCCCGCTCCCACAGCACGCGCAGAATCGCGAGCTCCGCATCGGTGGGCCTCGGCAGTCCGTTTCGAGTCATCGTCGATCCCTTCTTTCAGCTTGTACGGGGAATGTATACGAAGGGTTTCGTAGTGTCAACGAAGGATTTCGTAGACAGCATTTCTTGTCCCCGGCCCCCGCATTGCACTCCACCTCCCCTGATGACCGACCGAAAAGAAAAAAAGAAGGACCGTCACGAAGACCCCCTCTCGAGGGAGCCGGGGGCGCACCCGCTGGGGGTGGGCGGGGGTGCTGCCGGGGGGGCGGCGGCGGGGGCGGCGATCGGGGGTGCGGTCGGCGGGCCGGCGGGGGCGGCGGTCGGTGGGGCGATCGGCGCGGTCGCCGGGGGCTACGCCGGAAAGGGAATCGCCGAGGCGGTGAATCCGACCGAGGAAGAGGCGCACTGGCGAAGCGAGTATCCGCACCGGCCGTACGCGCGGCCGGAGGTGCCGTACGATCGATATCAACCGGCGTACCGTTTCGGGTGGGAAAAGGCCGTCCTGCCGACCTTCACCGGCCGCTCGTTCGAGGACATCGAGCCGGAGCTGGAGCACCACTGGCACACGACCCGCGGCGAGGGCGGCCTCGCGTGGAACGAGGCGCGGCCGGCGGTGCGCGACGCGTGGGATCGGGTGCGGACACGCGGTCGCTGAACGACCCCTTCGACCGTTCGGGACTCTGGCCTGATCTGGCTCGAAAAAGTACACTTGCAGTCGAACCGCACCCATGCCCTACGACCGCAAGCGGAGAGTCCATCGCATCCGTCTCGCGCCGCCGCTCATTGCGCAGCTCGGCTCGCAGAGCGTCGTGGTCGTCGACATCAGCCTCGACGGCGCCCGGATCGAGCACGAAGAGCCCCTCAAGACCGGCGCCGAGTTGCGCTTCGGGTTTCACTGGGACGACGAGCCGATCCAGGTCCGCGCGCAGGTCACCCGGTGCAAGCTCGAGCGGTTCTCTTCCGGCGGCGACGGTCTCACCGTCTACCACTCCGGCCTGCGCTTCATCGACGTCGGCTCGTCGGGAGCCACCTTGCGCCGGATGGTGACCGTGCACATCACGCGGGCCCTCGACGAGCAGCGCGCGAACGCGCGCGGGGCGATCCCCATTTCGATCGAGCACATGCCGATCTTCAGCGGCCACACGCTCACCGCGAACAAGAAAGAGAGCGCCGCCGCGATCGAGCTTCACGAGCAGCTTCCGACGGCGCGCATCGCCCGCCACTCCGGCTACATCTGCTACCGGCTCGATCACAATTCGTGGAAGAGGACCCGGACGGCCGACCCGGGACAGCCGGGCGACGGGTTCACCGTCTCCGCGACCGAGGATCTCGCGCAGGTCGAGCAGCTCTGCGAAACGTATCGGAAGGCCGATCAGGAAGGGCGGGAGTTCATCCGGCTTCTCGCGCGCCTCAGCATCACCGAAGGGGAAGGAATCACACCGGGGCGCTTTCAACCGTAGCGGCGCACACCCCCCGCATTCCCCAACCCCTCCAGCCGCCGCCCGGCGAGCCTCCAGACATTCACCTGACCGTAGTCCGTCGAGGGTAGGCCTTCGGGCCGGGGACGGCAATATATCTTTGGTTATATAGGCGTCCGTTGGGCGTTGCTCGTTGTTCCTTAGTCGGATGGGGCGCGCCGGGACGCCTTCTTCTCCCCCCGCAGCTTCTTTTCCCGCAGTCTCCGCTCGCGCACGCCTTTCGGGGTCCGCGTCTTCTGCCGCGGCTTCTGCTCCGCGAGCGCCTCGCGGACCAGCTCGACGAACTTCTCGAGCGCGGCCGCGCGGTTTATCCCCTGCTCCCGGAACTTCTGCGATGAGACCTGGAGGACGCCGTCGCGGTTGATCCTCGTCGCGAGGCGCGAGGCGATCTTCTCCTTTTCGGCTTCGCCGAGAGACGGCGAGGCGGCCAGGTCGAACAGAAGCGTGATCCGGCTGCTCACCTTGTTCACGTTCTGTCCGCCCGGCCCGCCGCTGCGCGACGCCACGAAGCGCAGCTCCGACTCCGGAATCGCGATCCCCGGAGCGATCTCGATCATACCGCCACTCTACTACGCGACCCGCCGCGCGATCAGCCGATCCACGGCTCCGGCTGCGACGGCGAATAGACGCTCGTGATCACCCGGACGTAGTGCACCGCTTCTTCCGTTGCGTCCGCACCACGCTGGCTCACCGCGGTCGGACCCGCGTTGTACGCCGCAAGGCTGAGCTCGAGGTCGCCGTCGAACTTCTCGAACATCTCCGCGAGGTAGCGCGCGCCGCCGCGCACGTTCTGCTCTGGATCGAAGGGATCCGTCACGCCGAGGTAGCGGGCCGTCCGAGGCATGAGCTGCATCAGACCCTGGGCGCCACGCCAGGACACCGCGTGCTCCTTGAATCGCGACTCCTGATAGATGACGGCCGCGAGAAGATTCGGGTCGATCCCGGTCTCGGCCGCCGCCTCGCGGATGATGCCCTGCAGGTGCGCCGGAACCCTCATCGGAAAGTTCGGGCCGCCGACGCGCTCGGTCGAGACGGACTGACGCGTCCCGAAAAGACGCTCGAACAGCGACTCGGCACGGGCCGGCGTGCCGAGCACGACCGCAAAGACGGAAACAAAGAGTAGGGCTCGCTTGATCATCGCAATCTCCTTCGCCACGGATGGTCTCGTGCGGGATTGCGATGTCGCTCCCCCGCCACGTTCGGAAGCCCGGCTGCCTCGTGCGAGGTCCGGTGCTTTGCGCCCCCCCGTCGCCGGGGGTTTGCCGTTTCGCGCGGCTTGTCGTTGTACTCTTAATAACAATATTGAGCGCCCGGCATTCCAGCCTTGCCACATGCTAAGTCACGTGGGCTCAATGACTTTCAGGCTCACCGAGGGCGTCGCGGAGCGAGCGGATCTGCTGGCGGAGCTCGCTGATTTCCTGCTCCAGCCGCTCCACGCGGCCCGTCAGCGAATCGGCCGCCGCGACCACCCTCGCCGGCCCCTCGCCCTCGGATTCAGCGGACGGCTCGCCGCCCGCGAGATGCGTCCACCGCGCTTCCTTCTGGCCCGGGCGACGCGGCAGCTCGCGAACCAGAGGCTCGTCCCCCTGCGCGAGGTAGCGGAGCTCCGCCTCGACCTCGCCGACGGTTCCGAACGCGTGGAGCCGCTCGCTCCGTCCGCGGATCTCCCCCGCCGTCTGCGGGCCGCGCAGGAAAAGGAGCGCCACGACCGCCTTCGTCGGCGGCGACAGTCCCCAGCGCCCGTCGAGCCGATGGTCGTACCGCACCGCGCGCCCGCCGTGGATCTCCCAGACGAGCTGCAACTCCTGCAACCGCTCCATCGCGCGGCGAACGTCGTCCTGACCGAGCTCCAGGACCGGCTCGCGGTTCGACTTCTGGTTGCACGCGCTCACCAGAGCATTCAGCGTGAGCGGGTAATACTCGGGGGTGGCGAGCTGCTTTTCGAGCAGCGCCCCGAGGGCACGGATCTCGATGGGATCGAGGGGGCGCTCGAGCTGCACGGCGTCGTTCTCCTCACTCGGTGATCTCGTCGACGATGCCGGGGAGCGCCTCGCCGCATCGGGCGTCGAGACGGGCGGTCGCGAGATCGTCGGCGCGGGTCCCGCCGCGGTTCAGTATGGCGATCGGAACGCCGCGCGCGGCCGCCTCGCGCGCGAATCGAAAGCCGGACCATATCGCGAGGGACGAGCCGACGACGAAAAGGACGTCGGCGTTCGCGACGGCGTTCATGGCCTCCTCGACCCGGGGCCGCGGCACGCACTCCCCGAAGAAAACGACGTCCGGCTTGACGACGCCGCCGCACCTCTCACAACCCGGGACGCGGAAACCCGCCGTCAGTTCGCGGTCGATTTCCGCGTCCCCATCGGCGCGCAGCTCGACCGCCTCGTGCGTCCATCCCCGATTCGCCTCGGCGAGGCGCGCTTGAAAGTCCGCCCGCAACGCGCCCTCGCGACAGTCGAGACAGACGACGCGGTGATTCGAGCCGTGGAGCTCGATGACACGCTCGGAGCCGGCGGCCTGATGGAGCCCGTCGACGTTCTGCGTGATGAGCGTGGCGACGCCCCCTGCCCCTTCGAGGCGCGCGAGCGCGTCGTGCGCCGCGTTCGGCCGGGCCGCGCGGAACCGATCCCACCCGCGGAAGCTGCGCGCCCAGTAGTAGCGGCGCACGCTCTCGTCGCGGACGAAGTCGCCGTACATGACCGGACGCCTCGTGCGCCACACGCCGTCCGGGCCGCGGTAGTCGGGGATCCCCGATTCCGTGCTGCAGCCGGCGCCGGTGAGCACGACGCGCCGCTCCGCCGCGGCGAGGAGGGCGCTGAGCCCTGCGCGCGACTGGCTCGGCGCGAGCGGCCAGGTTTGCGGTTCGATGACAGCGACGGGTCGGATATTCATGAAACTGTGTCAGCTCTTCATGCGCGATCGTTGTTACAACTTACTCGTGCCCGAACGATAGAAGCAACCTTTCGACGACGCGGGCGTACTTCGCCAATGGACCATGACTATCGGGGGCCGGCTGCCATGACGGACGCGGACGAGGTCTGCTTCGGATGCGGCCTCTCCCCGGTCGTTCAGGTCAACGACCGCAAGCTCTGCGGAAATTGCTTTCTCCTCGGCATCTCGGTCTCGCTGCAGAAGACCGTGAACGAAGCCGCGCAGCTCGAGCACGTCGCCGGCCAGCGCGGCACGGCCCACGTGCAGGAGCTCCGCTCCACGTTGCAGGTCGCGATCGACGAGATCCAGCGCCTCCGCGACCGCCTCGAAACCTTGATCCAGGAAAACGCGAAGCTCCGGGATCGAGAGTAGCGTCGTCATCCCGAGCGTAGCGAGGGATCAGGGACGGGTGGGCAACCCTTGATCGGAGAGCTCAGGTCGGCGGGATAACGAAAATTCGGTCTTCCGCCGACAACCGCCGCCGCGTCATCAGCGTCCCACCCGACCCTGATCCCTCGCTACGCTCGGGATGACGGACGCCCTCATCCCTTCTCGTACGGGATCCCCAGCGCGCGCGGGGCGCGCGAGGTGCCGATGAATCCGGCGAGGACGACGAGCGTCAGCACGTACGGGATCATCTGGATGAACTGCACCGGCAGGCGCGCCACGCCCTGCATCTGAATCGCGACGGCCTCGGCGAACCCGAAGAGGAGGCAGGCGAGCATCGTCTGCACCGGGCGCCATTTCCCGAAGATGAGCGCCGCCAGCGCGATGAATCCGCGCCCTGCGCTCATGTTCCGCGTGAACAGCGACGACTGTCCGGTCGAGAGGTACGCGCCGCCGATCGCCGCGAGCG
>JBOGJQ010000353.1:0-1316 GCA_050745405.1 Thermoanaerobaculia bacterium | reverse complement strand
GCCGACCGGCAACCTCGACAGCCGCACCAGCGCCGACATCATGGCGCTCTTCGATCAACTGCGGGAAGAGGGACAGACGATCATCGTGGTCACGCACGAATCCGACATCGCGGCCCACGCCAGCCGCACCATCACGCTGCGCGACGGCCGCATCGAAAGCGACGTCGCGCGCGTGCCGGCCGGCGCCGGCGCAGCGGTCTGAACCATGCGCCGACTCGACGGGATCCGCCTCGCCTTCGAGCAGATTCGATCGCAGAAGCTGAAGAGCTTCTTCGCCGTGATCGGCGTTTTGATCGGCGCGATGTTCCTCATCACGGTCATCTCCGTCGTGGAGGGGATGAACCAGTACATGGAGGAGGACTTCGCGAGTCAGGTCTACGGACTCAACACGATCACGGTCCGCCGCCTGCCGGCGGTCATCATGAATCCGAGCGAGGAGCAGTGGCGGGAATGGCAGCGCCGGCCGGACATCCGGATGAGCGACGCCGAGATCATCGAGGACCGACTGTCCGTGCCGGCGCTCGTCGCCGTACACAGCGATGCCGGGAGCGGCACCGTTCGGACCGCGGACGGGACGGAGCTTGACGACGTCGTGCTCGGCGCCGCGTCCGCCGAATTCTTCCGCGTCCGCGACTGGGAGATCGGCCGTGGCCGGCTGTTCAACGCGCTCGAGGACCGGATCGGCGCGCCCGTCGCCGTAGTCGGCGCCGAGACGGCGGCGACGCTCTTCGGCGCGCGCGACCCGCTCGGCCGCGAGATCCGCATCAACGGTGAGCGCTTCCGCATCATCGGCGTGCTCGAGGAACAGGGCTCGTTCTTCGGCGAATCGCTCGACAATCGCGTCGTCGCGCCCTCCCGCTCGGCAATGGCCCGGTTCACGAACCCCCATGGCGTCGTCGACGAGATCCTGGTCCGAACGGAGCGGACGGAGGATATGGAGGCCGCGCAGCTCGAGCTGGAGGCCATCCTCCGACAGGTCCATGGCGTTCGCCCCGGCGATCCGAACGATTTCGAGATCGAGACCGCGGAAGAGTCCATGGCGTTCTGGAACCGGATCAGCCGGATCCTGTTCATCGCGTTCCCCGGTCTCGTCGCCATTGCGCTCGTCGTCGGCGGCATGGTCGTCATGAACATCATGCTGGTGTCGGTGGCGGAGCGAACGCGGGAGATCGGCATTCGCAAGGCACTCGGCGCCCGAAGAGGCGACATTCTGTTCCAGGTGCTCATCGAGTCGGCGGTGCTCTCGACCGGTGGCGCAGCCATCGGCATCGTTCTCGGCATCGCGATCGCCGCGGTCGTTCAGGCCATGTCACCGC
>JBOGJQ010000352.1:0-4394 GCA_050745405.1 Thermoanaerobaculia bacterium | reverse complement strand
CATCCCGAGCGTAGCGAGGGATCAGGGACGGGCGGGGCACTGTGATCGGTGTGTCCTCGATCGGCGGGTCCACGAAGCTTCGCTCTCCCGCCGAACCAGAATGCCGCGTCACGCGCATCCCACCCGTTCCTGATCCCTCCCTGAACGCTCGGGATGACGGTGCTCTCGTTTTCGTCATTCTCTGCTGCATTCGGCCCGCGCAATTCTACGTCGGGCGACGCGAACGTGCCACGCTCGTATCGTCGAACTCGCCGCCGGCGCTCGCCTGCGCGCGGACGATGTCGCTCGAGGTCAGAATGCCGAGAAATTTGCGCGTCGCTTCGGCGTCGACGACGGCGACGACGTGGGCGCCGATCTGGTGGAGGCGCTCCGCGGCGTGCTGCAGCGTCATCTCCGGAAAGACGTACTCCGCGCGCGCGATCGCCTCGGTCACGGGTCGCGATCCGCTTCCGACGCGCACTTGCGCTTCGAGACGCGGGCGGGTGACGAAACCGGCGAACCGGCCGGAGCTCTCGACCACGGGAAACGTCGTGTATTCGTACTCGGCGATGCGCTCCAGCGCTTCGGCCGCGGTGAGGTCGGCCGAGATCGTCACCGCCTTCGTCTTCATCGCGGCGGCGATCGGCGTCCGTCCGATGCCCCCGCGCTTCGGAAGGTGAATGCCGTCCTGGACGAGGAGCGCCTCGTAAATCGGCATCGGACGCCACCGCCGCGCGAGGCCGTACGCGGTCATGTTCGCGATCATCAGCGGGAGGATCAGCGAGTAGCCGTCCGTCATCTCGAAGATGATGAGAACCGACGTGATCGGCGCGCGGATGCTCCCGGCGAAGACGGCGCCCATCCCGACGAGAGCGAACGCCCCGATCTGCTCGCTCGATCCCTGGAAGATCGCGAGGTCGAGCCATCCGAGCGCGCCGCCGAGCATGCCGCCCAGGAAGAGGGACGGCGCGAAAATCCCTCCCGCCCCGCCGCTCGCGTAGCTGAAAACCGTCGCGACGAGCTTGAGCGCGCCCAGAACGAGGAGCGCCTTGACGGCGAGAGCGCCGCTCAGAGCGTGCGAAAGCGTTGCGTAGCCGCCGCCGAGAATGCCGCCGGAACCGACCCACCATAGGGCGAGCGCGGCGAGAAGGCCGGTCACCAGACCGCCGATCGCCGGACGCGCCCAGACCGGGATGCGCTTCATGTTCTGGAACTTCGCGCGGAGGCCGAGAAGCCCGTCGGTAAAGATCACCGAGACGATCGCCGCGAGAATGCCGAGCACGGCGTACAGCAGCAGCGACGAGGTGTGCTCGAGCTCGTAGGAGTGGGAGACGTTGATGACGGGGTCCTCGCCGAGGACGCTGCGCTCGATGGCCGCGGCAACGGCCGCGGCGATGATGACCCCCGAAAGAACCGCCTGATCGAGGTCGCCGACGATCTCCTCGATCGCGAACGTGACGGCCGCGATGGGGGCGTTGAATGCGGCGGCGACGCCGGCCGCCGAGCCGACGGGGAGCATCCGGCGGAGCGACTTGCGGGAGAGGCCGGCGCTCTTCCCGATCCAGCTCGCGATGCCGGCGCAGATCTGCACGGTCGGCCCTTCGCGCCCGAGAGACGATCCCGTCCCGATCTGCAGGATGCCGATCCCGAACTTGCCGGCGGCGACGCGAAGGGGCACTTCGCCGTTGGGGGTCGCGTACGCCGCCTTGACCTGCGGAATGCCGCTGCCACGCGCCTCCGGAACGAAGCGGTGGAGAAGGATGCCGCTCAGCAGACCTCCCGCCGCCGGCGCGAGGACGATCCACGGGAGGTACGGGAGCTCGAAACGCGCGGTCGCGACGCCGAACAGATACCACTGCAGCTTCTGGATCCCGACGTGGAAGCCGACGGCCGCGAACCCGCTCGCGACGCCGACCACGATCGTCAGGAGGAGGAGACGCTGACGCTCCGAGACCCGCGCGCGCGCGTAGAGCCGGAGCATGGAGAACTTCGCTCTGCGGAGCCGCTGGCCGAAAGCGTCCCCAAGGCGCCGCGGCGTGGATCCGTTCGTCATCGGGGTGAGGCCTCACCCTCCATGCGCAACACGGGCCACGATTCGACGTGCAGCGTTCGCGTCGGAAAGGCGAATCCGACGCCGACCGCCTGCAGCCGGGAAAACAGCTCGAGATTGATCGTCTGCTGCGTGTCCATGTAGTCGTTGTAGTCCGCGCCGAGCATCCAGTAGACGACCTCGAAGTCGAGTGCCGAGTCGCCGAATCCCTTGAAGTGGGCGCGGTCGAACCGGACGTTCCCGCTCGCCTCGACGGTCTCGCGGACGATCCGCGGGATCTGCTCGAGCTGCTCGCGCGTCGTCGTGTAGAGGACGCCGAAGGCGAAGACGACGCGGCGCTCGGTCATGCGCTTGAAGTTACGGACGCGGCTGGCGAGCAGGTCGCTGTTTGGGAAAACCAGCTGTTCGCCCGAGAGGGAGCGCACGCGCGTCGTCTTGAGCCCGATGTGCTCGACCGTCCCCATCTCGCCGCCCACGACGATGAAGTCACCGAGAACGAACGGCTTGTCGAGAACGATCGAGAGGGAGGCGAACAGGTCTCCGAGGATGTTCTGCGCGGCGAGGGCCACGGCGATGCCGCCGACGCCGAGTCCCGCGACCAGCGCCGTGATGTCGAATCCGAGGTTCTGAAGAGTGACGAGGACGGCGAGGATCCAGACGGCGACCTTGCCGAAGAAGCCGAACGCGGCGATCGTCGTCACCGCGGCGGGATCCGTCTCGAAGCGCCTGCGCCGGTAGCGCGCGATCCAGTAATCGATCAGGCCGATGCCCCACAGGGCCGCCTGCGTCACGCCGGCGACGATGGCGAACGCCTTCAGCAGACGCCAGGCCTGCGGCTCGAGCTCGAGGTGGTTGGCCGCGGCGGCGAGGACGACGAAGAAGATGAGCCAGAGCTTCGTTCGGAGAACCAGGTCGCGGAGCAGATCGTCGAGATCGGTCTCGGTCGCCGCGGCGTTCCGGAGCTTTCTCTTCAGCAACCGGCGGATGACCGCGATGAGGAGGAGCACGATCGCGACGATCCCGAGGGCCACGAGCCAGTCCGCGGCGGGGTTGCCGCCGATCGCGTAATCGAGCCAGGCGTCGTCCGGTGACATCGCCGTGAACCTATCACACGATCCCGGCCGCGTGACGTTTGCACCGTCTCGCTCGTATCATCATGGAGCGGCGCGCCTTGCGCGCCGGAGACCCCTCGTGACCCAGGACGATCTCGACCGCCTTTCGCGACAGCCGAAATGCCCCCGGTGCGACTTCGAGAAGACCGGAGGGGCCGCGCTCTGTCATCGTTGCCGCGGACAGCTTCCGGCGCACATGCGGAAAGGTCTCGAGTCGGTGGGCCGCTACGACCGATCGACGGTCTTCCGTGCATTGCGCGCGGCCGCGAACTATTTCGACGTCCACTTCCAGTCGATCCGGAGGTTCGGCGGCGGCCGGAAGCGCTGAGCGTCTCCGGCTGTTTTCCCTCCCGTCTGGAGGTTCATCATGCTGAAACGGGCTCTCGCCGGTGCTCTCATTTCCTGTTCGGCGGTTCTTCTCGCGGCTCATCTCGCCGCGGACGAGCGCCCCGCGCCCCCGGCGCAGCGTAGCGGGGCCGTCGCCAAGGCGATCTTCGCCGGCGGCTGCTTCTGGTGCATGGAGCCGCCGTTCGACCGCCTCGACGGCGTCCTCTCCACGACCTCGGGCTACACGGGCGGCGCGAAGGCGAGCCCGACGTACGAGGAGGTCTCGAGTGGAACGACCGGCCACTACGAGGCGGTTCAGGTCCTCTACGACCCGGCGAAGATCTCGTACGCGCAACTCCTCGATGTCTTCTGGCGCAACGTCGATCCGTTCGACGCCTCGGGGCAGTTCTGCGACAAGGGAGGGCAGTACCGCGCGGCGGTCTTCGTGGCGGACGACGCGGAGCGCGCCGCCGCCGTCGCATCGAAGGCGGCCGTGGAGCAGCGGCTCGGACGGGCGGTGGTGACCGAGATCCTGCCCGCCGCGACGTTCTGGGCGGCGGAGGAGTACCACCAGGATTACTACCAGAAGAACCACATCCGCTATAAGTTCTACCGCGCGGCCTGCGGCCGCGACCGGCGCCTCGACGCGGTGTGGGAATCGCGTTGATCGTTGACCGTTGTGTGTTGACCGTTATCCGTTGTCCAATTCCAGAATCGAGTCGTCATCCTGAGGAGCGAAGCGACGAAGGATCTCCTCAGCTGCGACTCAATCTCGCGACTCTGCCGGATCGAGACGCGACTGAGGAGATCCTTCGCTCACACCCTTCCCCCCACACTCGCTCAGGATGACGCGCCATCAACGGACAACGACTAACGAACAACGGACAACGATTACTTCACGAATATCGTCTCGTCGATCTCCGGAT